>DAOVSE010000023.1 GCA_030633595.1 Candidatus Altarchaeota archaeon
GGGTTGCCAGCTTCCCCTTTATTCTATAGACCCCAGTGAACGTTTTCATTTTTTTACTTTATAATTATAATGAATAAGGAGTTAAGAAAATGGAAATCAAAGGTCTTTTTACGGCAATTATCACGCCATTTGACGAAAAAGAGAATCTGGATGAAGAAGGTTTAAGGAAAAATATAGAATTTCAGCTTGAGAACAAGGTTGATGGGATCCTTCCCGTTGGAACCACTGGGGAATCTGCAACCCTTAGCGAAGAAGAACATAAAAAAGTTGTTGAGATAGCCATAGACCAGGTTAACGGAAGAGCTCTAATTCTGGCCGGAACGGGAAGTAATAACACAGCCGAGGCGGTAGACTATACAAAGCACGCAAAGGATGTAGGGGCCGATGCAGCATTGATGATCTCACCCTACTATAATAAACCGACACAGGAGGGGGTTTATCAGCACTACAAAAAGGTGGCAGAGTCAGTGGATATTCCAATAATCCTCTACACGGTTCCAAGCAGGACGATGGTGAATATAGAACCAGAGACTACAAAGAGATTGTCTGAAATTCCAAACATAGTTGGAATTAAGGACGCTTCTGGAAACTTGAATCAGGTATCCAAGGAGGTTATGTTATGCGGTAAGGATTTCTCCGTCATCTCGGGGGACGACTCCATAAATCTGCCGATAATCTCTCTCGGGGGAAAAGGTGCGATCTCCGTTGTGAGCAACATTGCTCCAAGAAAGATGGGGGATCTCGTAAGAGAGGCATTAAACGGAAATTTCGATAAGGCACGAAAACTTCACTATGAGCTCTATCCATTGTCAAAAATCCTGTTCATAGAGACGAATCCGGCACCAGCAAAGGCTGCCATGAACATGATGGGTCTTGCAGCGGGTAATCCGAGATTGCCTTTAGTCCCTGTAAGAAAAGACAGTGAAGAGAAGATAAGGAAGGTTCTCGAGGAATTGGATCTTCTATAGGAAGGATTACATAACCTTTTCTGTTTTTTAGAAAGGATGATCTAAACTAACGCTAATTGAATTCATACATACAGAACCTGCCAATTTCCCTTCAGATGCGAAAATCCAAAAGTGCTATTTCTGAATTCCCTACCATTCATTAACGAGATGAGACTTCTAAACCTGGAGCTGGAAAACTGGGCATTACACAACCGTCTGGAGGTTCCTTTAAACAATAGTTTACAGATCGAGGGGAGGAACGGCACGGGAAAGAGCAGTATTCTAGAGGCGATCAGGTTCGTATTCGCCAGGGATGCACGGAGATACAAGAGAAAGATAAAGAACGGGACAAGGAGTTGTACTGTAAGGCTTACCTTTACAAAGGATGGAGACGAGTATCTGATAGAGAAGAAACTTCATCTGAAGAGATCATCTACGGCACAGATGTTGATCAATTCCGGGATGGTCGCAAGCAACCCCACAGAGGTTTATAACAGATTACAGGATATTTTATCCGAGAACGTTCTGGATAAATTACTGTATGTCCCCCAGGGTGGTCTGGTTAGATTAATAGAGAATTTGAGGATCAAGGGGGGGAGACAGGAACTCGATTCTTTGCTTGGTTTGGATAGATTCGAAAGGGTCTATGATGGCATTAGAGAGGAATTAAATATTAAACAGGCAAACTTTGACCTCATTTCAAACCAGATCTTAAAGTATCCTGAGGAGGCTGAAAAGGTCTTTAGCGAGCATATTAATGAATTGAGGAAGGAGATGATCTCGCTGGAAAAGGACAAGAAAACGGAAACAGAGGCATTGAAGAAACTTGGATCTCGGATAAAGAAACTGGAGGAAGAGATCAAGAGAATGCAGCAGATAAAAAGGGAGAGGGATGAGATTGAAAAAAAGATATTCGAGATACGGCTGGAGATCATTGAAGGTAAAAAAGAGATTGAATTCATAAATCAGAAGCTAGATCTCATAAAAGAGAAAAAGAAACGGTATGAGAAGCTGAAATCGGACATAAAAAGTCTAGAGAGATATCCAAACATAAGGGAGCTGTTATCCAGGCTGATGAGAAGCGAGGAAAGACTTGTTGATGTGGACAATATTGAAGAAAAAAAGAAAGAGCTCCTGAAAATGCAAAAAGAGTTGATACCTAAAGAAGAGTTAGAGAGAAAATGCAAAAAGATTAAGGAGGAGGTAATAGAACTTGAACGAGAGTCTGCTGCAAAGAAACAGAGCCTTTCCGAAAAGGCGGATTATCTAAAGAGTCTCGATGATCTGGAGGATAGGGCGAAATGCCCCAGGTGTGGACAAAAACTGACTCCTCAGCATATAGAGAAAGAGAAAAAAATTGCAGGGAATGAGATCATAAATCTAAGGGAATTGATAAAAGTTCCGGATAAGGAGCTTAAAAATTATAAGGATGAGCTCGAAGACATAGTTCCAAAACTCGAGAAACTGAGAAAAAAGAATGTTGAGGTCAGCTATCTGAAGGAGGAAATAGAAAGGAAGGGGAAAGATAGAGAAAAAATTATAGCAGAGATGAAGAAACTCAGGAAAGAATTAGTAGATGCAAAGTACCAAGACGAGTCAATGAAGCTAATAGATTCCAGGGTTGACGAATTACACAACATTAAAGGGGAGACCAACGTTCTCCAAGATGAGATCGGCAAAGAGGGGGAATATAAAAAAGGATTGAAGGATGTTAATAATAAACTATTAAAAATCTCTGCAGAGGAAAAACACGCCAAAGAGAAATTCAAGAGCTTGGAATTTGATGAGACCATTCTGGATGCCTTACAATACGATAGGGATAATAGTGTAAAGAACAGCTATGAAATTCAAAACAGGATAAGCAAATGTGAATTGCAGATAGAACATTTAAAGGATAACATCAAGGAAACCAAGGATAAAAGAAAAGAGTTTGCCGAACTCAAAAAGCATGAAACGGATCTCAGAAAGGAGATTCGCCTCCTGAAAGATGCCAAGGATATATTCCACACGAATAAGGGGATAGTGAAGTATCTGAGGAAAAGGTATATAATGCAGTTGAGCGAGCAAATGACCTATTATTTCAAGAGAATCAATCAGAACCCGAAGTATAAAAGAATAGAATTTGATAAAGATTACAACATTGAAATCAAAACAACAGAGGGAAGCTTTTCTCTCGATCAGCTCTCCGGGGGGGAGAGGGTTCAGTTAGCTATCGCCTTGAGAATTGCCCTGATAAGGTTAATTTCCTCGATAAATTTGATGATCCTGGATGAGCCATTTGGGAGTCTGGATAAAGAACACATAGAGATCCTTGGAGAGGCTTTAAATAAAATCGCATTAGATGGACAACTGATTCTCGTAACCCATGTTACCGTGGATTCCCTGGATCTGCCTGGAAGATTGAAATTGGGAGGATATTGAGTGGAAAGTGTGATTGGGATGAATTGGCTCACTTTTATATTTTAATTACTATAGTATTAAATATGGCTACTACAGTAACAAAAACCCTCAATGTAAGGATCCCAAAAGAACAGTATGAAGAACTGGAGGAGATAGTTAGGGTAAGGCATTATACCTCTAAGGCAGAATATATCCGAGAACTTTTACGTGGGGCTTTAGATGAATATACAGAATTTCTGCACGAAAAAGCAGAGAGAGATAAAGAAAAACACATCCCTCTAAAGGAGTATGGCAAGAGCAGAGGATTGGAATGAGTTACTCCATCTTTCTCCATCCCGATGTGATAAAATATCTGGATTTTTTAGAGGATAGAGAAAGGAGAGGGTGTTATGACTCCTTAAAGCGCTTAGAAGAAGATCCCTACGCCCCTCATTCTGGTTGCGATATTAAAAAACTCGTGGGAAAAAAGAAAACCGCTTACAGATTAAGAATTGGAGATCACAGATTTCTTTATGTTATAAAAAATAAGGAAGTGTTTGTAGAAGAGGCTTTCAGGAGAGGAAAGGGGTACTGAACGATACCATTCAGAAATACGCTGTGAGATATCAATATATAGATATGTAGATATATAACCATATAACTATGCCGCTACCTATCTCACCTAGAATACCGTATCTCAAACTTATCAAATTCTCCAGTTGCCTTATCAGATTTAACCTGTACGTCTGACACAGAGGCATAGCTGGGACCTTTGTGACACCACTCAATCATTTCCTTTACCCTGCTCCCCTCCCCCTCAAAAACAGCTTCAACCCTCCCGTCAGGCAGATTTTTAACCCATCCGGTCAAACCCAATTCCCTGACCCTATCCCGAGCGTTTGACCTGAAAAAGACACCCTGCACTCTACCAGAGATATGAACGTGCGCCCGGATTATTGGCATTTTTCTTTCCAGTAAAATATTTACAGCGGGCTATAAATAAACAGAGTTCGATCCTACTATAGTCTGTTTCTAACTAGACTAACGATTCTGCCATATCATCACACCTCATCGATCTCCCTCAGAATGGCAGCGTAAACCTCTATCTTTAGTCTCATTCCGTTCGCTATTAGATCAAATAGGATATTCTTTGCATCCTCTTTTTCGATCTTTCTCTCTTTTACCAACTTCAAAAGAAAGGTAGTTAACCAGTAACATTCAATTCCCTTGCTTCTTGCTACTTGAATTAATGCACGGTCATTGGTCAGGAGAAGATCATTGCTTTCTTTGGCTAAGAGAATGATAGATAAATCAGCTCGTTCTATCCCCTCCAGTTTGCTAATTTTTCCGATCCCTTTCGATTTTACCTTGGTTATTGTGATCCAATCATTGCATGCTTTTTCTATTTCAGACACACCAGGTTTACCTTCGGCTTCTTTTACCACCTCCTCATAAATTTCAGGGGTGATTATGATATCTCTGAGGTATCCGAGTAACGGTAACCTTCCAATCCTACCCATGAGAATTAGAATATTGGAATCAACTACTGCCACATTAGATCCTCCTTAAGTCCATTTCTAATTCATTCAGTGAATAGCCGATATCTATCCCCTCTCTGGATGCTAAATCTAGAACCTCCACATAGGTGAGCCCGGCAAAACTGGCGGCTTTTCTGATGGTTATTTTGTGCTTTTTTAATAATTTCAATGCCTTCTTCTGCCTCCAGTTTTTTATGGCATCAGCCAATAGTTTCCTTATTACCTCAGCTCTTTCAGTATGCTCCTCTCTTTCTATTTCCTTCAGGTCCCGTAGGTATTTTTCTGGGATTCTTGCAGTAATAACCTTCATATTATAATATAGTTACGAATGTATATAAATGTAACTCTACACGATCCCGGATGCCTTATACGTTTTATCTCCAAGTAAATGCTTGCTCAATTTGTAGCACTCTGGCCTTATCAACCTATGATGGAAGACATCCCCCCCATTATTATGCTGTTGGAGTTGAGCTTATCTCTTTTTTCGTAATCGAAGCCGATTTTACCTTATCTTACATGTACGCCAGATTTATACTTTATAATTTCTGCCTGAAAATGTAAATAATATTAGAAGATGGAAATTGAAGCAATATCCCACGGAACGGGCGTTATTACAGAATTTGTTGATAAGGGCGCATCTTTTGCTATAGATCTAGAGGCGAAAGCTACCGCAAGACTTCTGGAAAATAGAAAAGGGATAAAAGCAAATGACAAAACAGCAAAAGATATCGCAAAAAAGGTTCTGAAATTCTTTGGATACGAATATGGCCTTGAGATAAAGACAGAGAGTGAAATTCCAGAGGATATGGGCTTCGGCGAAAAAGAGGCGATAGCGACTGCAACAGCACTTTCTGTCGCGGGTGCATTGGCGAAGAAACACGGCTCAATAAATAAATTTAAGATTGACTTGCACCTCAAAGACCAGTTCATGATCATAGATGAAAAACTGGTTGACAAGAAGGATCTAATAGATATCTGCACAGACTCTGGTATGAGATTCGACAGAATCTACGCAAGCTTTTACGGTGGCTTTGTAGTAGCGGACAATAAAAAGAAACAAATATTCAGGAGGGGTGAAATGGAGATCCTGCAGGCAATAATACTCATCCCCAATAAACCTAAAAAGACAGATGAAGAAGAATTTAAGGTATTCGAAAGAGAATTCGAAATAATATTCCAGGAAGCATTAAAGGGAAATCTGAACACGGCAATGAGGATGAACTCAGCTTTATATGACAGAGAAATAACGAAGAGGATGATTTCTGCTGAAGCGCTTGCAGTATCGAGATCAAAGGAGGGTGGGTTCATTGGACTTGTGAGGGATAACGAGAAGATTAAAAAAATCAAAGACTCTGTGAAAAAGGAGGGGAAGATTCTTGTCAGAGATGTGATGAATCAGCAGGCTATGATTCAGATTAAGCCGAAGAGAATCTACAAAATCAACGAATTCATGAAATTAAAGGGGGATCATAAATATCACTGGCTATAAGCCCTCCGGGATAACAGACGCCTTCTTTAAAGGCGTCAATTCATCAGCTGAGAGACCCATCTTATATTTACAACCCTGTTTTGTACCCCTCAATGTAAGAATCTTCTCCACCCTCGGACCGACGAGGAAGCGGTGTGTATCCCATTCAGGAGCAATCTTACCATCCAATCCACAGTCCTTGGATATCCTCTGGATAAGGACATAAGGGCTAAGATGCTCCAAGAAATCCGCTATAATGGATGCGTACTCACTCATGCTGATTGGCCTGTATCTTCCTGAACGGTAATCTCTTGAAAGCCTTGTATTGTGCATGACCAGCAAGGGATAAAGCTTTAATGCATCAGTACCTGCCTCAGAGACTATCCTGGCTGTCTCGATCATCTCTGAGGGGGTCTCGTAGGGAAGCCCCATGATCAGGAAGGCCATAGTTAGAATGTCTCTTTTATGACACTCCCTAATAACCCTGAGCAACTCCGCCGAGCCGTGGCCCCTGTAGGTGCTCTCCGTAGTGTGATAGTGAGGGGACTGCTGGCCTATCTCAAGCCATATCTCATAACCATCTTTCACATACTCTGCAAGAAGGTCAAGAACCTCCTTTGGTAGGCAGTCCGGCCTTGTTCCGATGCTCAAGCCAATGACGTCCGGATGCTCTAAGGCTGCATCATATATCTTTCTCAGATCCTCCACCGGAGCATAGGTGTTCGTGCCGAATGCAACATAGACCAAGGCCTTTTCTCCCGCACCCTTCTTTTTATAATAATCAATCTGATGCACTACCTGTCCACGTATGTCCTTCGAGATAACGCATCTGAAGCTTTCATAGGTGAACTGTCTTGCAAAGTCCGGGCAGTATATGCATCCTTCCTTGCTGATCCTGCCATCCCAGTTCGGACAGGTAAAACCGGCGTTCATCGGAACCTTAAAGATCTTGCATCCGTGTGTTCTTCTGGCATATGCCCCGTATTTTGCATACAGGAATCCCTCTTCGTACATCTGATCTATAACTGCTCTGTCGATTTTCCTTTCAGTTGGAATCCCCTTGACCTCTCCTCTTAGCATGTTATTATTATAGAATTCGCGCATAAAGGATGGAAAAGAAATCAGAATCCCTTAACAGAAGATACCTTTTAATATATCCCTCTAAGAACTTCCCTTACTGCCCTGTATGTGAAGATCGGTATAAAATCATTTATTCTCGCCCTGCTCTCGTCGGCTTCACGTTGAGTACTATACAATTCCGTTATTTCACTCTCGTAACTTTCCCCGAATTCCTCGGCGAGTCTTTTAATATTTGTTCTGTGAGCACTCTCGATAACATTTAATTCGGCCATAATATGTTCTGGTCACTCGAGAATATAAAGAGTTCTAAATAAACTATATAGACTATATATTTTACTTATTTCTTTATTTATATTCTTTTTAAGAATGATGTATATAGAGTATATAGACCATTCGTTTGAGGTACAAAGATGGACTATAGAAAAATACAGCTTACGGGGGAATCTACCTATATATTGTCCCTCCCGAAGAAGTGGGTTAGAAAGAATAAACTGAATAAAGGTGATGTTCTCTCGATTATAGAAAGGGGGGATAATCTTGTACTGAAACCAAGAGAGGAAAAAGAAATAGAGGCAGAGATCAGTCTGGAAAAAAAGAGCCTTGAGCTGATCTCTCGATCCTTGATAACAAAATATATTCAGGGGTTTGACACCATAGTAATAACCTCAAAGAAATACATATCACCCGAGATAAGGACGGGTTTAAAAGATATCTCGGGCCTTTTGATCGGAATGGAGCAATTCGGTGAAACCTCAAACGAACTGGTCTTTAGAATGTTAATGATGGAAAGGGGAGATGTAGTGGATACCGTACTTAGGATGCACATGATGTCCCTTTCCTCTCTGGAAGAACTTTTGAGGAACATAACAGCAGAGAATTACAACGAACATATCCTGAAGGACATAATCCAGAGAGATGACGAAATTGATAAATTCTATTTCTTGGTTTTGAGGCAGTTATCCTCAACGGGTGGGTATGAATGCAGCATGTGGATTCAGATCGCAAAATCCATTGAAAGGATATCCGACCACATAGAGAATATTGCCAATCTAGTTATCCAGGGGGGGAAAGTCAGGGAAGAGGACATCGATGTATATAAAGAACTCATCGACATGTATTCTTCGGTTAAGTTTGCTCTGATGAATAAGAGCTCAAAGAGGGCCGATGAGATAATCAATAAGGTAAATGACTTCAGGATCAAAGAAAAAAGGATAATAAGGGATATAAAGGAAAAAGAATGCGAAACACTTCTCATCTACGAGAGCTTTCGAAGAATTGGAGAATACATATCGGACATTGCCGAGGTCGTTATAAACATGACCTGATAAACTATATAATCTATATACATTACATGTAATGAATTTATAAAGGGTTTTATCTGTATACCCTAAAATGATGAAAATAGACGAAGTAATCGTATTTTTGCTGGTAGGAATTGCACTTTTTTCTGGTTGTGTTAAGGATGAGGGGGAAGAGGGTTTGGCAATTGCCGGTTCCACAACGGTTCAGCCGATAGTCACCAGAGCAGTTGAGGTCTACACACAGAATAATCCGGACATGAAGATAGGTGTACAGGGGGGTGGATCCGGCACGGGGATCAGGATGGTGGGTGAAGGCTCTGTTAATATTGGGGCCTCATCACGGGAGCTGAGTGAAGATGAGTTGTTGAAACACCCTGATTTAGTAGTGCATCCTATTGCAATCGATTGCATTACTATAATAGTTCATCCATCCAATCCAATAGAGGATTTAAGTATACAGCAGATAAGGGATATCTTTACAGGAAAGATAACCAATTTCAGGGAGGCAGGTGGACCCGACAGGGAGATAGTTCTCGTGATAAGAGAGGATGGCTCCGGAACCAGATCTACTTTTGAAGGAATAGTTATGGGTGATGCGGAAATATCCAATACCGCCCTGCAGAAACCCGCGAGTGGCGCCATCAGATTTACCATCGCTAGAAATGAGAATGCAATAGGTTATCTTGGTATAGGTTACCTTGACGAGACAGTGAAAGCGATATCTATTAATGGTGTATCACCCTCAAAAGAAAACATCAGAAAAGGAGAATACTCTATATCAAGAAAACTCTATCTCATTACAAAAGAGGAGCCTCTGGGTAAGACAAAGGAATTCATCGACTTTATACTTTCAGAGGATGGACAGAAGATCGTTGAAGAAGAAGGCTTCATTAGTGTGAGACAAGATGCATAAAACATTAAATCCAGAAAATACTATAAAAGGTGTTTTGTTGTTATTCGGCATCACAGCAATCCTTATCCTCTCCCTGATAGTAATATTCCTCTTCAATGAGGGTCTTCCGTTATTTCAATATATAGGTGTCAGTGATTTCCTGCTCGGTGATAAATGGGTTCCGGAAAAGGATCTTTATGGTACTTTTCCATTTATAATCTCCACCATTTTCGTAATATTAGGAGCATTATTGATAGCAATTCCTTTAGGAATTTCCTGTGCCGTTTTTCTCGCGGAGATAGCCCCAAGGCGGGCAAGGGAATTAGTGAGACCAGCAATAGAACTCCTGGCTGGAATCCCTTCGATAATCTATGGCTTATTTGCCCTTGTCGTGATTGTAGACCTGATAAAGATCTCCTTTAATCTGGCGAATGGGGAGACCATACTCGCAGGCTCAATAATTTTAGCAGTCATGATCCTACCAATTGTTATAAGCATATCACAAGATTCAATAGAGGCAGTTCCAGGGACCTATAGGGAAGGCTCATATGCCATGGGAGCCACAGACTGGCAGACCATAAGCAGGGTTGTGGTGCCTGCTGCAAGACGAGGCATAATTGCAAGCATTATTCTGGGTTGTGGAAGAGCGATAGGGGAGACCATGGCCATCGCCCTAGTCATAGGTAACGCGGAAAAGCTTCCTCTGTCGCTTCTAGATTCAGGGGAGACGTTAACAACGGCAATACTCCTTGAAATGGGTGAAGCAGTTATCGGAAGTTTACATTACAATGCCCTCTTCTGCCTTGGCATTATCCCCTTCATAATTGTCCTGTTCCTCAGTATAATCTCAAGCAGGTTGATATCAAAAAGCGTTACAAGATTCGAGTAGAAATGATTAAAGCAAAAATAACAGATAAGGTAGCGAAGGTAGGGCTTTGGTCATCAGCGATGTTCATTATCATAGCATTGGTGTCCATTCTCGGGTATGTTTTTATCATGGGTGTTGGTTCCTTCAATATATCATTCTTTTTAGATATGCCCAGAAACAACTGGAGGGAAGGGGGAATTTTACCAGCTATTATAGGTTCGTTAATCGTTGTTGCTATAGCCTTGTTATTTGCTACACCAATTGGGGTTGGTGCAGCAATCTACCTTACTGAGTTTACGAGAGAGGGGAAGTTGACAAAGCTTATAAGGATTGCTGCAGACTCCATTAATGCCGTTCCATCCATAGTATTCGGTCTCTTCGGTCTTGCACTCTTTGTATCTTATCTTAAGGACTTTACAGGGGGTCCGTCATTGCTCTCTGCAGGGCTTACACTTGGCTTCATGATCCTGCCGACAATAATCAGAACCTCTGAGGTTTCCATGAAAACAGTATCTTTCGCAGAGAAGATGGAAAGCTATGGGCTTGGAGCAACAAAGCTGCAGACAATCAGGAATATAGTGTTGCCTGGGGCTCTGCCGGGAATAGTTACAGGGGTTATCCTAGGCATGGGAAGGGCTATCGGCGAGACAGCACCCATAATATTCATGGTCTCCTTAAATCCCGTTATCCCTGAATCAATTTTTGGTAGCGGTAACACCCTTACAACACAGCTCTACTATCTTGCAATGGAGGGCATCTCCATGGATGTTGCGTTCGGAATAGCCCTTACACTCGTAACGATTATTTTAATCCTTAATTATTCAGCAAGAAGATTGAATAGCTATTTTTCAAGAAATCTAAGAAGATAAAGAATGGAAAAGGAGAACAAGATTAAAGTAAGGGATTTAAATCTGTGGTATAACGATAAACAGGCGCTTAAAGACAACAATATAGATATAAAGAAAAATAAGGTGACTGCAATCATAGGGCCATCTGGTTGCGGGAAATCCACATTCATCAGATGCCTGAACAGGATGAACGATCCTATCGAAGGAATCAGGATTACAGGAAAGGTGTTCATTGACGGAAAAAACATCTATGACAAAGATATTGATGTTGTTTCTCTCAGAAGACGTTTGGGTATGGTATTCCAGAGACCGAATCCCTTCCCGATGAGTGTCTTCGACAATGTTGCCTACGGTCCCAGGATCCATGGTATCAGAGACAAGAAAAAACTTAAGGAGATCGTCGAGGAAAGTCTCAGGGATACAACACTATGGGATGAGGTCTCGGATAGACTGGATAAGAGCGCATTAGACCTCTCAGGCGGACAAATGCAGAGATTGTGCATCGCTAGAACCATTGCAGTAAAGCCGGAAATTCTGCTCTTCGACGAGCCCTGCTCAGCCTTGGATCCAATTGCAACGGGAAAAATAGAGGAGTTAATTCAGGAATTAAAGAAGCAATACACAATAGTAATTGTAACCCATAATATGCAGCAGGCTGCTAGGGTTTCGGATTACACTGGATACTTCCTTTTGGGGGAGATGATAGAATTCGGAAAGACAAAGGAATTATTCGAAAACCCAAAAGAGAAATCAACGGAGGATTATATAACCGGAAGATTTGGATAAATTCAATATCGCTGAAATTTAATAAGTAGTATTGCGAAGCAATACTACATCAGCCTTTTAGAAAAAGGCTGGCGAAAAAATTACACCAAAATTTTGGTCAAGCTTTTTTAAAGCTTGATGATGATCAACCTTTCTGAAGGTTGACTTGAAGATTTGGATAATTAAAGGTTATAGGAGGTTAAAATGCCAAGAAAAGCCCTGGATAGGCAGATGGATAAGATAAGAAGAGATATCTTGGAGATGTCGGAACTCGTCAGCAGTGCTGTCTCGAAAGCAATGACCGCCCTTGAGAACGAGGACAAAAAACTGGCTAATGAGGTCATAATTGGTGATGATCTGATAGACAACTACTACACCCATATAAAGAGGCGGAGTATACAAACCATAGCTCTGCAGCAGCCTGTAGCCAAGGATCTGAGATTTATCAGTATCTCTCTGGATGTTGCATACAACATCGAAAGGATAGGGGATTATGCCAGAGATATCGCAGAGACATTGGAATACATGAATAAGGGATACTTCATGCTGGATGAAATCTCAGAGATGGGCAAGATCGCGGCACAGATGAGCAAAGATGCAACAGACGCTTTTGTAAACGGGGACATTAGCAAGATTGATGGAATTCGGAAGAGGGAAGACAGGGTTGATGAACTCTATGGATCCATTTTTCCGATCTTAAAAAATATCATCAAGGATAAATGTGAGAAATGCCCCAATGCGTTAAACCTTATACTGATTGCAAAATTCATTGAGAGAATTGCAGACCATTCGATAAATATTGCAAACAGGGCGATGTATGAGATAAGTGGTGAGGAGAAGTATCTATAATCATCGTTCGAGCCTGCCATAGGTACGTCTCCCGTGTTCCCGAATCTTTCTGGCTGACATATAGACCATGCTCTTTGCGATATCCCTCGCAGTTACGATCCCCACTATCTTCCCCCCCTCTGTAACGGGAAGCCTTCGTATATGATACTTATTGAGTATATCACTTGCATCAAGTATATCCTTTTCGGAATCTATAGTATGTGCACATCTACTCATTATTTTTGAAATTTTGGTATTTTCTACATCTCTGTTTCGGGCTACTACCTTTTTGAGTATGTCCCTCTCGGTTACTATCTTAATACACTCATCCTCCTTCATTAAAACAGAACCTATGTTCTTCTTGGACATCAATTTCGCAACATCTAACACGGAGATATCTCTATCCACCATTGTTATTCCGTGCATTATCTCCTTCACTTTCATTTTTCAACCGATATATAAATTAGGATTAATATCTTTTAAAACCTATCTACGATCTTTCCTTTACTGATAAATATGTCCTTTTTCTCACCGGAGATTCCATTTACCGGGTCATGCATCATCCCGTTCTGAATAATAATGTCCTTATTCATCATGATTAATCATTGCACATACCTTGTAGATTCAGTACTTATAAGTTTTTGAACATATGCTCTATATACGCTCTACTCACCAGCAGCCATTATTGCATTTACAAAATCCTCGGGGGTTGTACCGGGCGAGTCTATATTCTCTTTGAGATATACCTCCTTAATGGTATCTAGTATTGTATTCTTATCTAAGACAACATCTTTTAGAGATCGCGCCATTATATCCAAAGAGTCTTCTGGAAATATAAAAAAGTCACCGGTAAATATAATATCCTCGATATTTCCCTCTCTCTCCTTTAAAAAAACCCGTATCAATCCACCCGTTGATTTATACAATCCCTGTTTATATTCAGATATATCGATTTTCATTTTAAAATTTTCTTTGAAAATTGAAAAAATTCGCTTTTGCGAATTTTTGCAAGCAAAATTTTCCCTTTGGGAAAATTTTCCTATTTTAAAGCCACAAAATTCCCATGGGGAATTTTCTTGTCTTACATCCTGTAGATAAATTCCTCTGAGCGATACTTAGGTAATAATTCCCGAACAAGCTCCTCTTCGTATTTGGTTAATCCAGAATCCTCAAATTCTATCCCAAAGGATTTTTCAAAGCCCTTTTTGATTACAGCCTTCAGTTCATCTAAATCGACTTCATAACCCAATTCCCTGTTTATAGAAGTGACTCTGCTCTTGGCTGACTTTACCCCCTTGCTTTCGTATTTTACCCTTGGGACATTCAATACCTTAAAGGCGGTATTCAGATCGAAATCGACCAACAATGATCCGTGTTGCAGAATAATGGTATCCTTGCGCGCCATACATCCACCGGATATTTTTCCACCATTTACAATTAAATCATTTATTGGCTTGAATTCCGCCTCCAATTCCAGGTATTTCAATGCCTCTATGAAACCATCCATTATCCTGCCGTAGGATCCCACGAAATCAGCTGGTATATCATACTCCTTCCTATCCACCGTTATCTCATAGTTTAACTGTTTGGGATCCATATAACCCGCCCCCCCTCCAGTCGAACGCCTTACTACTTTAATATCATTCTGCTTGCAATAATCCAGATTCAATTCCGCCTCTGCACACTGATGATATCCCAGAAATACGGATTTTGAGTTGTATCGTTCCAGGTACAGGGTATTTGGACTTTTTTGCTCTACACGAGAGATAAACATCGCCCCATGTACCGCCATCGCTTCATAAGGATCCACTAAGCCAATATCGAAGTATCTCCACCTCATTTTTAATCATTTAGAAGTTTACAAGCTATGTAGAAATCCTTTAGGATTTCCAGCATACCGGTATATGTTGTAGCAGATGTTTCTCAGTTTACTCTCCTTGTTTCTCAATCTGTTGCTTCTGGAGTAGTTGACATCGCCAAACACACGTTTCTCCACTGAGAAGACGGTTTCAACCAGGCTTCTCCTGTGATACTAAAGCGTTATCCCTATATAGGACATTCTCTTTACATCTCTTCACGATTTTCCATAGTCCTCGCATCTGAACGGTAAAATGGAGGATACAGCACATCGTTCACATCTCTTTACCAGAGCCATGGGTTTTTCTGGTTCCAGCGAAACGATATTGGTTATGAAAGCCATGCTCATGGGCTCTATATTTGGCAAACAGAAATGGTCAGAAAATTTCATCAAGACAGAAAATCTGGATGTAATTCCACAGTTAGGATATATCCATCCTCTAAAATCCCTGATGATCCCCCTCTCCTTTAAGGGGGATAATTCCACCCTGATTCCATCTATCTTCCCATTATCCTGATGCAAGATTTTACTACCCCTGTAGATGGCCTCCATAAAATCGACGTTATGAAACTCCAATCCTACCCCCCTGTAGGGATATCTCTGAATAAAATTTTGGAATCTCTCTGTCATTAAATTAATTATCATTCCAGGAGTGAACCCCTCACTTTCAAGAATAGAGGTAACTGATGCCGCCGCAGAGCCAGTAGCTATGTGCAATATCTGATTTAGGCTCTTATATCTCCCAATATTCTTTCTCAGAGTTTCTTCTACGACCTCAATTATAGCCTCCTGAATCTCGAGAGCGAGTTCATCCTCGAAGAGATCATAAAGGGATTGGGAGAGGTGATGTCCTATATCACCGATAGATAATGCGGGTATCATCAGGATATTTCCATAATGAACCCCCCCATCCAGAGAATCCTCCACGGTTTTTCGCATCCTTTTCTTATATTCCTCTAGGTATTTCTCCGGATTGAAGGATGAAAATCCAACATCATCCATCATATCTTTCTGAGCCTCCATCGGATGATCGAACATCATCTGCAAGCTTTTTATTTCCTCTTCAACAGCATCCCTGGCTGTTTTTCCATTCTCTATTTCTTCAATAAATTTCCATCCAAATGCATGGGATGTGTTCATTCCCCATGATTTAGAAGCCAGAACCACCTGGGCATAGTATTTTTCTCTCCCGGAGATATTCATCCTCCCGAGGATCTGATTTAATACATCTACTGTGGAGCCGGGTGTAAGTGACAGATCCAATACGCAGGTTGGGCCATAAAAACCAGAATATTTTCTCATACCCTCCTTTGAGATTATGTCCCTGGAATTTTCGATTTCCCTAATAAATTTTTCTACAAATTCCCTGAACTCTGGATCATTTTCATAGAGAATCTCCATCAGTGCGGGGGTTTGAAAATGCTCTATATACCCCTCATCTTTATAAGTTATACTTTCAGTTAATTCGTTCAGAATTTCATAGTGATTTCTCACAGAGTCCTTATGCAGGGAGAATACCGCTTCCTCTTGCCCCCCTTTTGGCTTCATCCTTTCAACAACAGCCACATAGGGCTCTACATGCTTAATCAAAAATTTTTTCCCCCGATTCCTCTTAATTATCTCTAAATCCGCCCTAATCAGGGAGAGTGCCTCATCAATAGCCTTTCCATATATCGCATCCTCAGCCATTATAACCAATTAATGGAATTCTGCACTAATAAGTTCCTATTTTTAATATTATCTTAATAGCCATAAAATGAACCTCAATCTGGATAGCTACAGGATACTTGAAAAACTCAAGGACGAAGAAAATACCAGAACAGAGGAATTCGATACTAAAAATGTAACTCTGATAGATGTGGGTCTGAATGTAGAGAGCGATCCGGATGCCGGTATAAAGGTGGCAGAGGCTGCCCTGGCAGGTCTTGGTAAAATAAATATCAATGATAAAATTCACGTAAGGATAGAGAAACTTCCTGCTGTTGCAACCCTCGGCTCACAACTCGCTGGCTGGTGCATTAAGATAGACGGAAAAACTGCCCTGGGCTCCGGTCCCGTGAGGATCCTCGCGAAAAAACCAAGAGAGATGATTGAAAAAATAGGTTACTCCGAGGTTTCGGATAAAGGAGTATTGATCCTGGAAACCTCTCTGCTACCGGATAGAGAAACCTGTCGAAAAATCCTGCAAGAGACAGAGGTTAACGACCTTATCATTGCAGTATTCAAGGAAAATTCCATAACCGGACTAATTAACATTCTCTCCAGGATTGTGGAGGTTAGTATCTTTAGGCTCTTTAACTTGGGCTATGATGTCAACAGGATCTCATATGCCGAAGGAACTGTCCCTATGCTCGAACCTTCAAACAACATTATGTTTGAGGCAAATGATGCAATAATCTACAAAGGCTCTGTCGAATTAAAGGTAAACGGCTGGAATTCAGAACTTACCGATAAGGCCATTTCAAGATATTCCAGGGCCTATGGTAAACCCTTCAGGGAAATTTTTCAAGAGGCCGAAGGAAATTTTTACAACGTACCTACCGATATTTTTGCCCCGGCCGAATTGAGGGTTACTGATCTCAGGGATAATAGGATATACTCCTCCAAGGGATAGGATGAAAGATCTAGTAAATACAAGGTTCGGATATACCACCAAATCAGGGTTATATCGGAACTTTTGTTCTGATATAATGAGTTATATGAAATCGGGCTACGCAGTGGCTTAAAACAAACTTTTATAAAATCAAAAATGTAATTATAACCATGGA
>DAOVSE010000089.1 GCA_030633595.1 Candidatus Altarchaeota archaeon
AAACTGCTCTGGTTCGTATTCTGTGTTTTCACATTCAATTGCTAAGACATCCAGATTTACCCTGAAATTTAAGTTGGATGAAGCCACAATGTTCTGAATCTCGATTTTTGGTTTTGCCTTTATCACAATATTCGCTTCCCGGAATTTTTTCAATAATTTCTGTACTGCTATATCAATATCATCTCTGGATCTGGCTCCACTACATATCACTTTCCCTGTTCGGAATATTAACATGGCAAGCTTTGGAGAGGTTATCCTAAAAATAACCCCAGGAAATCTCTTGGGATTTTCTATCCCCTCCACAGAAGTTGCAAACTCATTTAGATTTATATCTTGTCCCAGGAGTATAGAGGAAACAATATTTTCAATCTTCGCTTTCATCTTCGCTTTCATTTTAATCTAGATAATATATTTCCCATAGATTATTAAAATACCGATACATAAATAAAGGTGATTGTCCAAATTATATGATACTGAGAGTTAAAATGGCAACTGGGGAAATTGGTGGTATGATCCTTTTATGGGATATAGGTCTCATCATATTAGTATCGACTGTATTTGCATTTTTCGCCAAGGCATTAAAGCAGCCACTGATTTTGGCCTATGTCCTGACAGGGATCGTGATAGGTCCATCTGGACCATTTCCTTTGATTACGAACGAGGATATAATAATAACCCTCGCGGAATTGGGAATTGCATTTCTATTATTCATGGTTGGTCTGGAATTAGATATTAAACGATTAAAGGATGTTGGCAGGGTTTCTGCAGGATGTGGTCTGGGGCAGATAATAATAACATTCATCTTTGGATTTTTGCTTGCAGATTTCCTTGGATTTTCTCAGATAGAATCATTCTATATCGCTTTTGCCCTGACGATCAGCAGCACGATGATCGTTATTAAACTTCTGTCCGACAAGGGTGAACTGTACACACTACACGGAAAGATCGCTCTTGGTACCCTCTTAATTCAAGACGTAGTTACGATTATGGCACTGGCGATTTTAACTACCCTGAAAATAGAGAATGGTTATATTGACTTCTCAGCATCCTCCTTGGGAGTATCTATAATAACCGGTTTTGGTCTGGTTTTTGTCGCCACAATCAGTGGGAGATTCATACTGCCGCCATTCCTCAGGTTTGCCGCAAAATCTGTCGAATTGCTATTCTTAACTGCACTGGCATGGTGCTTTGTTTTTTCGGCGTTTTCCTATTTGGCATTCTCCTATCTCCTCGGTCCTGGCGCCAGTCCCGAGGCCGCCAACTCATTTATTGCAATTGGAGCCTTCTTAGCGGGAGTAAGTCTGGCATCATTCCCATACAACCTAGCGATAGTGGGAAGGGTGAGATCACTAAAGGACTTTTTTGTAACAATATTCTTCGTATCCCTGGGTATGGAGGTTCTCTTTGAGATCCCCCCGATTCAGGAGGTTATTTTATTCTCTTTATTTGTTTTAATCGGAACGCCCCTGATAATGATGACGATATCCAGTCTCTTTGGATATGGAAAAAGAACATCCCTTTTGACCGCACTTTCGTTAGCCCAGATATCCGAGTTCTCATTTATTCTCGCGACGGAGGGTCTTTTCCTGGGACACATAGACCATGGGATATTCTCCCTGATAATGTGGATCGCATTGATAACGATTACCGTAAGTTCCTATTTCATAATCCATAGTGATCGGATCTATAACAGAATGTTGCCCGCCCTGAAAATCTTTGGGAGAATTTCAAGAGGTAGAGAGCTAGAGGATATACCAAAAAAGTCAGAGAGGCACGTAATAGTTTTTGGCTGTCATAGGATGGGTGGCGTTGTCATTAAAACGCTCCAGGCCATGAAAAAGGATTTCTTGGTTGTGGACCTGAATCCGGAGATTATTAAACCACTGATAGAACAAAGAATCCCTGCCATCTATGGAGACATGGGTGATATCGAGATCCTGGAGAGGATTAACCTGAAAGATGCAGACGCTATAATCTCAACGATTCCAAGCCTTAATGACAACCTTCTGGCGATAAAAGAAACAAGAAAGCGCAATCCAGACGCCCTGATAATTATTACTGCAAATAATATAAATAACGCACTTACACTCTACAAAGCCGGCACAGATTATGTCATACTTCCAAATATACTCGGCGGAGAAAGAGTTTCCGATTTTCTTATGGATTATATGCTCAATAAAGAGAGATTTGGGAGTCTAAAGAAAAAACATATTTTACAGTTAGAAAACCAGAAGAGGTTGGAATTATTAATGAGGTATGAGCCTTCATTCCTCAGGTTATTGGAGAAGAAATTTGAGAACCATAGAGGTCATAAGTTATAGTTAGATTATATTTCATCCAGAAGGGCTTCACGCATGGTTTCTTTAAGCGGTAATCCCTCACCCTTAAGTTTATCCTTTTTTATCTTATCTATGGGCTCTGTCATATGCTCATCTATCTCCTTTTTCTCAACCATTTTTTTCTTTTCCCCCTTTTCCAGATTCATGAGGCCCTTAGATTCCTTGGATTTGCCCTGCCGTCTTGCCATTAGATACAAAGAACCGATAAAGAGCGAGATAACAATTAGGACAAGTATCACTATGAGGATGTACACGAAATTTGAGCCAATTGCGTCAGAGATTCTGTCGAGCGGGTTTCCTGTATCTTCTTTACTTATTCGCTCTATCAATGAGTTTATTCCTAAAAGCTCTTCTCTGTATTTGCTGTCCCCGTATTTCTCTCCTGAGATATTCTCCGCAAGAACACCTATGTCTTTGATCTTTGCATTATCGGAATCACATCCAATGCCAATAGATGTTGATTTACCATCCAGACAAAGGTACGTGTGGAGGGATTTCTGAACGAATATACTTGCATTTTCAAAATCCTTGACCCTGCTGTGTTTCTCAGTCAATCTATAATATATCTTTGCCAAGAATTCGTCTACCTTCAGAGTATTTTCCTCGTCCTTAAGCCATGCATACCCTGCCCTCGATTTCTCTGCGTATTTAAGTGCTAGTTCATAGTCTCCTTTATCGTAATTATCGCTGATATTTTGCAGATATTCCTTAGCTTCTATCTCGAGGAATTTATTGGAATTATTTATAAGTTCGTTGCAATCTTCAACAGCGTCATACTTCTTGAGGTAACTGTATTTATATTTTGCCTTTTGAGCATTTTTGCTAGCATTTATATAATCCCCGGCAAGATAAGAATTTACAGATTTGTTGTAATAGATATCTGCCTGGGTCTCTTCTTGTCCGAGTCTCTTGGAATCACTCTCAATCTTTGAGATCAACGTTTCAGTATCCCTGATACCCTTGTCATTTTCAAGTTCAGAATAAAGCTCTTTCGCTCTCAGGACATATCCCATTGCAGTATCAAACTCCTTTTTATTATAATGTTTTTCTGCTATCTTGTAATTGCTATTAGCCTCCTCCTCTTTTGCATATGTCTCTGATTGAAAGAGATATAGATTCTTGTCTGCTGAACCAAGAGCGAGTTCAAGGTAGCCATCATTCTCCAGATCCCCCACAGAAACGGCTTTCACTATTTTGCCTGTAGAATATTCCCAGAGGGTTTCTCCACTACTATCAAGCACATAACCAGAATCAGAACCAACGATGATTTCTTTTAAACCATCCTTGTTTAGATCCATGATTGTCATATCATAGACCTCCGGTCCAACTGAGTTCTTCCATTTCAGATCCCCATCACTTTCCAATACATACACATCATTTGAGCCCAGAATTATCTCCTTCTCCGTATCATTGTTTATATCCTCTAAGAGTATCTCCCTGATGAGTCCATTCGTTGTATACTGCCAGAGATCCTTGCCCTCATTATCCAATACACAGAGATCCTGATAGGTCCCCACAAGGATCTCCTTCACCCCATCCGAGTCGATATCATCAACGAGTATTGAGGCGACCCCCCTCTCGGTACCGTATTTAAATCTCTCCTTCCCAGTGCTGTTGAAGACATGCATCACAGCCTGACGATTATAGGTTCCACCCCTACCATAGCAACCAATTAGAACCTCCTTAATTCCATCGCCGTCAAGGTCCTCTGATGCGATCGCATGGATTTCCCCCCCCACATGCACTGACCAGAGGATTTTGCCGATGGAGCTTATAACGAAGATTTCATCACGGCTACGTGAGGTCTTAGGACCAGCGCCAACAAGGATCTCTTTTATGCCATCGCCATCAAGATCATCAACATAGATTTCCCTGATATTATAACCATATCTAGGTGACATATCCCATTTTTTCTTGCCGTCCTTATCCAGAACATGAATCCTTGAGAAAACCGATGCTATAATCTCTATTTCCCCATCACCTTCAAGATCTGCGACAGCCATGGCAGTAAGGGGTCCAGGTAGAGGATACTGACTCCTACAATTATTGTCTTTTTCTAGTATGTTAACCCAACCGGCTCCACCAGAAAACATAAACTCACGGGATCCTATGATTATCTCTTGGGTGCCATCGTTTTCAAGGTCTTCAATATCAACAAAAACAACTCCTCCTTCAGCAGAAAATTTCCAGTTAAGACCAAAATAATCATCGGATTCTGCATAAACCAGGGTAATACATAGTATTACGCTAATAAACAACAGGATAGTCCTCTTTTCCATCGATTAAAATATTGGTAATGGTGCTTTTATATGGTTAGATTATTATCATAAGTTTATAGATAAGCATAGAGAGTAATGCAGCAGTGATTGGCGTTAGAATCCACCCGATGAATATGTGCTCTGCC
>DAOVSE010000072.1 GCA_030633595.1 Candidatus Altarchaeota archaeon
ATGCAGATTCAGAAGAACACATGACCATATCCTTTAAACCGGAACAACTCGGGGAGCAGGAGGTAATAATCTACAGTTCAACAGGCTCCGCTTTAACCCTAAATTATGTAGTTACAGAGGTTGAAGAGATCTATATAGACAAAATCGAAATGCCCCCGATAATTAAAAAAGGGGAAGAGGTGGAGGTAAGTTTGTGGATCAGAAGCGATAGACCTTCATTACAGGAATTGAAACTTTATACTGGCTTCGATTCATCCAAGGTAATCAAAAGTTTGTCTATACGGAATATCTCCCTCGTTAGGATTCCATTTAGAATAAATGAGATCGGGATTAAGAAATTTGTGTTCAGATTAATTGGTAGTGGTGTGGATATAAAGACATTCAGGGAAGTTAGAGTTTACGATATTCCCGAGGTTAGTGTTGAGGCATTATATCTCCCATACGAGAAAAGGGCATCGGTTACAGTAGACGTATCCAAGGACATGGTTAGGAATATGGAGATAAACATTGACAATGAGACGAGATCCATTCCGGAATTGATTGGAGAGAGGACACTCTATTTTGATACAACAGTTGAAAATCCGGAGGTCTTTATCACCTATGAGGATCTGTCCGGGGAGAGGTACTCAATAAAACAACCTATGGAAAGAAAGGAGGAAAACCTAATGGAGATGATATCCAGAATGATAAATGAATTTATTCAGAGTCTGATGAACCTTTCTTTTTCATAACCCTTGTGATGTAGCCTGCGATCTTGTTTCTCATGGACTTCGATTCTACATTAGTCAGCTCTTGAACCTTCTTCTTGTTTTCTTCAAAGTCAGTGGTAAATTCATCTGCATATTCTTTCATTAATTTGTCCGCTATCCTCTTCAAATAGGTATGTTTTATTCTGCCCATTTTAATCCAATATCCTCATATCTTGTAAATAGATCCAGAATGCTTATCTTCTCTCTGGCTTCTTCCCCCTTAATTACGGGTTCACCCTCAATACCCCCCATTTCTGCAGCCAAACGGATGGCATCATCGATACCACCAAGTTCATCAATTAACCCTACTCTCTTTGCCTTACTTCCCAGATAGATACTTCCGTCGGATAAATTTTCCACGTATGAAAATGAAAGATTTCTGTTCTTGGCAACATTCGATACGAAATCTTTGTATATCTCATCTAACATCTCCTTTAGCTCTTCCTTTTCCCCCTCAGTCATCTCCCTGTACGGGCTTCCTATATCCTTGCCTTTACCCGCCTTTATCACCGTTACATTTATGCCCAATTTCTGATACAATCCATAATAATGTTCAATGGTCATTATAACACCAATACTTCCAGTAAGGGAATTTCTATCTGCAATAATCTTATCGGCTCCTGTTGCAACATAATATGCTCCAGATGCGCCGACCTCCCTGATACAGGCAACGACCGGCTTTGATGTATTTTTGACTGCCTGCATCAACTCCCTGCTGGCGACAACACTTCCGCCCCCACTATTAATGTCCAGAACAACTGCCTTTACCGTAGGATCCTTATCTGCTTCCTTTAAACTTTTCTTTATCTTACTGGCCCGTGCGCATTGATATGTTCCAAATATACTGCCGCCACAACTCTCTAAGGTTATGTCCCCTTTAATCGGGATTACAGCCACCTTATTCCCCATAAATGGCACAACAGCTATCTTCTCAACCAATAAAACTATCCCCGCTATTACCAATATGAACAATACAAACGTTCCTATAGTTATCAATACCTTCCAATGTGTTTTCATAAACTGTTCACCGTTTACAGTTTGCGGCCGCCGAGATTTGAACTCGGGTCGCAAGCTTGGCAAGCTCGAGTGATAACCAGGCTACACTACAGCCGCATGAATTTATAATAAGTTACTTAATATACGATGGAAAAGATAAATAATAGACAAAATGTACGGGTTAATCTTGATATTCCTGGTTTCCTTTATTGTAACCTTCTTATCCACACTCTGGATCATGCCGAAGCTAAAGAAGGCGGGATTAACGGGAATTGATTTGAATAAGAAAAATAAACCGAAAATCCCGGAGATGGGAGGCTTCGGAATCATCTTCGGCTTCAGCTCAGGAATTCTACTTGCCATTGCCCTATTGACTTTTTTCGATTTTATATCCCCCGGGGTAGAATTAAAATTTATATTTGCCTCTTTGTCTACAATCCTGATAATGTCCCTGATTGGAATCTTCGACGATCTCTTTGCAATGCATCAGGCCATTAAGGCAATTCTGCCCCTATTTGCGGCACTACCATTGGTTGCCATTGAGGCGGGAACATCCACGATGAGCATCCCATTTTTGGGCACTATTAATTTTGGCATCTTCTATGCCCTTTTATTGGTTCCGATAGGAATTGCTGGGGCATCAAATGTCACAAATATGCTGGCCGGATTTAATGGATTGGAGGCCGGAATGGGTCTTGTAGCTTGCTCTGCATTGAGTTTTATAGCATTTAAATCGGGACAGGTTGAGGCCTTGATAATTCTCCTCGCAATGTGCGGTGCTCTATTAGCATTTCTATTCTATAACTGGTATCCAGCAAAGGTTTTGATCGGGGATATAGGCACCCTCTCCATCGGAGCAGTTATAGCATCTTCAGTCATTATAGGAAACTTCGAGATGGCGGGTGTTGTTGTAATCCTACCTTATGCTCTTGACTTTTTCATAAAGGCAAAAAATGGATTTCCAAGTAAGAATTGGTGCGGCAAATGGAGTGACGGAAAATTAGTCTGTAAGAATAGACCTATAAGTCTATGTCAATGGATAATGAAATTAACCAAGGGGGTTACAGAGCAGGGATTGGTTTTAATGTTAATCTTTATAGAGGCAATTTTCGGTATTGTTGCAATTCTGTTATTTTTGTGAGACCAAGATGAAAGATGTTATAGTTGTTGGCGCTGGGATAAGCGGTCTATTGTCTGCATTGGCCTTAGCAAAGGAGGGGAAAAGGGTTCTGGTTTTGGAGAAGACCGAGCATATAGGTGGGGTTTGTAGGTCTTATAATGTGGATGGCTATCAGGTAGATACAGGCCCCCATGTAATTACCCGGACTGAACATGGTCCACTGAAGGAATTGATGGATAGGTACTTCGATGTTGTCCCCAACTTTGTTCCTCATGGTGGCTATTATGTAAGGCTTAATAACAGGATAAAGCCATTCCCCTGGAACCTTCAGGGCTGGTTCAATTTCGATCTGATTCCTCAGATTGACCGCCTCTACCTAATCAAGACATTATTCAGCATTTCATATATATCCAACTCTGGAGAGGACCTATCTAAGAAATCGGTGGGTGATCTGGTGGGCAATGGTCTAAGTAACTCCACCATGACATTTCTAAATTGCATGTCATATTTCATGACCGGGGCATCAATGAATGAAACCCCAGTTGCCAGGTTTCTGGACGCCGAACACTATAAGAGCCAATCAAAAAATCCACTGGATAAGCTCTATAACATCCTTATGAAAGAGGGCGCCATTGATCAGGTTTATCCCAAGGGCGGCTTACAATCACTAACAACTGCCATACTTTCATCACTTCCAGGGAATAGAATTGAGATTAAAACGAATGAGGGGGTAGTGAAGATTACCGATAATAAATCAAAGAGGGTTGAAACAGATAAAGATGAGTATAAATGCAAAACGGTAGTCTATTCGGGATTCGCGTCTGACCTTCCAAAATTGGTTGACGGTCTCTCTAATGGGTATAGAAAATCTCTGGAAAAATTGCATAAGGCTGATGCACTTACACTCTGGCTGGGTTTAAATAAACGGATATTCACCCGAGACGGATCTGAGATATGGGCTGACTCCGATCCATACGCCTGGGCAGTTCCAGTATCTAATTATGATTCCTCATTGGCGCCAGAGGGCAAACAGCTGGTGGGCTTTGCATTTCGGCTTCCCAAGAATTGTGACATCAATAAGGAAAAGAAAAGGGCAATGCAGGCAATATTCGATATTCTGCCAGAGATCGAGGATAATATCGATATGACCCACTATCAGGTTCTAATTCCAGAGAAGGCGGCATGGACAATAGACACGGTATTTGCCGATGTAAAAACGCCAATTGATGGAATCTATCTTGTTGGAACTGATACGGAGAGGAGGAGTATGGGAATAACAAGGGCATCATATTCTGTATTAAATCTAATCTCCATTCTGAAAAAAGATGGCGTTCTTAGATAAAAGCCATCAGCTGATGATGTCAAGTATATCAGAAAGCAGAGAGCTTGCAGTCTCAATTCCGCCAGCACCGTGACCAACAATTGTTATATTTTTAGCTATGTCAGCATTGATCATTATGGCATTCATTGCCCCGGAGACATTCAGTGGATGATTTATCGGGATCAATCTCGGTGAAACCTCCAATCTATTTACATCCCCGATTAATTTTATCACACAGTTGTGTTTTTTCGCCAGTTCTATTGCCTCCGGTGTTATGTCCTTGATTCCAGTTATCTCTATATCATTAAATGAGACGTTCATATCCATCAGTGAATTTGCAAGGATCGCGACCTTTGCCCCTGTATCAATGCCCTTTATATCATACCCGGGATCTGCTTCGGCAATTCCAATCTCTTGCGCTTCCTTTAAGGCAACATCCATGGTTACCCCTTCTTCGGCCATCTTTGTCAAAACGTAATTGCTTGTGCCATTTAAGATTCCATGAATTGATTCTATTTTATTAATCTGCAAGGCGTGTTTTCTGAGATTTATTATGGGTAGTGCACCACCAACGGTTGCTTCATATTCCAATTTTACCTTGTTACTATTTGCAATTTTCTGCAATTCAGAGAATTTTAGGGCCAAAGGCGCTTTGTTTGAGGTTACAACATGCATACCTTTCATCAAAGACTCCTTGATGTGCTTTAATCCTGGCTGTCCGCTTTTTATGTCCGATGGTGTTAGTTCGAGAACTGTGTCCGATTTAACCTTTTTTATAACATCTAGAGCTTTCATAGAGGTCCAGTTCTCATGTTTTCTTAATTCTTTATTTTCTGCCAACTTTAGGGCCTTTTCTAAGTCAATTCCATCCTCATCTATAATACTCCCACCTATCTCACAGACAGCAACAACCTTTAAATCAACCTCATATTCTCTCTCGATAAATCGTTTCTTTTCCAGTAGAACCCTTGCAAACCCCCTTCCTATTTCTCCAAAACCGATAATTGTGAGCTTTATGTTTTTCAATTTCATCCCTCTAGAGACCTTATCACTAAAAATTTCTTTTCCTTACAGATTTCATTGATCAATCTATTTAATTTTTTGATCTTTCTATTATCGATGTC
The DNA here is from genome assembly GCA_030633595.1 of Candidatus Altarchaeota archaeon. Classification (GTDB taxonomy): domain Archaea; phylum Altiarchaeota; class Altiarchaeia; order IMC4; family QMZM01; genus QMZJ01. The sequence goes on from DAOVSE010000072.1 coordinate 5,311, forward strand.
GATATTCATCATTACCGATGACCTTTTCTCAGGCGAGGGCATTATGACATCTATGTCAGAGACCAGCCCAACATCATTTATCTTATCTATGGTACCCCTTATGTCTGTGTCTATTACGTGTCCAATTAGGATGAAGGAAAGTGTCTTCTTTGAATAATATCTCTTGCCCTCCAAAAGTATCTCAGACAGGCGTATGTTCTGCTTTCTTAGCTCCCTTTTAATGAGATCAAGAGATGATTGATCCTTTATCTTGAAAGATATCTGCACGGAGACCCGTCCCCCATCCTCTCTCGAGTGAAGCACGCTGACTATGTTACCCCCATGGACAGAGACAGGTTCTAATGCCCGTAATAAACTTCCCGGAACATCCCTGAGCTGAAGTTTCATATCGACTTTCATTTTCCAATTTACTCGGATATGATACTATTGGTATTTATTCTTAAAGAAAATATATCTAATGAAAATGCCGTTTTGCAGTAACTGTGGTTCATGGGTTGATAAAGGCGTTGAGAAATGTCCCAAGTGTGGTTTGAACCCGAATATTAAAGCGGAAGTAAAGGAAAAGAAAAAAGAAAGCAAGAAGATACCATATGACCTTCCTACATCGAAGTTCCATAGTTCAATTTTTATGGGATCTCTAACGAAGGCATTTACCTATCTAAGAGAAAACCCATCGATCTACTTAATTGGATTGCTATTTTATGCACTGCAAATGCCTTACCAAATAATTACATTTTTCCCTCCCGCAGGCCCCCTAAAATATTTGCTGCAGTTTTCTTTTATGGTTGTTTTGTTTCTCATTGGAGTATTCTTCGTAGGTGGCATATTGGGTATAGCAAAGAAATTATTCCACAAAAAGAAATATTCATTCAACACGTTCCTTGAAGAAGGAAAGAGAAACTATGTGAGATTACTCATTGGTAGCATATTGTATCTCATAATTACTGCAGTATCTGTTGTTTTACTTATTTTAATCATATTATTCTGTGCAATCGCATCGATGCCCATTGTAGGTATTCTATGTTCCCTTATCTTCATTGTCCTCATACAGATGTTCTTTGCATTCTACGGTATCATCCTCGTGGCAGATGAATTGAGTGTAATTGATTCATTTAAAAAGAGCTACTTCTTTGCAAGGATGAATTTCAGCAATGTATTTGCCTATTATATAACAGACTTCGTTGTTTCTATTCTCATTATGCTGCCTGTGATTGCTATTTATCTTGTATGGTTTCTACGAGATATGTCAAAAATTGGCGGAGAAACAATTTATAGCCTACAGATGACCATGCCATTGGAATATCGTTTATTGTCTTTTATTTTAATGCTCTTCCTGGGTGCGCTCTCTTATCTAATAAGCTTTTTATACAACACGCAATTTTACTTGTCTCTAACAAGAAAGAAATAGAATTTTTCAGTATTCCTCCTCCGGGTGTTGCCCCTCATATTTTTCTACATCATCTGATAAGACATCCAATTTTATATCCGCCTCTTTAAACAATTCCCTCGTATCCTTTCCATCATGATATCTCTTTTCACAAACTACCCTCTTTATTCCCGCATTGATGATCATCTTAGCACAGGTAAAAC
>DAOVSE010000066.1 GCA_030633595.1 Candidatus Altarchaeota archaeon
AGTTTTTCTATCTCCTCATCTATCCTGTAGTATTCCAAAAAGGCATGTCTTGCATGTTTATAGATATATATGGAAACAAACAGGAATAGAATACAGCCGATTACTGGCAATAAATAAAGAAATTCCTGCATATCCATCAGAGCCAGTATGTTTATCAGATCGCCTCTCTGGACAAAAAAGTAGATTAATGGGCTGTAGAAGAAACCCACTGCCAGATATGTTGAAAATATCGATTCCGGGATTCTCCCAAGATTCTTTATCTCCCAGCTCCAGAGGAAAAGAACAGCACTTAATAGGAGATTTCCGAATATGCCTATACCCAACAGAATTATGGAATTGCTGATGCTTAATTCTGAAAAGGGCGTCAATTTTCCATAGATTCCATTTTCCCAGTCAAAATTTATCTCCATGGAATAGTGTATATTATTTATATCAAGAAAGAGCATGTGAAGAAATTCGTGGAAGAGAGGAGCGATTATTATCGCTGTTGTAATTAATAGGATAAAACCCAGAACATTTGCGATATGGTAATTGGCTTTCTTCCTTCTGTGGTTTTTTAATTTTCCCTCTATATGTGCTAATGAGTGCATTCCTTTTACCATCAGCACATCATGGAGTTTATCTTCTATCTTTACCCAACCAATTATTAATTGTCTTCTATCTATATTAGCTTAATTCCTTTATCGTTCTCTCTGCCAGGCTGTAGGTCCTTGAAACGGTATCCATCTTTGGCGCATTTGCATATACCATAATAGCGGTTCTCTTGAAAAATGTGATCAATCTATTTCTGAGTTCCGGATCCATCTTTCTTTCCCTTAACTCCGTGATTAATTCCAGATATGTCAACTCATGAGGTATCTCGAATTTCACCTCCAGAAATTCCTTCAGAACGTAAGCAATCCCAATAATTGCCTTTTCCTCATTTTCTATATCCCTGATCCTGTTCAAATTTTCTAATGCCAGCCTCTTCAATTTCTCTGATCTGCTTTCCTCGGTTGTTTTCTTCACAACCTTCATAACCCTGTCTAAAATACCGGGCATTTTTTTTTCTTCCATCTCCTCCTCTACAATCCCCCCCACTTTTTTCTCCTCTTTGAATTCCCTTCTCAGATCTGTAAGCTCAAGCTCATCTTTAACCTCACCCACAATGCTACCCTCCTCTTTATAGCCTTCCAACCAATCCATTTGATCCAGTTTATCAAGGCTTTTGTCGATTTCCCCAATACTCTCTTTTGTCCCCCCTTTTACCTCACCCTCTATAAGCTTCTCCAGAGCTCCTGTATAGGTTTCGGTAGTTTTTCTTTTACCCCCTCTTTTAACCATGATTGAGATTTCACCATTCTTCTTTACTACCTCTACCCGTGAACCCGGAAGTATGCCTATCTCACCCTCCTCCAGGATTATCTCTGGTCCACTGCTCCCCTCTATAAATTCGATTTCTCCGATAAGACCCCTTTTACCCTTGACACTCCTCTTTACAATCTTTTGTATTGCCTGATCATATTTTTTACTATCTATCAAGCCCTTTTTACGGGCATCTTTCAGTATATCGATTATGGACATCTCCATCTGTTTTTCCTCTTCAGATATCTCTATCTCCACCCCCTCCTCACCCTTCTTCGGCTTGAAGACATCCTTAAATATCTCTGAAACTGGTTCCTTATCTGTCACTTCAACCTTAACCTTTTCCTCTTCAGATATCTCTATCTCCACCCCCTCCTCACCCTTCTTCGGCTTGAAGACATCCTTAAATCTCTCTGAAACTGGTTCCTTATCATCCTTCTTACCGGATTTAAAGACATCTTTGAGTATACCCTCAACGGACTTCTTTTCTTTTCCCTCTTTTTTCGCCATTTTATTAGATAACTGGGCAATATCCAAATATATATACTCCTATTATTTATGGAAGCACTCTGAATATAAGGCAACGACGCTTAATGTACGTTTTGTTAATGGCTTGTTTACATCCCTAACGAGGACTAATGACGTCTCAATGTGCCACTTTATTGATGCTACTGATGCCTTATGGGGTTGATAACATCACTTGAATTTTATCATTATTGAATTTGCGAAGCAAATCCCGGGGGTTTAGAAACCGCAAAACTGCGAAGCAGTTTTGGGTCCGAACGAATCAGAGATTCGTTGGACACAAAATCATGAAATGATTTTGCTGTCCCAAAAATCTATGATTTTTGCGGAGGGGGCCTATCCCCTTCTATGGGAGCACTCTGAATTTTGTTATCTCAAGTCCCCAGTCTATTAATAGGATAATACATAAAAGCAATAATAAATAAAGTCTTGGTTCCGTACTAATTCGTTTGAATTCTAAACCGGTTTCAAATGCCCTCTTGAAGGAATACTCGTCATCTATGATGAAATATTCCCCATTGGTTTTATTTGCCAGTAACCCCAACATCTCCTCATCGAGATTTGGGAATTTCGCATGTGTTGCGTTTAGTTCTTCTAAGCCGGAGGGAACCGTAATATTTGGCTCCATCTTACTTCCAATTCCTATCGGATAGATACTAATATTGCTTTCATTTAAGGCCTCCAAGGCCTCGGTTATATTTCTTCCGACATTGTTTATCCCATCGGTAATCAGAATAATACTCCTGTTCCTGTCAGATTCATCGAATAAGGCCTCGGAAACTATAATTGCGTCACCTATCGCAGTTCCGGCGGATTTTTCGAAATCCATTTTCTGTAATGTTCTTTCTACCTCGTTCATATCCGATGTTTGCTTTAGCCTTGCATGTGCTTTTCCAGAGAATGTAATAATTCCAACCCGCGTGTTCTTCAGTTTACTTATAAACTCTATTGTAGTTTTCTTTACAAATTCCAACCTGTTTGGTTCGTAGTCAGAAGCAGTCATTGAGGAGGATGTATCTATTGCCAAGACGAAATCGGTTTTTGCCACGTATTCCTCCTTAACGAGAATCAAATCTGAGATAACCAATATGATTAATATAATCGCAAAAATCCTCAGGAATAATGGTATTAAATCGGTTGAGAGTAGCTTTTTACCGGCAACCTTCTCCAGAACCTCGAAGTTTCCAAAGATAAGAACTCTCTTTCTCGCGTATTTCTTTGACAAAAAGTATAAGATAATGACTAACCCCAACAACAAGATTAACAGGTTTACATATCTGAATGAAATTTCTATTTGTGGTATGTCCATTCTATAATTCAGTCAATTCTAGATAGTTGACGAGGGGTTTTACAAATGGCTCGTTCGTGTATATCTTGACGAAGCCCATTCCACCACCGCGAAATTCGTTTTCGATCTCCCCTTCTTGTTTTCTTGCCAGTCTTTCAAATTCATCACCCACCCTGTCTGTATTCACTGTTAAAACCTTGTCCGAGAACGGGTCTGAGAGCCTCATACTGCCAATACCCTTTGGTAGAAATGAGTCTCTGACATCCCTTATCATGAGTCCGACGACCTTATCCAATTTACCTGCCATCATCTTCAGGGAATCCTCCCAGCCCTTTTCAATACCTATGAAATCCGAGATTATGAAGAGAATCGTCCTTTTGTTAAGCACATTAATCAGATAGGACAATGAACCCCCAAGATTACAACCACCCCCATAATATCCCGGGTCAACCATGAAACGCAGAATCTTATAATATTGAGAGATATCACTCAATGGATCTAACGCTACCTTGACGTCATCACTGAACATGGCAAACCCCACATTGTCTCCGGATTCAACCGCGGCATAGGAGAGGGCTCCGGCAACTACTGCCGAATATTCACTCTTCAATTTATCCTGTGTTCCAAAGAGCATGGAACTGGAGCTATCCAATAGGATATAAACATCTAAATCTCTTTCATCCTCAAACTGCTTTATATACAATTTCCTGGTCCTCAAACTCGCTTTCCAGTCTATCTTCGTTGCATCATCCTGTCCTGGAACATATTCCCGTAAACCTGCAAATTCTACCCCACTACCCTTAAAGAGTATCTGATACTTTAATAGAAATCTGAATACATCAACGAGCTCTCTTACATTTACATCAACTTCCTGCATCAATTCTTCTATGTAAAGGGTACCCGTTTTCTCTAATTTTTTCATTTTTCAACGAACAGGGACATTATCTATGATACTATCCACTATATTATCTGCACTTATACCTCTGGCTTTTCCCTCATAATTCAATACTATTCTGTGTCTCAATACCTCGTGAGCAATAGCTCTAACATCCGTCGGGATCACAAATGTTCTGTTGTTCATCATCGCGGTTGCCTTCGCAGCCAATGCAAGATAAATTGATGCCCTCGGTGATGCCCCCCACTGTACATATCTCCCCTCCTCTATACCATAATTGGAGGGATATCTAGTGGCATCTACTATATCGATGATATATTCTTTTACCTCCTCAGATATCTTGATCTGTTTTACACACTCCTGAATTTCGATTATCGTTTGAGGATTTAAAACCTTTTCTATCTCAAACTCTTGGATCGTTTTCACTAACGTGTTCTGATTTAAAATTAGGATCTCTTCATCCTCCTCTGGGTAATCAATAAAAACCTTGAATAGAAACCTGTCTATCTGTGCCAAAGCCAATGGATAAACCCCCTTTTGCTCTAACGGATTCTGTGTTGCGAGAACGGCAAAAGGCTTCGGTAAGGTAAATGTCTCCTTACCTATGGTAACGATCCTTTCTTCCATAGCCTGAAGCATGGCGGATTGTACCTTTGGAGGGGCCCTGTTTATCTCATCACCAAGGACGAAATTCGCAAATATTGGGCCCTTTACTGTATAAAAACCTCTCACCTCTTCGTAGACTGTAGTTCCGGTAATATCCGATGGCAGCAGATCTGGTGTAAACTGAATTCGTTGAAATTTTGCCCCCTCAATAGTTTCTGTCAAAAGCCTTACCAATAATGTTTTTGCCAGCCCAGGAACGCTCTCTAATAGAACGTGACCGTTACAAGCTAGGCATTTTAAAACAGAATCTATTACCTCCTCCTGTCCCACTATACCCTTCTGTACCTCACTCTTTACCTCCCTCAGCTTATTTTTATATTCTTTTATCTTTTTTGATAACTCTTCCATTTTTCCTAGAGCACGGGAACATTCCTAATTATTGAGTCAACTATGGAATCTGTGATTATGCCCTTGGCCTTTCCCTCATAGTTCAGAACCATTCTATGTCTCAATACCTCGTGAGCAATACATCTGACATCCTCGGGGATAACAAATATTCTGTTATTCATCATCGCGGTTGCCTTTGCAGCCAATGCAAGATAAATTGATGCCCTTGGCGAACCACCCCATTGTACATATCTCCCCTCCCCTATATCGTACTTTTCTGGGTGTCTCGTGGCATCCACCAGATGGACTATATATTTCTGGATCTCTTCGGACATACTTATATTCTTCATGGTTTCCTGCATACCTAATATATCCTGAAGATTTACGACCGTTTGTATATCAAAATCCTCTATCGTCATAACCTCTACGTTCTGTTCAATTATCTTTAATTCGTCTTTTTTTGGAGGGGCCTCCACAAGTATCTTGAATAGAAACCTGTCTATCTGGGCCTCAGGTAATGGGTAAACACCCTTCGTTTCCAACGGATTCTGTGTTGCGAGAACAAAAAAAGGATTCGGCAATCCAAAGGTCTTTCTACCGATGGTAACCTCTTTCTCCTGCATAGCCTGAAGCATGGCGGATTGTACCTTTGGAGGTGTTCTGTTTATCTCATCACCACAGATGAAATTCCCGAATATCGGGCCCTTTACTGTATAAAAACCCTTCTTCTCCTCATAGACTGTAACTCCGGTAATATCCGATGGCAGCAGATCTGGTGTAAACTGAATTCGTTGAAATCTAACATCTTTAACCGTATGGCTGAGGAGTATTATAAAGAGGGTCTTCGCCAAACCCGGAACCCCCTCCAGGAGCACATGACCGTTACAAACGAGAGATTTTAAAACCGACTTAATGATCTTATCCTGCCCCACTATACCCTTCTGTATTTCTCTCTTCATGTCATTAAGCTTTCTGCTGTACTTCCCTACACCCTGATGGAGCTCTTCCTCGTCCATATTCAATTAAAATTAAAAAAAAAGAAAAAGCTTCTTCCGGTTCGAACCCATAGACAAGCTATCTCTTTTTCGCTACGTTCCAAAGCATCGTTTTCTGTCCAAAGGGTGTTCTCTTAGTTGCCATATCCAGAATGCCAAATGACATTAGTTTATAGCAGTGCGAATTCACGGTTGACCAAGATAACTTAGTTACCTTGGCCAGCTTGTATGTCGACACTGGTTTTTTTGAACCCTTTATCACTTTTACAATAATATTATCTATGGGTGATAGGTCTTTTTTCATTTTTTCATTAAACTATAATGCTTTTAACCGTTTATGCGGAGGTTACAATTGCCCATATTCTTCCTGCCTCTGACTGACCCTCATATATTCCATAAGGCACGTAGACCTTTATCGCCAGTGCAAAGGAATCTCCTGGCCATAGAGTGTTTGTGGGATGCCCAACAACGTCATCGGCAAACACAGCGTTTGTTCCACTGAAATCGAACGGATAGTCTCTGTTCCACTTCGAGAAAAATACCGCGCAATTTGGACTGACCGCTACAGCATATCCGGCAAGCGGGCTGCTGCTGTTTACGTTCGCAATGGCAAACGATGCAGTACTGCCGAGATTGTAGTTAGCCAGTGGTGTTGTCGTAAAGGTTCCGCCCACGGCCTGGCTCTGGAAGTTCGTTGTTCCAGTCTGTGTTCGTGTATGGGCTTCGCTTCCTATCCAGAGAGTTTTCCCAGTTTCGTTACAATTTCCAGGAGTCCCGTCGATCATCCAGAAGTACTCAGTACTCGCGTTCCTGAATCTACCGTAGGTATACTGTGAATTGTCCGGTGGCATATCCCCGCTTGGGTCTCTTAAATAGACCAGCCGTCTTGTCTCATTATACTCTACCCTGTTTATAAACCAGAAGTCTTTAGCTGATGGTTTATTCGAGGATGTATCATTCGACAGAACAACATAATTTCCCGCATTCGTATATGACGCATTACCCCTCGCAAACGGGCTTGCAGACGGATATGTTGCATTAAACCATACCTGGGTTATATTTATCGATCCGATATTCTCTATCTGCATGGCAAAATAACCCGGACCCAAGATTTCGGTGTCATTATCGCCAACGCCACCAGGATCTACCGGACTCCATGATAGGGCTGCCGGTTCCACGTCTACCATACACTTTGTAGATATGTTCACACTTATATCTACATACTCTTCAGTCTCGTTGCATTTGGTCAGATTACCACCGAGCTGTGCGCTCGCAGAACCCATAAAAATTCCCAAAGAGAGCATTACCAATGCCCCAATCCACAATCTCCTTTTCATTTACATCACCTCTTATTCTTATTTTATCCTTTATCACCTCTAACCAGCTACATCAATGGCTTGAACAGTGACCGTTAACGCCCCGGTAATGTTACCGGCGGCGGTACCATAGGGAATCCTTAGCTTTACATTCGCTATTATATGCCCCCCCGGCTTCAGTGTTGTAGCGTGAAAG
>DAOVSE010000051.1 GCA_030633595.1 Candidatus Altarchaeota archaeon
ATAAACCGGCCCTGAATGCTCTTTGCTTTGGCAGTTTGATGGAGAATTCGCCTTCTCTTAGTTTTTCTATCTCTGGTTCAATGTCCGTAGGTTTTCCCTTGTAGTAGACCGAGGTTTCGATGGTTTCGTTTTCCGTTGCTGATTTCAGGGCTTTTTCGGGTTTAGTTTTTTCGGTCACGTACTCGAATATGAACTCCGGGGTTTCCTCTGCTTTGAAGTGTCTCTTCTTTGCGGTTAGATTAATGGTCATTTTCGGAGATAATTTCGGATGCTCCAGGATCACTTCGAATAGGGTTGTTAGATTCTTAGTTTCATTCAGGAGAGAGAATTGGGCTGAAACAGAGTAGTTCCCTGTCAACTCCGGATGATACAGGTAGGTGAATGATCCAAGATTTTCCCCTATGGTGGAGTATAAATACCCGTTTGGATCTCTTATTGTTATGTTGGTGGTTGTATTTTCCGGGGCATTAATGATGATTCTTACTGTCTCGTTTAGAGGGTAGATTTTCCTGTCTGTTTTTATTTTTACGTTGAGGGTTCCATTTTTTGGTTTTTCCGTGATTTGGGCGTATTCGACATCAGATCCAAACTGGAATTTCAGGGTGTGCTTTCCCGTAGTCAGAATCCTGGATGTTTCATAGCCGGTTTCTGAGCAGGAATAATTCGGGATGAAGACGGAGCTGTTAATCCATTCGTAATTCAGGGTTTTATTGCCGCATCGTATTTCAAGGAATTGCAGATCATAGTTCGAGTTTCCAGACCAGATCGGTTTGCCGTTTCTTTTTACGAGGATTACGTGATTGGGAACGGTAACACCGTAGATTCTTCCGGAGTAATGAACCTTTTCTATCTTTTTTACTTTCACAGGATTTAGGTTTTCGTCTAAGAAGATGAGGGTTTCGTCTCCAGTCAGATTTCCGTACAGATCGGAGATTTTTAGCAGGGAGAAGTTATTTAAATGTTCATCCCCTATATTCAAATTATGAGAGTCGAAATTGATAAATACATTGTTATTGACACTGAAATCTGCCATGGAAAGCCAACTTTCAAAGGCACAAGAATCATGGTCTGGCAAATCTTGGAGATGCTTGAAGCAGGAATGCCTGTCAAGGAAATCATTACAGCTTTTCCAACACCCCTCACAGAAGCCCATATTAAAGCAGCTTTGCATTATGCAAGCATCGTTGCCAGAGGTAGTGATAATGTCGTCATTGGTATCGAAAAACACAGAACTAAAATTCCTGCTTGATGAAAACGTAAAAAAGGAATTATTGCAGTTTCTTAAACAGCAAGGATTTGATGTAATATTCAAGCCAAAAGGACTTTTAAATGGCATATTAGCTGAGCTCTCTAAATCAGAACAAAGGATATTAATTACTAATGATGAAGATTTTGTTGAATTTACTAAAGAGGAAATATTTTCAATTGTATGGCTAAGGATTCCGCAGAACGAGCCAGAGTCTTTATTAAAAGCATTTTCAATATTGCTTAAGGAAAAAGCAATGCTAGAAGACTTTGAAGGAAAGTTAATTGTCTTAAAAAAGGATGGATTTGATGTATCTCCTCTGATATCAACGCTTGCATAAACCCTATGTTCCGGCGAAACCAACAACTCACTATCATGTGGCGGAGAGCCTTGCTCTCCGACACGTGTCCGAGGCTCTGCCTCGGCCACATCCTCCAATGTAATCTCATACATCTCCCTATCATGATCGTAAACCTGATAAGCTGTTGGTTTCTGCCATTCCTTCTCTTTAGTCTCAGAATTCAAGGTTAAAACCTTTTCCTTCCTATTCAACTCAGAAAAGAGTTTCCATCCATCCGAGGTTAGAATTTCCGTCTCTTCATCATAACATTCATATGGCTGATCTGTCCATGTCGTTTCTACCGGGGTTATGGTTAAATTAGCAGTTCCCTGGGTTGTGAACCTGACCGTCCAGTTTCCCTCCAGGGTCGGATATGACTGGACATTTATTATCGTCAGATCTGCTTCTACTTCGAAGCTCTGGTTGGAAAGCTGGGGAACATTCCATTCTATCCTGTCTGTGATTCCGTTCTCGTTGGTGTCTATGAAGGTGACATTGTATTCCGGATCTTCTGTTACGTCCGTTCTCGTTCCGTTTTTCAGGTGATAGAGCTTTAGGTTGTACTTCGGAAGTTCTTCCAGATCCGTGTATGCCTCAACGTCCCGGTAATGGACGGATGCGCCGGATTTTATCTCTATTCTCTTCAGGTATTTGTTTTTGGATTCCAGAATCTGTTCCTCTTTATATGGAGCAGGGGTTTCGTATTCGATGAGAAACTCCCTTGTTTCGTTTGGCTGGAGCAGTTCTTGGAGATTGATCGTTTTTTCTTTCTGTTTCATCTTCTCCCCGTCGATCCTGATGTTTGAGGCATCGGGCGGAAGGTTCACGGTTATGTTCAATTTCGTCAGTGTATCATTATTTTTGATAGTTATCCTTTTCGTCCATCTTACCGGTTCGTTTAGTTCTGCCCCCCCCTGGGTCAGCTCCATTTCTGGTGTTTCTGTTACATCTTCTGGGATAACCTCAAAGCTTGTATTTAGTTCCTTGGTCTCGTTCTGGAGAGAGAGTTGGATAAGAATCAGATAGTTCCCTATGAACTCCGGGATGTAGAGGTGTGTGAAGCCCCCGAAGTTCTCCTTCAGGGTAGAGTATGGTTCCCCCGAGGGATTTTGTATGGTTAGATTGGTGGTTGTATTCTCAGGAGCAGTTATCTGGATGCGGACTCTTTCATTCAGGTAGTAAACGGATCTGTTAATTTTTAGAGACGCGGTTTCTAAAACGCTTTCGTTCGTTATGTTCTCTTCTGGATCTATAACCCAGAAATTGACACTCAGGTTTCTGGTTTCGTTCTGGAGAGAGAGCTCCGCGTGGACGGAGTAATTACCTGAAGATTCTGGGGTGTGAAAATGAGAAAAGGTTCCCTCATCTAAAATGGAATAAACATTCTGGAGGGGGTCCTCCACAGTAAGGTTGGTGGTTGCATTCTCCGGAGCTATTACAGTGATGTTGACTGTTTCGTTTAAAAGGTAGATGGATCTGTCCGTGAACAGGGAGGCATTTATCAGGCCATTGGTAAGTTCGGAAAAGGTAGATAGAGAAAACTGAGAAGAAGTGATTCCTCCAACCAATGCTATCAGGCACAGGGCAAAGATGGCAGATTCTAATCGTTTCATTATAGCATGCCAGTATAGTTTTATAATAATTATAGCTTTATAATAATGTGTCATAGGATAATAAATATATACAAAAGATGATAATACTTTCGAAAAAAGGCAGAGCGTGAGAATCTCGTTAGATATAACCTCTCTCTTTTAGTTCTTTCATCAGATTGATAATGGCTTTTTTATCTATCTTCAATTCCTCGGCAATTTCACCCACAGTTTTTTTACCATCCATGAGTGTTATAAGATTTGATGAACGCGGAAACCTTCGAAGTCTTAATTTATCGGTAAAACCGATGCCTTTCAAGAGTGAAGGTGTGGATCTTAATGTCGTCTTCTGTTAGCTTCTCAGCCTTCTTTTTAGCCTTTGGGGCTTTAGACAACACCTTTATAGATCCCAATTTTTTCCATTCCTTCTCTAGTTTTGCCCATTCCTCATCGAGTTTTCCTCAGGTAATTTCTTATAAACAGATCCAAGATTAGTTATATTTCCAGATATGATGCGCTCCCCCTCGGGTAGATCCATTTTCAGAGAGATACACCCCCCCCTTGTTGAAATTCCTTGCGGTTATTTCATCAACTCCTTTGTTGCATTTGCTACCCTTATGATCTCCATAAGAACTAGACCTAGGTTTGCTTCAGGCCTTACTAAGGCAACCACCGTTGCTGTTGGCCCAGCATCTACAGCAACCAGTTTACAGTCATCGGCTTCAGATATGACCCTTTTAACCGTATCCTTTCTTAGTTCAGATACTGCAGTTTCTGCTGCACCAAACATTGTAGCCGACATAGCTGCAAAGGTTTCGGCATTAACATCTCTAGGTAATCGAGAAGCGACAAGCAAACCGTCTCTGGTTGTTATAGCTGCACCATCTATATCCCCTACATTCTCAAGTCCTTTTAATAGGTTTGTAAGTTCCTCTTTCTTTGATTTTGGCATTTCATCACCTCGTATCTATTTTAAATTAAATAATTTTATTGAACAAAGCATCAAGAACTGTATGGATCTCGTCTTCTTTCAATTTTGCTGGTTCACCCTTTCGTACCTTTGAGAGCTCCTCAGCAGTTACTTGAACGATAGGTATGTCCATAGGTAAACTCATCTTTTCTCTGATTTCATCTGGATTCATTGCATTCTCGAGATCTGCTTTATTTGCAGCTATCACAACGGGCAAGCCGGCACTTTTCGATTTCTCTAACATGTCCTTTACCCTGGCCAGGCTCTGAGGGCTTGTTGAATCTACCATGGCTATGACCCCCAGGGATTCGCCCCCTAAGAGCTCCAGGATTGGGTCAAATCTTTCCTGACCGGGGGTACCAAAGAGATCCACTGAGAAACCGGAATAATCAACATGACCATGATCCAGTGCTATGGTTGTTCCCACCCTGTCTACTGAAACCGCTCTCGTGGAAGCCGAATGGACAAAAGAGCTTTTTCCAGAATTATATGCACCAGTTACCAGAATCTTTGGAACGTAGACCTTCACCCCTCCGGGGGCTGCGATCTTAAAGGGGACAGAAATGCCTTTCTTGGTTTTTCCATTCCAATTAACCTTAGAAACGATGAAGAATTCCCTCAGGATAACCTTTTCCTCTATCGCCTTTAGTTGCACAATAGCGTCAGAGATTAGCTTCAATTTGTTTAGAACCTTCTCATCATAGGGCCACTCGGTAAATAAGAAAATACCTGTCGCATTTTTCTTCTCAAATATTTTTTTCCATTCTATTAACTCATCCATGGAGCTACTACCACAATGATCTATCATTATGGACAGTGAATCATAGATCACAAGGGTATGACCGGATCCTGTAGCGTCGAGTATTTCATCCAGGGCCGTTGTGATCTCTTTTGGATTTCTCGAATTCTTGACAGAAAATCTTTCCTCAGACTTGACATTTATCAAGCTGCTGTATGCGTCGAGGAAGAAAAATTTTTCATTCTCTTTATGGGATTTGGTGCTCCAACCATAATGCTCGATCTCATCCTCAACTGCTTTACTCATCTTTGACTGGTTTATGTATACACACGTATCTCCAGAATCAAGTCTTTCTATAAGGGTCTGATATGCAAAGGGTGCATTTTCAATCCCAGGATATGCCCACAGAATTGTAATTGTGCATGGTTTTAAACCACCATTTAGGAAGCTATCCAACCTCGGGATGCTAGTAGCATATGTTTCCATTTTTTCATTACCAATATATTATATTCACCAATATATTATATCTTTGCTATAGTAATATTAATAGTATGGGTATAAAACTATTTCTATTTTACTATAAAATCTTTTTTAAAATGTTCATAACCCTTTCTCTTTATGATAAATTCCCTCTCACCGTCAATTCCAATTATATCCTTCTCTTCGGTAATGTTTCCTATCTTTGTTGCATTTATCTTTTTTTTGATGATTTTGAAATTGTCTTCCGATGCGGTGAACAGTAACTCGTAATCACCGCCGCCATACATGGCATAGTCTATCAGGTTTAGGTTCATGTCCTCTGACAATTTAATAGCAGTTTTTTCCAGCGGTATCCTGTTGATGTCTAATCTAACCCCCACATCACTCTGATCTGCTATATCATAGATGCTTAGAGACAGACTGTCTGAGATATCGGTCATCGCAGATGCATAACTCCCCAGGAAAATGCCCTCCCTGATTTTTGGCTCCGGTTCAAGTGCCTTCTTTATAATTTCTTTATCACATGTTAATTTTTTGAGTATGATATCTGTTGCCAGTGCAGCACCTCCAAGTGTTCCGGTAACAGCTAACACATCCCCTGGTTTGGCCCCCGAGCGCAGAACTGGCCTTTTTGCGAAACCGGCTGCGGTACCAGCTAACGTTAGCTCCTTTGCATATTTTGTATCACCCCCGACATATTCTGCATCATATCTTTTACACTGATTTTTGGCTGATTTTATAATCCTCTGAAAATTTTCAAAATCCTCGTCCGGGCCGCCATAGGCAAGCAAAAAAGCAAGGGGCTCAGCCCCCATTGCTGCTAAATCGCTGAAATTTACTGTAACGATAAATTTTCCTATCTGTTCCGGACTCATTAATGGCAGGATATGTGTTTCTGCATAGATCATATCCGTGGTTAAAACGAGGTATTTATCATTAATCCTTATGTATGCTGCGTCATCCCCTATATTCAGAAACTCGCTCAACCTTCTAATTATCTCCTTTTCACCCAGGTCTGTAAGTTTCATCTTTCTATTATTAATTTTCAAACCTTAATTTTATAGGAATAAAAGATGAAATCTGAGAGAAAGAAGGGAAAAACTCACCACGTTCAGGATATTATACAGGAGGTGAGAAAGACCTTTATAGATATGGGTTTTGATGAGGTCGAAAACCAGATATTCGTACCAGAAGATGATGTCTATAAACAATATGGCTCAGAGGCTCCGATTATACTGGATAGGTGCTATTACCTGGCAGGTTTGCCGAGACCAGATATTGGTCTCGGAAAGAAACAGATAGATAAAATAAAGGGCATCAATTCAGAGTTTGATCTTGATGAGTTCAAAAAAATCCTGAGGGAATATCGTAGTGGTTCAGTCGAGGGCGATGATCTATCAGATGAAATGGTAAGCAGGCTGGGGATAGATATGGACGAGGCCCTAAAGGTCATAGATCTGATTCCAGAATTTAGATCCATAACACCAATGCCAAGTAAGATAACACTGCGTTCCCATATGACAGCATCCTGGTTCCCAACGCTCCGGGCAATGCAGGATACATATGAATTGCCCCTCAGATTGTTTTCTATAGGGCTTAGATTTAGAAGAGAGCAAAAGGTCGATCCAACTCATTTGAGAGTACATTACGGAGCTTCGTGCGTTGTTATGGATGATACATTTAACATAAATGATGGAAAGAAAGTAAGTGCTGAAATTCTTGGAGCTTTGGGATTCAGAAACATAAGGTTTGTGAGAAAAAAGGCAACTTCCAATTACTATGAGAAAAATACCGAATCTGAGGTCTATTCACATGATATCGAGATAGCGGACTATGGTATGTATTCCAAGGCCTCGCTTTCAAATTATGCTATAAAACACCCGGTATTTAATCTGGGTTTCGGCCTCGAGAGGATCTTGATGATAAGAAACAAGAGAGAGGATATAAGGGAGATACTATACCCACAATTTTACAAGGCCTTAGAGCTGAGTGATGAAGAAATTGCCAAACAGGTAGAGATCGACAGAAAACCAAAAACAAGGGAGGGTAAAAAACTTATAGGGGTGATGAAGGATTATGCTGAGAGGCATGCAGATGAAAAATCCCCGTGTAAATTTTTGGTATACTCCGGAAAATTTTTAGGAAGAAAGATAGAGGTATATCTGATCGAAAAAGAAGAAAAAACGAGGCTCCTGGGGCCGGCCGCATTGAAAGAGGTCTAATTATACGATGGCAATATCTATGGAATTCCAAACGAGCCTGGGAGATTGGGTAAAAAACTTGTTGATGTTAAGAAAAAAGGCACATATGCTGGTTTTTCCTGTTTAGATGCTGTCCTGAATCTCTTTGTGTCCGAGATAGAAAAGCTGATTAAAGGGGACAAAGGAGTAAGATTCCTTCAGGTAAAAATGGCAAAAACCCCTGCAGATCTAAACATAAGGATAGGGAATGTTGCACGGAGATTTATTACCTCTAAGAATAAGGAAATATATGTAAAGGGCCCCGCTTTCATTGCACTTGAGGTAATTTTAGATTAATACCATCATATATATCTAATATTTATATATTTGGGTGTATATACTTAGTATATACGGTAAAAATAGAATATTTTGATACAATGTACAGATTATTCTGAGATTTAATAAAAAGAGATAATGGAACCCATACTGCAAATTGCCCTGGATCTCGTAGATCTGGATGATGCAATAAGGATAGCAAATGAAGCAGTTGCTACTGGCTATGTGGATTGGATAGAGGTTGGAACACCATTGATAAAAAGCGAGGGCCTTCACGCAGTTAAGAGGATTAAGGAGAATTTTCCTGGTAAAAAGATTGTAGTTGACATGGATGTAATAGGACATTCCTCTGAACTCGAAGCGGCAATAGACACTGGCGCAGATATTATATCAATCTCGGGTATGGCCCCTGAGGATATACTAAGGAATTGCGTGAAAGAAAGTAGAAAAAGTAAGATAGAGATAATGGTAGACATCACCAAGGTTTCGTCACCCTTAGAAATCTCGCAGAGATTGGAGGATATGGATGTTGATTATCTGTTGGTCAATTTTGATGATTTGGAGGAAATTTCAAATTCTGTTATTAACCTGATAGCGGTTGCAATAGATTCAGATACAAAAAGGGCAGTTGACGCAGTTGATCTAGGGGCCGATGTGATAATACTCAGTGAGGCGATAACCAAGACAACTAATATACCGGAGGTTGTAAGGAATGTCAAGAAGGCAATGTCCAGGGAATCAATCACCCCCAAAGTTAACCAGGAGATTCCTCCCGATGAAAACTATATGGGGGGGATAACAAAGTGTTTGGGGAATGTAAGGAATATTCTGATAAAGTTGGAGGCACAGAGAAGAGCAGACGAGGAAAACAGAAGCCATATGGAGGAAGAGATGAGGAAGATGGAAGAGAGATTTACGAAAATGTTGAATATCGAAAGGGAGAGAATAGAGGAAGAAAGGGAGGCACTTAAGAAACAGAGGGGCAAGGTAAAGGGGGGATGGAGAAGACTGAAGGAAGCCGAGGTCAAATGGGAGGGAAAGCAAAAAAAACGGGAAAGGGAACATCGAGAGAGACATGAAGATATGCTAAAAGAGTTGGATGAAGAAAGGGAAGAGAAATTATCCGAAATGAAAACTGAGGGGGATAAAGAAATGGAAGTGATGGAGGAGAGCAAATCGAGGATAGAGAGAGAGCTGGAAGATGTGGAGAAGGAATGGAAGGACATTGAAGATGTGTGGGGTAAGATAGATAGGGACAAAAAGGGGATTCATGAGAAAAGAAATGAGATCGATGATGAATGGAAAAAGATAGAAGAAATAAAAAAGGATATAGAGGAGGATCAGGAACTGATAAATAAGCAACTAGGGGAGATAGAAAAGGTGAAGAGTTTTGGAATTTCACATCTCCCGAAATTAGTCTCAAGGGTCAGTGAGATAAAGAAGAAACAGGAAGAGGAATTGGGAAAGATATATTTAGAGAAGGAGAATATTGAGGAGAAACGGAAAGATGTTAAAAAGGCCGAGAAGAGGATAGATGGCGAAAGGGAAAAAATAAAGGAAGAACTCAAAAGACTGGAGGATGAGTGGGGAAAGATCAAGGATATTAAGAAAGAAGGGGGGGGGAAGATAAAAAAGACGTTAGGAAAGGTTGGAGTAGATCTGCACAGGCTTAAGGAGGAGCATGAGAAAAAGACGGAATCCATAAAAGAGGATATAGAGGATGAAAACATAAAGGAGATGATCAACAGCTTGATAGATCTGGTAGATGAGAACAAAGAGATTAAGCTGAAAGATGCTGCAAAAAGATTGAATATTGATGAATCTCTGGTG
>DAOVSE010000011.1 GCA_030633595.1 Candidatus Altarchaeota archaeon
AATAAAATAAAAACCACTCTGGTATTTATGGGGAAATAACGTTTAATTAACATTATATACAAAGAGATGAAAAATGGCAGATATACCACTTGCACCGATTGAGAGGATTATAAGAAGGGCCGGAGGAGATGTTAGGGTAAGTGAAGATGCAACCACGGAATTGAGAGACCTTCTGGAAGAAATGGCGGAGCAAATATCACAAAGGGCCGCTAAACTTGCCAGACATGCGGGAAGAAAGACGGTTAATGCTGAAGACATAAAACTGGCAGAAAAATAGTAAGATGGCAGACACAACAATAGTTGGTGCATCAGGATACCTGGGAGGGGAATTACTCAGAATTTTAGTAAATCATCCAAGGATAGGTAGAATAATTCCCATATCGAGAAGGTATGCCGGAAAACCCGTATCTTCATTGCACAGAAATCTCTACAAGATATTTGACAAGAATTTCGAAGATCTGAATCTGGAGAAAATTGATTCCGATGTTATTTTCTTTGCAGCCCCGCTAGGAGACTGGTTTAAATCCATTTCAAAGCTTTTGGAAAGAGGAATAAAGGTCATCACTCTAGGGGGGAAATTCAGAATCCAGGATGCAGAGCTGGATCGAGAGGTTTACGGGGGTTATGAGAATGAAGAGCTATTGAAGGAGAGGGTTTATGGCTTACCAGAGCTTTACAGGGACGAGATAAGAACATCGAGATTTGTAACGAATCCAGGCTGCTATCCTGTCTCCGTTATTTTGGCCATTTTTCCACTCATAAAATTTAAGGATAAATTGGATCTAAAGAGAATTGTCGTTAACTCAATCTCGGGGACATCCGGGGCCGGTGCTTCCCCCTCCGAATTCCTGCATCATCCAGAAACGTGCGATACAGTAAAGCCATACAATATAACCTTTCATAGACACATGCCTGAAATGGAATTCATTTTAGGAGAGAAATTCAGAACAGAGCTTACTGTCTCATTCATACCATCCGTGGTAAATATGAGCAGGGGAATAATGAGCTACATTACCATATTTGCAAAAGAAATTGAAATTGATCTATCAAAGCATTTCAACAATTTTTATAAAAAAGAGCCCTTTGTTCGAGTCCTTCGGGAAGAGAAAGAGAACATACCCACGCTTGGCAGTGTAATAGGTACAAATTTCTGTGATATCGGGATTAATTATGATACCAAAGCGGGAAGAATATTGATACTAAGCGCTGTAGACAACCTGATAAAGGGCGGATCCGGTCAGGCAGTTCAGAACATGAATCTGATGCTTGGCTTTGACGAGAAATCTGGTTTGGGGCTAGTTGGGGGACATCCTTAGAGTTATTTAATTTAATGATTAATAGATAAGGGGTGATATAATGCCAACAATAAATTATAGAATCGACAAGATAGAGGGAACAAGAACTGATGAAGAGGCAAAGAGCGTAGATGTCAAATCAAACTTTACCATAGTCTCCGTAAAGAAGGACAAGAATCCAACAATTGGCGACTTTCTCAGGGTGAATTTTAGATTTGAGATAGGGTATGAACCCGATCTGGGGAGTATGAAGATCGAGGGTAACCTCTGGTATCAGGAAAAGGATTTAGGTAAATTGGTAACGGAAAAGAAGGGTAAAATAAAGCTTGAACCGCAGGTTATTAAAGATATAACATCATCCATTGTTAGAGATTCCCTTCTTGAGATGGTAGAGCTCTCTAAAAAGTTGAGACTTCCCGTACCGATAAGGCTTCCAAGAATAGAGATGAAGCCAACTCAGTTAGAATTTACTAAGGCTTCCTAAAATTCCTAGAATGGAAGGCATATGCGATATCTGTGGCGAGGTTGGCAGATTATACACCTGTATACTCTGCGGTAAAAGGGTCTGTTCGAGATGCTATATCCCCGAAAAAGGGATCTGTAGAACTTGTTTGAGGGGGAGGCAATTCAAATAATGAAAGTCTGTCTTTATCTTGAGTTAGAGGAGAGGCTGAGGGATAGTGGGATAGGAACAGCTATACGAAATCAGAGGAGGGCTCTGGAACTCAATAATGTTTCTCATACCGGCGATCTGAATGATGATTTTGATATTTTACATCTAAATTCGATCGGAATGAAATCACTCTACCTGGCTAAGGGTGCGAAGAGAAAGGGCAAGAAGGTAGTTCTTCACGCCCACGTTACAGCCGATGACTTTAAAAACAGTTACAGGTTCAGTAATGCTATTGCCCCCTTCCTTCAGAGATATCTAACATATTACTACAATCAGGCTGATCTGATTCTCTGCCCTTCTGAATACACAAAGGGGGTGTTGATTAATCATGGGGTAAAAAAATCAATCATTGCAATAAGTAATGGCATAGATACCGACAAATTTCGTTTCTCTGAGAAAATGAGGAAAAATTTCAGGGACAAATTCAATCTAAGTGGTATAGTTCCCCTCTCCGTCGGCCATCTGTTCATAAGGAAGGGCATCCAGACCTATGTAAATATCGCTAGAAAATTTTCTAATCGTTTTTTCTGGATCGGGAGGAGATATAAAAAATTGGAAGAGTCAACTGTCTCTAGAATAGTGAAAAATGCCCCAGAGAATGTAACTTTTATAAGCTTTATAGGGGACATAGTTTCAGCATATTGTGGGACAGATATATTCTTCTTTCCATCCTTTTGTGAAAACCAGGGCATAGTTCTTCTGGAGGCTGCCGCATGCAAAAGGCCAATTCTCGTCAGGGATCTGCCAGTCTATGAAAACTGGTTAAAGGAAGATATAAATTGTCTGAAAGCAAAGACGGATGATGAATTTAAAGAAAAGTTGGAGAGGTTGATGGAAGACAAGAGTCTCAGAAATAAACTGGCAGAAAACGCCCATGAGATGTCCAAGGAGCATTCATTAAAGAACATAGGCGCAAAATTGAGGGAGATCTATGGGAATTTGCTGGATAAAAAATGAACACGGCTTTAATAATGGCATTCATCCTGGCAATTCTAATAGAAATTGGATTTCCGTTTCTGTTGATTTACTATATAGCAAAGAGATTTAAGGTAAGCTGGAAATTGGCCGGCTGGGGTGCTCTGATCTTCATCATAGTTCAGATACTGCACATGGGTTTTCTGTTCATGATAACTGAGTCCACTAGATCCTTGCTATCCCAACTCCCAAAAACAGAGCTCATTGTAATAAATGCCATTATTCTGGGTCTTTTAGCCGGTCTTTTCGAGGAGATCGGCAGATACCTAAGCTTTAAACACATAACAAAGGGGGTAAGGACATGGAAAGAGGGACTAATGTTCGGTGCCGGCTGGGGCGGTTTCGAATCAATTGCTATTGGAATTCTGGTGATATTTTCTCTCATAAATGTCATGGTTATACCGACGATAGATATAGAGAGTTTAAACGCCACAGGTCAATTGAATCAAGAACAATTACAACAAATCGAGCAGGCAAGGGAACAGATAAAGGCCTTGAACTGGTACGATCCCTTTTTCGGAGCGATGGAGAGGATCTTTGCAATAACCCTGCACCTGGCTCTAACGCTGATAGTTTTACAGTGCTTCATCCAGAAGAGAAAGATATTTTTGTTAATCGCAATACTTCTTCATTCATTAACTGATGCTCTAGCGGTTGCAATGGTGGGTTTTGGATATTCCATCCCGCTGATCGAGGGCATGATGTTTCTAATAGCCCTGATAAGTTTGTGGGTAATTTTTAGATTGAAAAGGTAACTCCCCCTTTTAGTTCTATGTTTTTATATCTATAAGATCAATCTATAAACGATGGACAGGGAGGATACACTAACGACACTGGGCTTCATCGCATTGATCATAGTTACTGCGTTTTTCATAATCGAATACTCTGAGGTCGAGTTCGATACCTGTGGGAATGAAATTTGCGATATAAACGAAAATTTCAGCGTTTGTGAAAAGGATTGCGGACATTCAATGGTCGAGAAAATTGTCTTTTTGGATTCAATAGACATGCATTTCGTTCCAGAAGAGGGCTCTGGGTACGAGAGTCTACAGGATAAGTGGCTCGTCAACGGATATCCCAAAGGCGGCGGTTTGGAACTGATAACCCATATAGGCATGTTAAATGAATCAAAGCAGTATTACCTCGACTGGAATTTCGATGGAAGCGGCTGGTGGAAGATGACAGTCAGTGCCTCAAATGACGGGGAGGACTGGACGTATCTCTACTACGCATGCTCTTGGTATACTGGGACCGACTGCTCACGAGATTCTGACGGAGAAAAACAGGTTCTTATACCAAAGATCTTCTATGAAGACCTTTATCTGAGATTTAGTCCATCCGATGGCAACGGTAAAGGGGAGTTGATCTATCTGGATAAATTGATCAGGATAAGTATGGAGAGGGACTACTCTAAGTTAGAGAGAACGTGTCCTCTAGAAATGGAAACCGATGATACCTATATCCGTTATAAATGGAGCGATGAGGAAGGATGCGTGGGGAAAATAGTAGATCCCTGCGGCAACGGAAGGTGCGACAAAAACGAGAACTGCCTGACCTGTCCCAGTGATTGCAGATGCGGATATAATCAGATATGTATAGATGGCGAGTGTGTAAGGGCTCCCCCCCGATGCGGTGACCGGAAATGCGATGCTAATGAGACGTGCCAGACATGCCCTAGTGATTGCAGATGCAGCTATGGTTACGAATGCGTTGATGGCGAATGTATCAAGGAGACCTTCTCTATCGACCTTCCCGATAAAAAGGGAATGATATGGAATTTAGGTCATACTCCCAGTTCAGACAAGATCAAAATAAGCTCGAGCAGATGCTTCTATCTTGACATCTTTGATTCCTCAGGAGAGGAGATAGACCCCTATGATGCGGATGTGAAAACCTGCAGAAGCTCTGGAGGGGAGATCCACAATGCAACGGGCAAAAACTCCGCTTCTTGGTTCAACTGGGGCGGATGTGCGAGCACGAAGTATTATGAAGTAGAGAAGGGCGCTGAATTGATCCTTCGGGTTCACACGGATAGCTGTCCATCGTGTGTCTGCTATCACCCGGACTTCAATATCTATGAAGAGATCGATGGTAGGTGGGTGAAGTACTTGAATGAGCGTATTTCCGGGAGAACATGCACAGATTCGGATGGCGGAATAGATTATTATGTGACTGGTATAGTAAAAACCAAAACACAGGGCTCCACAGGCACGTATTACGATCTCTGCTGGAATGGTAGTGATACTCTGCACGAGTGGTATTGCGACGAATTAACAAAGAAAGTAAAGGAAAGAATATATGTGTGTCCAAACGGCTGTAGAGGCGGAGCATGCATACGTAGCTAAGAAAGCAAAATCGTCAATTGTCTTAAGTGGAATATCTACCATATATTAATACGAAGTGAGAAAACTATTACCACTATGAACGAATTTAACGAAGAACTCGAGAATTCCAAATCCCTAGCAGATATTTTCGAGCTGGTAAAGGAGGCAGTAAGGAAAACGACCGGAAAATCGAGAGCCGGTTTAATGTTGGGTCTTACTGATCTGGGAGAGGATATGCATGGATTTATCGGGGCATTCTATCCAGTAGATTCGAACATAATTGTTATGAACAAAACCCCACTAGAGAGAATTTCAGAGACAAATCCAGAGCTTTATAAACCCTATGCATTTCATATCCTACTTCATGAATACATACACAGCCTCAGAATCTTGGATGAAGACCTCGTCAGAAGGAAGACCTATGAGATCAGCAAGGAAATATTCGGTGAAAAACATATCGCTACCGAACTTGCGGTCGATATGGATAAATTTCTACCAAATTTTCTATACTCTGAATATGGCTGGCAACCGCGAGAAATGCCACCGATAGAATTGGTCAGGGACTTCGCAAAATCCGACACAAGGTATATCGCATAAAACCCGTTATTTTCCTTTTAATCTCTTTTTCTTAATATGTATTATTGAAAAATGAATAGAATTTTTCTTGGAATTTTACTATTTTTAGTTGTCCTTTTAATCGGGTGTGTGGAACAGAAAGAGTGCAAATTGGCCAGTGACTGTGAGGGAATGCCGCACGCGAACTGCACAAGTGACTGGTTGTGCATAGACGGAAAATGTGTGTGGGGATGTGGCGAATGTTCCCTAAGCTTATGCGATTGCAAGTGCTATCTGAAGGGCGAAACACCCGAGGAAAAAAATGGCACTCTCTGCGGGATTGACTGTTTAAATGAATTTAATGTTACCGGCTGCGAGTACAGAAACGGGAGGTGTGTTGAGCTATACACGGAACCGGAGACAGAGAAAGGATGCACTCAGGATTCCGATTGCGGAACCGGGGGATGCTCCGGCCAGATCTGTGGATTAAAGGAAGAGGTTAAGGATATCATAACTACTTGTGAATACAGGCCAGAGTACGATTGCTTGAACCTTACATCATGTAAATGCATAGGTGGAGAGTGCCAGTGGGAAGAAAATACTGCCTATGGGGAATGCATGGAGAACTTGGAAAATAAAACTGAGCTGGCAAATCCAGCATCAGTGTATTGTACAGAACAGGGATATGAGCTGGAGATAAGAGAAGATGAAAACGGCAGCCAGTACGGTGTATGTGTCCTCCCGGATGGCTCTGAATGCGAGGAGTGGGCTTTCTATCGCGGGGAATGCAACTTCACAGCCAAAGAGGAGAACACCTCAGCAATAGCGAATCCTGCTGCGACCTTTTGTATAGATAAAGGATACGACTATGAGGTAAGAACTAATGAAACCACAGGCGGACAATACGGCGTCTGCGTTTTCCCTGACGATTCAGAGTGCGGGGGATGGGCCTTCTTCAGGGGAGAATGCAATTACACTGCTGCTAAGGACTGACTTCTCTCTCAAAAACCCCGGGTTTCAGAATCCGTATTCTCTCGAATTCCTTCATATCCAGTAGGTCTCTATCACTGGTGATTATGTAGTCCGCATTCCCGGCGACTGCTGCCTCCAGAAACCTGTTGTCGGCTTTGTCAGGGCATGCAGTGATTTTTCTCTTTGAATAAACCTTCTTAGAGACCCTGTAGAATTTCAGGATTCGGTCTATGTAATCCTTAGGTGCCTTGACTTTTTCCAGAATGTACAGGTTCTCGTTTTTGGTTTCTGTGGTATAGACCGCCTTGAGTTTGCCTTCAATTACCCAGTCTATTATCCTGTTTGAGCTGCTGTTCCTTTTCCATCTTCCGGCTATTATTAGGTTTGTGTCAATGACCACTGTTGGCATGTTAATATCTGGAATTAATCTCTTATATCAAGTTTCGCTCTTGACCGAAATAAACCGATAAGGATTTATATGCCCCGTGATAAATTCTTTATTGACAAAATGAAAATTGATAGAATTTTAATCTCGGGTTTGATCTTTGTTTTTCTGTTTTCGATATCTGTAAACGCTGTAGATACAAATGACTGGATGATCTGCGCAAAATACCCCAATTTAGGGGTGTTATGTGGAAAGGATAATGCTACCCTGCCCGAGAAACCACCCGTAGATTTTATTATCTCCGGGGCAGAGTATAGGGGTGTGGTAAAAGAGGAAACTGCGGGTATAACGGCTATCTATGATATGGAGGTATTGAAGGATGGCTGGGTCGAGATACCACTACTTTCTTCAGATGTTGCAATAGTAACTGCCAAACTTGACGGGAAAAAAATCTCATTATTGACGAAAAACGGAATGCACGAATTAATCACGGACGAAATCGGTAAACACAAATTGGAGATCGATTTTTTGGTCAAGGTATCTTCAGATGTTGACTCCGATAATCTAAAATTTAATATTCCGAGAACCTCTGTATCCAAGGTATGGGTTGAAATTCCGAAAACGAATATAAGTGTTTCTATTGTCTCCTCCTTTAGTACCGAGACAACCGAGAGCAATGGGAAAACCTATGTTTCCGCAACTTTAACATCTACCGATTTATTGTCAATGAGATGGTCAAGAAAGATAACGATCCCCGAACCCGAGAGGCTGGAGCCAAAGGTTTATGCGGAGGTCTTTACACTTGTGTCGGTCGGTGAGGGTATAATAAACGGGGATACGACTGTGCAATATTCAATAGTGCAGGCGGGAACCGCTCATTTCATCATTTCATTACCGATTGACGTTGACGTCTTAGATGTTACCGGAAACAGATTGAAGGACTGGAGGGTTAAGGAAGACAAAGGTAGAAAGATTCTTGATGTCTATCTAAATTCAGAGATTAAAGGAACATACCAGTTAAATATCAAATATGAGAAGACATTGCAGGGTACATCGGCAGTCTCAAAAATTCCAGAAATTCAGATTCTTGGTGTAGAACGGGAAAAGGGATATGTCGGAATAGAGGCCAGGACAAATGTTGAGATCACAGTAACTGATGTATCGGGAGCTAACAGAATAGACGTTAAGGAGCTTCCATACCAGATAATTAGTAGAACGAAGAGACCGATACTCCTCTCCTATAAATATCTGAAGCACCCTTATACGATCATCCTGGATATCAAGAAACACGAAGAAATAGCGGTTTTATCCGCAGTGATAGATTCGGCGTCCTGTATTATTCTTATTATCGAGGATGGAAAAAGCATCACGAAGGGGACCTACTATGTGAAGAACAACAGGAAACAGTTTCTTGAACTGGATTTGCCTCCCAATTCACGGGTATGGAGTACCTTTGTTTCTGGAAATCCTGTAAAGCCGGCAAAGAATGAAAATGGAACAATTTTAGTTCCGTTATCGAAATCCACTGGAGGTGATGAATCGAGGGTTTCTTTTCCTGTGGAGATAGTTTACATTACCGAAACAGACAGGATGGGCTACTTTGGCACCTCAGGTTTTATGCTCCCAAAGGTCGATATCCCGATAAGTCAGACTAATTTGATCCTATATTTACCCGAAGAATATGATTTCCTGAGATTTGATGGGGACTTGAAGGAGGTTAAAGGAAGAAGACATTATGAACTGCCAGGGATTCCCACACCAACCGCTTTAGGGGGGGTGCAATCCAAAGCAATGATGGAATCCCAGGTGGCAGACATGGAGGAATTCCGCGGTGCAGTGCAGAAGGCGGCTGAAAAAGGGGTGTTACCCGTACAGGTCAGCGTTCCCCAACAGGGCAAGATCTATCGATTCAGCAAATTGGTGGTTACCGATGATCAGCAACCTCGGATGCGAATGTTTTATGTAAATTCGGATATGTATTCCTGGTTTAATCTCATAGTATTCCTCGGTGTCCTAATAGTTGGCTTAAAGGTTATGCGAAAGTTGGCCATCGTGAAGGATATCTGGGGCTGGATTAGTCGAAAGAAGTTGTTGATTGTTCTGATAGTTATTCTGGCATTTATTGTCAAATATACTCTTCCATCAACATTTAGTTCGGCACTGACTGCGGCAATAATTGCATTGCTCATTGGACTCTTCTATCTCGGATACAAGAAGATTTCGGGAATGGAAAAGGCAAGAAGGGAGCACAAATCCGCCGAGTCCAGACTCAAGGGAGAGGTAACGGATGAGAAATAAAATTTTTGCTGGAATTTTGGTTTTTGGGATTATTTTGTTGGGTGGATGTATTGAAGAAAAACAAGAAAAAATAGTTGTAAGTACTGGGTGTATGGATATTATCTCATACTCTGCGTTGTCTGAAGAGCAGCAAAAAGAGGAATGTTTTCGAAGGTTAGAAATACAGGGGATTAATAATTCTGATTGCGAATTTATGGATGCCGAAGTAGTCAGTTGTGGACCAGAGGTTTTAGGGGATAGACTTGTATGTACCTTTATATGCAAGGAGGTAACGAATGAGAAATAAAATTCTTGCTGGAATTTTGGTTTTTGGGATTGTCTTGGTTGGTGGATGGTGGATTTGGAATTCGGGTCTTCCGAGAACTTTAGTGGATGTCCGGTATTGTGAAAAAGATTCTGACTGCATTACTTGTTGTGGATTTGGCTATAATCAAACCTATGGAAGAGGGCCGTGCATAAATAAGGCCTACTTAGAAGATTGCCAGAATGGGAGGATAAGAGATATTAAGGTCTGTTGTCATTGCGAATATGTAGGCGCATGTAATACCTGCAAATGTGTCGATAATCAATGCGTAACAGAAAGAACTCGTATCATTGGATGTTGAAATGAACCCGAAAACAAAACTTTTGATCGGAATTTTGGTTGTTGGAATTTTGACAGTTGGCGGATGGTGGATCTGGAGTCACGTCCAGCCAGTAATAGATGAAAAATATTGCGAGCAGGATAGTGATTGTGGATGGGTGAGTTGTTGTAGTTATGGGTATAAGTGCATGAGAAAAGATGCACTTTCCTGTCCAGATCCCAACTATTGTCTTGCATATATTGAGCCAGTGCCTCACGAACCTTGTGTATGTATCAACAATAGATGTACTGTACAATCTGGTAAAGAAGTAATGATCACCACTGACAAAACAGAGTATGAGCAGGGTGATACTGTGAAGATAACAGTGAGGAATAATCTCAAAGAGAGTATTTGGTATCCAAAACATATTTATTGTGGTGCATCTTTTTGGCTTCTTGAAACTTGTGAGGGTGAAGAAGTTCCTTATTATGAAATCTGTTTATGGGTGGCACCTGATTACAGATTTACGAAACTTAATCCAACTGAAATTTTAGAAGAAGAATGGGATGGAAAAATTCACGATTTAAGAGAATATAAATTTAGATTTGCAGAGCCAGGATGTTATAGAATAGTTTTTCCCTGCTCTTATTCTGTAAATAAGAAAAAACTATACGAAGACTGGGGAGAGCATAAGGAAACAATCTACTCCAACGAGTTCACGATTAAAGAGAAAGAAGTTGTTATAGAGGGTAGAATTGCTGCAATAGGAAATGAGCCTTTCACTCAATTAGCAATTGAGACAGATGAGAAGATCATGTATGGAATCGGTGGTAATATTGAAGAGTTATGGAAGGCACAAGGGAAGAAAGTTAGATTAAAAGGATACTTCCGAGGCAGAACACCGCGAACAGAAAAAAGTATTGAAGTGACAAGTTTTGAAATAGTTGAGTGAATATAGTTCGCAATCTGGACTCATCATACTCAAACTTTCTCGAAAACAGATATAAATTCATAAACTAAAATTAATTTGTAGTGAAAATGAAAAATAAGATACCCAAACCATTTCAAGTCAAGGTAAGAAAATTTATAGATATCTGTAAGGGGGTGCTGGGGGATAATTTACGATCAATAATTTTATTTGGCTCGGTTGCTAGAAATAGATATAGTAAATGGAGCGATCTGGATTTTTGTATTGTAGTCGGGAAAAGGTATGATGGAAAAGAAGAATTCAACCTGAAACTGAGGATAAGAGAACTTTTTGGTGCTCATACAGACCTCGTGTTTAGAGGGGAAAAAGAAATTCCAGATTTGCTCAGAATCAACAGCAGCGTAGATTTAGACATAATTAATGAGGGGGTAACAGTACATGGCGAGGATATAATCTCTAAATATGGGGATTTGTTTGATGAGGTTATCAGAATAAATCATCTTATTCACAAACCCGAATTGGGTAAGGGGGTCTGGGAATATGGATATTAAGACAAAGAGGGCATTAGTTAGGTTGTTTGAAGCGTACGTAGATCTAAATTCTGCCAAGGCCTTACTGGAGAAAAAAATTGAAAGTAGATCTCTATCACATTCTCAACAGTGTGTAGAAAAGGCGCTAAAGGCTTGTTTGGCAAAGGTAATCGTGGGGGATATATTATCCCATACCGTTGCTCAATACTTCGAAGAGAAAATTTTACCAGACCTATCAGAGGAATTAAAGGAAAGATTCAAGGATTTACACGATATAATCTGGGTTGAGGAAAGATGGATCGATACGAGATATGAGGAATTTGAGGCCAAGAGGGTTAAGGTCCCCAGTTTAAGATTCGGTTCTGATGACGCAAAAAAGGGAGTCAAGATAGCGGAGCGGGTTTTATTTGATTGTATTGATGTTGTTAACCATCTATTTGGTCAGGATTTTCCAAAGGATTTTGAGAAATTGAAGAAGCTTGTGAAGGAAGAGATGAAAAAGTGATACAAAAATGAACTCAAAAACAAAGATCTTACTCGGAATTCTGGTTGTTGGAATTATTTTGCTGAGTGGTTGTATCGAAGAGGAGATAAGCAAAGACTTCTGTACGGATGACAGTGACTGCGTTCCAGAACAGTGCTGTCACCCAACTTCCTGTATTAACAAGGATTATGCACCGGACTGTACGGGAATTGGGTGCACATCAGAGTGTCGCAAAGGTACGATGGACTGCGGATGTGGAAAGTGTTTCTGCTTGGATAATAAATGTACTGTAGTCTGGACGAGGAATGAAACCTGGTGCTGAGTTTCGGTCTTGACCGAAAGAAACCGAAAAGTGTTTATATATCCAACGATAATATGCTAATAAAAAAGAGGTGATTTGAATGAAATTTTTCAGATTGTTTGAAATTTTTGTATTGCTCTTATGTATAAGCTTTACTGTCGATCTCGTATCCGCGGATGGTATAATAATCCCGGAGCCGATTCCCGATATAGAGTATATCCCCCCACTGGCGATAGAGTACCATCACGTTGATGTAACGATAGACAACCAGTATGCCAAGACAGAGGTGGATCAGGTATTCCTGAATGAATTCTACATGGATTTAGAAGGAACGTACATATTTCCATTACCGGAAGAGGCGAGTATCTCAAAATTCTCGATGTATGTGGATGATGAGGAGCTGATAGGTGAAATCCTGGAGAAAGAAGAGGCGAGGGAGATATATGAAAGCATTGTCAGAAGGCTTGAGGATCCTGCATTATTGGAATATGTTGGTAGAAATATGTTTAAAGCGAGGGTTTATCCAATACCGGCAAAGAAGGGCAATGTTCCCGGAGAGAAGAGAATTAAGCTCGCATACGAGGAGATGGTAAAATGTGACTCCGGGGTGTGCAGATATGTGTATCCACTGGAACCGGAGAGATTCTCATCGAAGCCTTTGGAGAGTATTGTTATTACAGTAAATTTGAGGTCAAATCAGGCAATTAAGACGATATATTCCCCGACACACGAGATCTCCATTAAAAGGGAGGATGATTACGAGGTGGAGATAAGCTATGAGGAAGAAAATCTATTGCCGGAAAAGGATTTCGAATTATATTATACTATTTCCGAGGAGGATTTTGGCATAAATTTGTTAACCCACAGAAGAAGTGATGGGGATGGCTTTTTTATGCTCATGATAGCCCCGAAACAGGATACAGAGGAAGAAATTATCGCAAAGGACATAGTCTTTGTTATCGATACCTCTGGGAGCATGTCAGGAAAGAAGATAGAGCAGGCAAAAAATGCCCTGGAATTCTGTATTAATAACCTGAATGATGATGACAGGTTTAACATAATTACATTTGAATCGAATGTTGAGATGTTTTCCGATAAATTGGTTTTAGCAGACCCGGGGGAAATCTCCAGTGCCTTGAACTTTGTGGATAAGATAGAGAGCAGGGGGGGGACAAATATCAACGAGGCCCTATTAAATGCATTGGAACTGATGAATGGAGATGAAAGGCCAAACATCATTGTATTCCTGACTGATGGAAAGCCCACGGTTGGCGTCAGGGATATTGAGAAAATTCTCAATAATGTGGATGGTGCAAATACAAAGAATACGAGGATATTTGTATTTGGTGTTGGCTATGGGGTAAATACTCACTTATTGGATAAAATTTCGGGCCAGAATAAAGGCGTTTCTGAGTATGTGAAGCCGGAGGAGGACATAGAGGTGAAGGTATCCAGTTTCTACACAAAGATAAAAAACCCGGTTCTTTCAGATCTGGAGCTCGACTTTAGGGATATTGTGGTAAAGGATACGTATCCTGTAGAGCTTCCGGACCTCTTCAGGGGATCTCAGCTAATAATGTTCGGGAGATATTCCGGGAGTAGGGATTCGTTGATAACCCTGAGGGGTAAAATTGGGGGCAAGGAAGGGACATTTACATATGAGGGAACGTTTCCGGGAGAGAATTCAGATAACGAGTTCATCCCAAGGCTGTGGGCAATGAGAAAGATAGGCTACCTCATGGATGAAATCCGCCTTCATGGAGAGGAAAGGGAACTGATAGATGAGATTATCGAATTGAGTTTGGAGTACGGGATAATGACGCCTTACACATCATTTTTGGTAGAGGTGGATACAGAGTACGGGCAGCCGGTTAGAATGGAGGAGACGAGAAATATATTTGATTCAATTCTCAATAAGGTGGGCTTCTGGGCACCGACCGGAAGCGAGGCGGTAACCTCGGCTGAAAAGACAAAGGACATGAAAAGTTCCGAAGTCTATGAAACCGGATCGGAGAGTGTTAAGTCTATCAGTACGAAAACATTCTACCTGAAGAATGGTGTGTGGGCGGATAATAGCTATTCCTCCGAGATGAAGACCACAGACATAAGTTATGGAAGCGACACATACTTCCAGATGCTGAAAGACTATCCAGAGGTCGGTAAGTACCTGTCACTGGGCAAGAAGGTCAAATTCTGTCTGGGCGATGAATGCTTCAATATAGGCGAGGAAGGGATTACTACATCGACGGTTACGATACCGAGTACAACTACAACGACTACAATTTCAACAGGAGAGGAGAAACCCGCCGTGCTCTCCCAGACCATGATCATTGTTGGCTCAATAGTCATTATCTGTGCAGGCCTTCTGATCTGGAGCAGATACAGGTATTAGAAGGCATTATAAGTGTCAATAACCCACTAGATGAACAGATGATGGAAGACAAGATCGTCCTTGACAGGGAAACATTCAAGGTACTGGCAATTGACACCAGAGTTAATATTCTGAAGAAGTTGGATGAACGGTTTCAGTTGACACTGACGGATCTGGCTAATGAACTGAACATGGCTCCCTCAACGATCTCGGAGCATCTGGATAAATTGGTTTCTGCCGGTCTGATCCTGCAGGTGGACAAGGGCATGAAATGGAAGTATTACAGGTTGACGTCGAAGGGAAAACAGATATTGAATCCATACGAGAAGAGGGTATGGATTGTTCTTACAGTTTCCATGTTGGCTATGTTTGCGGTTGTCTACCGTCTTCTCTTCAAATTGGAGCAGCTTGCAAGCCCACCATTGGCTAATCTTGTTGCAGAGAAAGGTGGAGAGGATGCTGTTAGAAGAGCACCGGGCATACTGCCTTCAAAGTACATGGCGGAGTCGTATGGGACAGCGAACGAAACATTGATGGATCAGGTAACTACCACCATTGCAGAACATATGGTGGAAGCAACATCTCAGATACCCTACCCTGAGCTCATGATCGTGCTCCTGTTAGTCTTGGTGGCTGGAATCTGTGTCGGGCATTTAATTAGGAAAAAGCGGATACTATAACATGAAAATTGGTATCTTTACGGATACATATTTTCCACAGGTTAACGGGGTTACCTCTACTATAGAGGCATGGAAAAAAAAACTGGAGAAATATCACGACATCTATATCTATTATCCAAAGAGCAGTTATGTTCCTGGGAAAAACGAATTTCCATTCAGGTCTTTTCAGTTCAGATTTTATGAGGGATATAAAGTCGCCTTTCCAAGAGGAATCTCCAAGAAAGCGGAAGGATTGGACATAATTCACATCCATGGCCTGTTTACGATGGCTATGGCTGGTTTGTATGTTTCGAGAAAATATAAGATCCCCAAAGTTCTTACTTATCACACACCGGCGGATGACTACATAGACTATATAACGAGAAAGCCACCACTGAAGAAAACACTGATGAAACTGTATAACTTCTGGGAGAAAAAACTTCTGAATTCCTGCGATCTCGTAACTGTGCCGTCAAAATCAATAAGGGATAGGCTCTTGGAAAAGGGTGTAAATGAGATAATGGTACTTTCCAATGGCATTAATCTCGATTTTTTTAGATACAAAGAGCCGGAATCATTTAAGAAAAATTATGGGATAAAGAAGGGAAAGGTCATTGGTTTTTGTGGAAGATTTGGCTATGAAAAACATCTCGAGGATCTGATAGAAATTTCGAATAGATTTGATGGTCAGATACTCATTGCCGGAAAAGGTCCTGCAACCAGATACTATAAAAATCTGGCAAAAGACAAAAAGAATGTTAAATTTCTCGGTTTCCTTTCGAGAGAGGAACTCCTGGGGTTCTATTCCTCTCTGGACCTGTTTATATTTCCCTCCCTGGCGGAAACCCAGGGCCTGGTTGCCTTGGAGGCAATGGCCTGTGGGGTTCCGGTTATTGGTGCAAATGCCCTGGCATTAAAAGACACGATAAAGGACGGCAGGGTTGGGTTTCTATACCAGCAGGGCGATCTGGATGATCTTATGGAAAAAATAGAAATGGCATACAAAAAGAGGGATACATTCTCGAAAAACTGCCTGGAATATGTTAAAGAACATTCTTTGGATAAGACAATTAAGAGACTTCTTGAGATCTATGAAAATTTAACTTGATTCCAGACCCAAACTCCGCCTTACAATCTGTATGATCTCATCCGGGGGGTAACCCAATCTTATCAATCTTGTGGTACCTCTTATTCCCTTCCCGGACAGCCTCATTGCAATTAAACCGGACATCTCCAATTCATTTAGGTATTCAGAGAATTGTCTCATAGTTCTCGGATTTTTATTCAAGGCCTTACAGTTTGCTTCATAGGCCTCATAGACCTCGCCTGTTAGAAGATCCCCGGTACCTATTCCAGAGAGTCTCTGATATAGCCCCCCTTTCAAAGCGAGATTTGCAATTGAGTAAATAACGATCTGTTGATGTTCCGGCAATAAGGCTATTGATTCTGTCATGATGTCCTTCTCAACCAGATCTCTGGCCATTCCAACATCATCCAGCTCTACCTTGGGTTTGCATTCATTCTGCGCGATTTCGCCAGCCTTTTGTAATAGCTTTAGAGCATATCTTGCATCACCATCTTGGGCGGCGAATGCGGCTATTCGTTTGATTGCCGAATCATCGATTGTATCTGGCTGAAAGCCGTGCTCAATTCTCTGCCTTAGGATTGTTCTCAATTGAATTGCATTATAGTGGGGAAAGATCATCTCCTCTTCACAGAGGGTACTTTTACTCCTTGGATCCAATCTGCTTTTAACCCTTCTGTCGTTAGATATGCCAATTATAGAAACGTGACCGGAACTGAGCTCGTCATTAATCCTGGTGAGGATATACATCAGATCATTCAAACCCTTTTTCACCATATCAATCTCATCGAGAGTTATAATAAGGTTCATCCCGTTGTTTTGAATCACATTAAAAAGCCTATCATAAAGATCAGCGGGATCCATACCCTTCAGGCTTTTTTCAGGGCGTCCCTCTAATGGGGTACTTTTTAATCTTTCATCATTCAGTGCATCATCCTCAAGGGTTTTTAAAAGCACTTGATATTTGCTATTCCTTATCTTGCAATTCATATAGACTATCTTAATCAGAATATCCTCTAGATT
Organism: Candidatus Altarchaeota archaeon; assembly: GCA_030633595.1. Lineage (GTDB taxonomy): Archaea > Altiarchaeota > Altiarchaeia > IMC4 > QMZM01 > QMZJ01. The sequence goes on from DAOVSE010000011.1 coordinate 17,421, forward strand.
CCTCTCCGGATTCCTCAAAAATTCCCCCAGTTTACGGATAACGTATTTGACAATGCACGTCTTCCCGGTTCCGGGACCTCCGTATATAAAGAGATTGCTCGGCTTTTCATTTCTCAGTGCAGGAGCAATGATCTTGGTAACGTCTCTTATCTCGTTATCTCGGTGGGGTAACTCTTGTGGAACGTAATGTGGAGAAAGAATTGACATGTCCCTGAAGATTTTTCTCTCCCCGAGCTCATATTCAAACAAATTTTCAATCATTTTACCCCGATCCACAAAACCAAGGTGGATTAATAAATAAAATATGAGAGATTAAAAATCAAAATCAATAAGACCAAATAAGTTTCCATAAATCGTTTAAGATTCTGATTTATATACAGAAATTTAATAATTATCCATAAGCTTATTAGGAATAAAATATAATTTATAAGGAGTCAAAATGCCGTTTAAAAGATTTTTCCGTCGTGAAGAGGAAGAAGAGGAGATTGATATAGAGGATTACCTGAACGAATTGAGCATACGTGAGGGAAAGATAATCGAGAGGGAAGACATAACTTATATCAAGCCCATGGATCTGGACAATGAAGGGGTCGGCGTTGATGAAGCCATAAGGGAGTTGGAGAAAAACAACATAGTTGTACTGAATGTGAAGCAGCTCCTTCACAATAAGGTTCTACTGAGAGAAACAGTAAAGAAATTGAGAGAGACCTGTATAGATATAGATGGAGATATTGGCAGAATATCAAACGAAAAGATCCTTTTGGTTCCCGCGAGCATGCGCATAATCCATAGGGCCACCTAGTGAAGTTCGAAGGTGTGGGTTACAGAATAGGTGGGACCCGTTGGGCTTAATTTGCTCCCCATCAGATATATTCTTCTAATGAGAAATTTCCCAAATTCAAGATCAGAGTTCTCCTGCAAAAATCTCTTTATATTTTCTTTGTCTATCGACTTTACCCTGGCCAAGGTGAAATGTGGATGAAATCTGTTGTCCTTTTTGAATCCATAAGACTCTAATTTATCATCAATTCCCTTCTGAATCATCTGAATCCTATCAGAACCCTTATCGACGCCTAACCAAAGAACTCTCACATAACCCGGACCTGGAAATGCACCGACACCCTTTAATGATACCTCGAATTTCTTGTTATTTGAGATAAAATCCAGAGCATTAATAAGCTCATTAAGTTTGTTATCATCGACATTACCCAAGAACTTAAGGGTCATATGTATATTCTCTGGCTCAACTAATCTCATCCTTCCAAATTTATTGATGCTTTTCTGGATCTCTAGAATGGCTTTTTTCAATTCATCCGGGCATGAGATGGCTATGAAGGCCCTTACCATAATAACTTTTAAGCACTTATCTTTAATAAGGTCTCAAATTCTAATCTGATTTAAATTAACTGTAATCGGTAATAATTTATACCCTTTCTTTTTGGGGTGAAGCACTTTTTCTTTCGGGAAAGAAAAAGGGCTCAAGCATTCAAAGACAAAGAATAAAGATACGGGGGTGATCCTATGTTTCCAGGAGGTTTAAATCCAAGGCAGATGAAGCAGATGATGAAGCGGATGGGTATCAAAACCGAAGAGATTGATGCGACCGCTGTAACAATTCATGGGCCTGAAAAGGAGATTGTTATAGAGAATCCAGAGGTAATGAAGATGGTCGTAGGGGGACAACAGATTTTTAACATCACTGGTGGAGAGATCAGGGAACAGGAGGTTGAGGCAGAGATAGAGATAAGTGAGGAGGATGTGGAGATGGTTTCCAAGCAGGCCAATGTAAGTGAGGAAGAGGCAAGAAACGCCCTGGAGGAATCCGGGGGAGATATAGCAGAAGCTATCATGAAGTTAAAAGCTTAGTTTATTTCTTGAAATCAAGATGTGTGGAATTGCTGGTTATATCGGAGATAGAAACGCTCCAGAGATCCTGTTTGATATGCTAAAGCGTTTGGAATACAGAGGCTATGATTCTGCGGGAATAGCATGTATCTCTGATCAAGGTGTGACCGTATTTAAGGACAAGGGCAAGGTGGATGAGGTAAGGGGAAAGGTAGATTGTGAGAAAATTCTCTCAAAGACAGGTATCGCTCATACGAGGTGGGCGACACATGGGGAACCTTCAGAATATAACGCTCATCCCCACTCTGATTGCACAGGCAGGTTCATCGTCGCCCACAACGGGATTATTGAAAATTATAAGGATCTGAGGGCAGGGTTAACAGGCAGGGGTCACAAGTTCGAATCAGAAACAGACACCGAGGTAATACCCCACCTCATAGAGGAACTCTATACCGAAAGCTTCGAGGCAGCTTTTAGAGAGGCGCTAAAAAAGCTTCGAGGCAGCTTTGCGATCGTAGCCATATCAACCCTCGAGCCCGATAAGATCCTGATAGCGAGAAAGGACAGTCCATTAATAGTGGGATTGGGCAACGGGGAAAATTTTATCGCATCAGACACGCCGGCAATTTTGCCAAATACAAAGAAGATTCTGATCTTGGATGACTTTGATTACGGGGTAGTAACAAAGAATTCTGTGGCAATAAAGGATATCCAAACCGGGGATGAACTAAAGAAAAAAGTGCAGACCATCCAATGGAATATAAAACAGGCAGAGAAGGAGGGCTATCCTCACTTTATGTTAAAGGAGATCTTCGAGGAACCAGAGGCTGTGAAGAATGCAATCAAAGCCCTGAAGGGAGTTGAAGATATAGCGAAAAAATTAACGAGGTATAAACGAATTTATTTCGTAGCTTGCGGTACTGCCTCCTATGCGGGTCTCATGGGGAAATACCTATTGGAGAGGTTCTCGATTCCATCGGATGCTGTTTCAGCTTCGGAGTTTCGCTACTCTACCATTAATACGATAGACAGCGATTGTGCAATAATAGCGGTTTCTCAATCCGGAGAAACTGCCGATACTATCGCCTCCGTTAAAAAAGCTAAGGATAAAGGGGCCTATATTCTGAGCATTGTAAATGTTCTGGGTTCCACTTTAACCAGGATTTCTGATGATAACATATATACCTATTCAGGTCCTGAGATAGCTGTCGCGTCAACAAAAGCCTATTTGGGACAGATGACATCAATAACTGTATTGGGTCTTTATCTTGCAAGGGAGTTTGGTAAGATTGATGGGGATTATGTAAATGAGATCATTGATGATATAAGCAATTTACCAGGAAAAATTCAACAGATTTTAAGCAACGAAGATGAGATCAAAGAACTTGCCAGAAAGTTGTCCGATAAGGATATTTTCTTTTATATTGGACGAAGGTTGAACTACCCAACGGCGCTGGAGGGAGCCCTGAAAATTAAGGAAATTTCATACGTCCACGCAGAAGCCTATCCTGCCGGAGAATTGAAGCACGGTCCCTTGGCGTTATTAGAGAAAGGAGTCCCGGTTGTGGCAATAAATCCAAATGACGATCTACTGGAAAAGATGGACAGTAATATACAAGAGGCAAGAGCAAGAAATGCAATCATCCTTGTTGTTGGTGAAAATGGCGATTTAAAGACCCCTATGATAGATCCATTACTCTCACCAATACTCTATGTAGTTCCCCTGCATTTGTTTGCCTACTACATCTCAGTTTTTAAAGGACTGGATCCAGACAAGCCAAGGAATCTGGCGAAATCCGTAACCGTGGAATAATTCGCCAGAAATAGAAAGCAGTTGTAAATTCCGTAGATTAGAACTCTCCTAAACTAAGCTGGCTTTCCCTTTTTATTTTGTCTAAATTCTCCAGATCAATTGTCATTCCATCCCTTGCAGCTATTGTTCTAATCTTGGTTTCTCTCTCAATAGATTCTGCCTCTCTGTCCGGGTTTGCGTTGAGCATCGACATACCGAAGTGCTGGATTACAGCCAACTCGGGTTTTACCTTCCTTACTATTCTACTTGCTTTTTCCGTGTTCAGGTGGCTCTTTATCTCCTTGGAATTCGGAAAGATCACATTCAGGATAAGAATTCTAGAGCCTCTATAATGCTCTATTAACTCTTTAGAGTAACCAGTATCCGACGCATAGGTGACTATACCCTTTTCTGTAAAGAACCTGAAGCCGATTCCGTCTTCGTGGTTAAATGTGGGTATCGCCTGAATCTTTAACTTGTTAATATTAAATTCCTCTCCTGGCTCTGGAACAAGTACCTTGACGGCATTCTGGTGATATTCTGAGATGTATCCCAAAGCGTTTTTATCTATCACAAAAAAACCCCTCTTATTTTTGGTGCCGTATGTCATTGCTTCAATCATAACCTCGGCATCATTGTAATGATCTAAGTGCTTGTGAGATACAAGAATAGCATCCAATTTATCCGGTTTCTTTCCGAACTGAAGAGCTCTGACCAATGCCCCGGGACCAGGATCTAGGATAATGGTAGATTCAAAATCCAGCCAGATCCCCCCAGAGTACCTTCTCTGGGTTAGGAGCGCAAATCTTCCCCCTCCGGTTCCAAGGAAGGTAAATGAGGCCATCTTTAGATTATGGTATCTGGAAATTAAATCTCATTTATTTGAATTCGGAGCTATGTTTCATAGAAATGAAAATCCTCTGCATCGCAGATATTCATGGGGATATGGAAGCTGTTCTGAGGTTGAAGAGATACGCAAAGGATAATAGATTTGAGAATATACTGATCCTCGGGGATTTTACCGGGCGTAATACATCCAGAAACAGAGAAAAAAGCCTCGATGAGGCAAGATCCGTCCTGGATCTATTGAGTAATTTTAGGATCCTGGCAATACCCGGAAATTGTGATACTCCGGAGATTCTAAAGGTATTTGATGAGTATGATGCCAACCTTCATGGGAGGAATCTTGTCTTTGATGATACCACAGTAGTCGGATTCGGTGGCTCCGCACCAACGCCATTTGACACACCTTTCGAGATGGAAGAAAAAGAAATTTATGAAAAACTTGAAGAACTCCTAAATGGGGTTAAAACTGAAAGGGTCGTTCTTGTAGTTCACAATCCTCCTTTAAATACA
>DAOVSE010000031.1 GCA_030633595.1 Candidatus Altarchaeota archaeon
GGTTTATGTGGGTAAGAATGATAGTGGTGAACTATGTGATGCTTTCTATAGGTTCTCTTCAGTGACTATACCTAGCAGTGCTACCGTAGATGTTGCGTATATCTCAGTCTATCCCTCTTCAACTTCATCTGCAACTAAAACCAACGTTTATGGGGATGACCAGGCTGAGCCATCTGCACCCTCAAATAATTCTGATCATGCTGGAAGAACTAGAACTACGGACTATACTACTTGGGATGGCAATTTCGGTGGGTCGGGAGGCTGGCGAAATAGCCCCTCACTTGTTGATGTGATACAGGAATTAGTTGATAGCTATGATTACTCAATTGGAAAACCGATAGTGATACTGCATGATGACGATGGTAGTGGTTCAGGTGCCCGGAATAAAATAAGAGCCTACGAATGGTCCGGCAATGGTGCCAAGCTCCACATCGAGTATCGCAAATACGCCTCTCCAGAGCCAACCCCAACCATCGGCTCGGAGGAGGTTTCCGACCAGATCTGTGTAAACCAGAAAAAAGAGAGTTATGGTGTGACTCCGTACTGCAATCCCTTGGTGGCGCAGTCACTGGGCAAGGGCAATTCCTCCCTGATAGTAAATGTAACCCTGAGACCCGCACTTGAAACGGGTAATTATACCATTATAAGGGAGCTGGAGGTTGATCCGAACTGGGTGTGGATAAGCTATGGTCAGGGCCCGATCGGGGTTGTTAGGGTTTTGGAGGGTAATCATGAAGCTTTTTCGAGCGTTAAGGGAGTCGAAACAGGGTTCTATCCCGGATACACAACCACCACAATAAGGGAGGAACCGGAGATAACCGGAAGGGTTGTTGGAATGAAAACTGAGAGTAAATTCCCATGGACGTTGATTGTGTCACTTGGTTTGATAATCATTCTAGTGGTCTTCACTGTTGTAATGATGGAGATCAGATCCAGATCCAAATCCGGAAAAGAGGAAAAAAAGAGGTGGTATGAGAAATGATTTTATATGAGAATGAGTAATAAGGTAATGAATATAAAACATGAAAAGATTATATTTACTGATAGGTGGTATTTTTATATGCATTGTATTGAATGTAGCTTCACCCTCCAACACATTAAGTCAGCCCATAAACGTAACGGAAAATACAACTGCCCCTGATGAGGTACTGGCCTGGGATAAGTTGGTTAATATAGAGAGCATCCTATCCACTCTGCCATCCATAACGATCGGTGGTGTAGATACATTTTACGAGGCGGGAGATGAGGTTACTATGTATGCCTCTTTGCTGCGTTCGGGAAATCCCGTAAATGCCAGCTATTGCAATCTGACGATAACCCACTGGAATGGAACAGATATAGTGACGGACCTTGAAGATGCCAGCATGATTAACAACGGGACGGGGTGGTATTACTATAATTACAACATCCCCCTAAGCCCTACCTCCGTCACCTATGGTGTTCTTGTGGAAGCAGATCCGGGTGGTGTTGGAACTCAAGCTGCCGCAGGATTCCATGTCACTGACTTCAATATTACAGCTGAAGCTAATCTCTCCGAGGTAACGAACCTGATAAGGGAAATTAACAGAACAGTTAACTACCTTAATGAAACGAGGTGGGGTAATTTTAGTTATACAAAGCCCATACCAACGATATTAAAGTTCCAGGCCAGAATAACAGATCTGAGTGGCAATCCATTACCCCAGGGAAGTATAATGGTGAATATCACAGATTACCTGCAGCCATCTGGTTCATGGGTTAATGTATACAATGATACCATTCATGATGGCACGTTCAACCTCCTCCTGGGTACCACATACAATCTGAGCCTAATACCCACGAGGATATACAGGAGGGACCTGATCATATGCGATGAATCAGCATTTAATCCTTCCAGTTGCAACCATGAGACCTTTACAACATATTTCGTCGCTTGAGATATCAGGTCTATCAAATCAATAAGTATTTATATAAGGAATATAATTGTATTTAATAACTAAACATAATGATATAGGGACATGATAATATAGTATAAAGTTAAATTAAAATGAAAGGTAATGATAAATTATTAGCCGGGTTCTGTTTGGTTTTAGCCCTGGGAGTAATTCTACTGTCCAACATGGGATTGCTTCAGGTCAGTGCAGATAATGTTCTAGGCACGGGAATAAATGTAACCGAAAGCACTGCCGATGAGAACATCGCCGTTCTTGATGACACCGGGGAGATATTGATATTGACTCAGGAGATTAATACCACAACACATAAGACCTATATCAATGTCTCGAAGATAAATGCGAGAATGCACAACTGTACGCCATACATATCTTCAGAAGTGGACGGTATGTGCTGGTGGCTGAAGCAGATAAATGACAGTGTGGGTGAGGTAAAGGAGGGTCAGAATCTCACGGCAGAGGAGATATGGAACTACAGTATGACAAATCTTTCTCAGAATGGTTTCGCAGCGGATTCGACGATCAGGACGCTCTTCGGCATGAATGCCACGATAACTACTATTAATACGACCACCAAAAACATCTACACAGATACACAATATATCAGGGGCGTTGTAGATATGATCAATAGCACGGTAAACACGATTAATTCCACGGTAAACTACATAAAATCCAAGGTAGATGACATATACGCTAACGTATCCTACCTGTATTCTAGGGAGAATTGCACCCAGTATGCCGAACCAGGCACAAAGTGCGATATACTTCTTGACATAAACAATACTGTTAACACGATTGAAGCATCCAACAACCTCACGGCAGAGGAGATCTGGAACTTCAGTATGACAAATCTCACTCAGAGGGGTTTTGCACAGGATTCGGTATCGAGGATGCTAGAGGGGATGAATGGTACATTATCTACAGTAAATAATACAGTAAATACAATAAACACATCAGTAAATAACATATACGCTAACGTATCCTACCTGTATTCTAGGGAGAATTGCACCCAGTATGCCGAACCAGGCACAAAGTGCGATATACTTCTTGACATAAACAATACTGTTAACACGATTGAAGCATCCAACAACCTCACGGCAGCTGAGGTCTGGAACTTCAGCCTCGCAGATCTATCTGGTTTCGGAGCCAATTCGACGGGTGTGGCACTCAAGAATACAAGCGATATTACAGGCTTTATATGGGAGAGATTCAAGAGGGTTGACAGTAGTGTTGTGAAGAATGAAACTGTACTTTCCTGGAGCCTGAACTCTACATCGAACATAACGATCGAGTATAATGTTACTGTTCCGGCGAAGGAAGGATTTGACACTACCGATTACCTGCCAGTGAGGTGGAAATTCTGGTTTATCAATACCGGTAACGATAGATGTGTGAACCAGGTCAGGCAGTTCAGGAATGTGGCACCCTACTGTAATCCCATAATAGCCCAATACGTGGGTAAGGTTGGCAGTGACATCAATGTAAACATTACCCTGAGACCCGCCCTTGAGGTGGGTAACTATACCGTTGTAAGGGAGCTTGAGGTAGACCCGAATCAGGTATGGATAAGCTACGGCAGGGGTTCGCTCGGTACACTTGAGGTAACGGAGAGTACCGCAGATCCGGAAATGACGGGAGATATGTCGATTGAGGGGGATGAGAGTAAGTGGAACTACATCGATCAAACGCAATGGGATAGCTTTGATCCCAGTGGTCCTGTAGCTACCCTGCTGACACTTCAGGGCAGATTAGTTGACCCTTATGGAATGCCATTATACCAGGGAAGTATAGATGTGACTGTCACAAATAGCGTTGCCGAACTAATTGTATGGGACAATAAATTTGATAATGTGATCTCTGATGGAAATTTCGAGCTCCTTTTGGGCGCAGCCAAGGAATTGAGCCTGATTCCCGACAAGGATTACAGGGTGGATGTTACAATCTGTGATGGTCCCACTGTGGATTTGGGCAGATATCATTGTGAGACGTTTACTACAGAAATCGAGGCCTAATTACTGAAAACGGTTGAATTTTTTAATACCATTCCCATATAGTTATGGGAATATAAATGGGCTTGAAAGATATCCAAGGCAGCTCCAGCGCCAGAGGGGGTTTTTCGAGATTAAAAAAATCTGAGAGGCCAAAGAGATTAAGGATCACTGGAAAACTAATTATCCTGGCCATAGTGGGTTTGGTAATTATTTCTATTGCATTTATAGTATTTCTCGCCCTCCTACCCCTCATCAATCCTGGATTGTCAGAGGAAGAGATTTTAAGAATAGCCAATAATGAACCCCTAATTCAGGATTTCATTTCAAAGAATCCAACTTACAGCACTAACATTACTTTTCTAACTACTCAAGATCTCGTTTCACTCTCTAAAAAATATCCTGCGATCTACGGGGATTTAACTAAAGAGGGCATATACCGTGTGGAGTATTCGTCAGAAAGCAATGAAGTGGGGATTCTATTGCTCATAGGTAAAAATAAAAAGGTCTTGAAATATTACAGAGTACGAAGTATGAGCTTGACGATGTGAAAATATCTCTTTCCTTCTTAAATATTCGCTAAATATATTAAGTAGATAATTAAAATATTTTAATTAATATGAAGAAATATATCTACGTTTTATATGTATCATTTTTATTGATCCTTTCATATTGCGGTAGCGGATATACTCAGAATGGATCGCTTTTTATAGTGGATTATGGAGACAGCGCATATGAGTTAAATTATTCTTCCAATTTTTCCGGGGGTACTACTGAATACTATTATGGTGGTGGCGGGAGGGTAGATATCTCAGGTATCGAAGAGGCGTTGGAAATCCTTCAGGAAAGGCTTAATGGGAGTATGACAAATACTACTATCCTCCAAAATCTTTTGAATGAACTCAAAAATGCAAGTGATGAGAACCTATTAGGGATCAATAAAAAATTGAATGAATTATTGGCCACAAAAGAGATACATCCTCTGGTAATGAGTTCTCAACCAATATCCGTTGAACTATATCCCAGAGAATCCATGCAGATCTTATTCAGGGTTAGAAACACCAGGGATGTAACTCTCCGGGTAGAAGCCAACATAACAGGGAGTATTATTGATTTTGTAACCATAGAAAACCCAGTGATAACCCTAGATCCTGGAAAAGAAGAAGACTTCGGGATTTATGTTTACATCCCTAAAGATGCTGATATTGGAATTTACTATGGATATATCCTCATTAAATCACATGACCAATTCGCCTCAATTCCGGTAAATCTGAGGATTCTAGAACCAAAAGAGACGCTATTAGACCTACAGATCAATCCGCTAAAAGAAACCCTACCTTCTGGAGAGATACTTCAGGTTGAGGTAATTGTATTCAACCCGGGTGAGAGCAAGGAATTGAATCTACAATTGAATCTAATGGATATGGAGACCGATAAAATTTTAATAGAAAAGAAGGATAGATTCGATGTAGAGAGGTACACATCTCATATAGTGGAGCTCAATATATCGAAGAATATAAGTGAAGGGAAATACGTCGTAATGGGGACGATTACCTATCTGTCAAAAGATGGGGAACCGAGAACGATTACATCAAGATCCTATGTAACAATCACCAAATCAATATTTGAATCTGAAATCTTCGGGGTACCAATCTGGTTGTTCTTTGCCGGTTTCTTCATCCTAATTGGTATTTATGGAGCCTATGTCTACCACGAAAGAGAAAAGGCAAAAAAGAAGCGCTATCTGGAAACTATCGATTTCACCACCCTGCCGCAACCTGGAGCTGCATCAGGCTTCATAGGCAGAATTGCCGAGACTGGAATCAGGGCATTCTTTGAGCTAGATCGGCTTCAGACCCATACCCTGGTTGCCGGTGCTACCGGCAGTGGAAAGACCGTGGTAGCTCAGGTTCTGGCGGAAGAGGCATTATCCCGTAGAAAATCTGTTCTGGTCTTTGATCCGACTGCCCAGTGGACGGGCTTTTTGAGAAGGAATAAAGACAAGGGGATGTTCAAACTCTACAAACACTTCCACATGAAGGAAAAGAATGCGACGGCCTTTAATGGCAACATCTATATCATTAAAGATCCAAATGATAGGGTAGATGTGGAGAAGTACATAAAACCGGGGGAGATATCCGTGTTCTGTTTAAACAAACTGGACCCATCCATGATAGATGTCTTCATTGAAAACACGATAAAGGATGTGTTTGCAGCAAACTTGGAGGAAAGTCCCGAGCTGAAGGCTTTATTTGTCTACGATGAGATCCACAGGCTATTGCCTAAATTCGGCGGAAGCGGTAAGGGCTTTACGGAGGTTGAGAGGGCAGTAAGGGAGTTCAGGAAGTGGGGTATAGGTCTGATACTGATTTCCCAGGTGCTAAGCGATTTTGTCGGGGAGATAAAGGCCAATATTGGAACAGAGATACAGATGAGAAGCCGTTACGAGGGCGATCTGGAGAGGGTGAAAATGAAATATGGGGAGGACATACTGAAATCCGTTGTCAAGGCAAATATAGGAACGGGAATGCTGCAAAATGCGCAGTACAATAAAGGGAGGCCATATTTCGTAAGCTTCAGGCCTCTGCTCCACAATCCTAGGAGGCTGGGTGATCCAGAATTGGAGCTGTATGATAAATACAACAACAGGATAGATGTACTGAGAAAAAAGCTAAACAAGCTAAAGAAGGCGGGTGTGGACGTCTTTGACCTTGAACTGGAGCTGGATCTGACCCAGAGCAACATCAAAAAGGGTGGCTTCGATATTGTTGAGCTGTATATCGAATCTCTGGAACCCAAGATAAACAGTCTATATGATAAAAAAACAGGAGGGTAGATAAATGAAAAATTTATTAAAAACAGGGATCCTTGGGCTTGATGAGTTATTGGGCGGAGGATTACCCGAGGGGAGTTCAATTGTAGTATCCGGACCCCCTGGGGTTGGCAAAAGCAACATTGCAATGCAGTATGTCTATACTGGTTTGTCGCAATACGATGAAGCGGGTTTATACCTGAACATAGAGGAAAGCGTTGAGGATGTTGTAGAATACGCCAGCGGCTTTGGTTGGGATTTTAATAAGTACGTAGAGCTAAAGAAACTGGCCATTTTGGACAGAAGTATCTTTGAAAAGGCCGATCTTGAGCTGGGCATGGATATAGAATTGCTTAATGATCTAATTAGAGAGATGGATGTCAAGAGATTTGTCTTGGATTCTACAACCGTGTTCGATCACCTATTTGCGGATCCAAGACCCAAACGACGCCACATGATTCGCTTTTTAGAATTGATGAAGAAAAATAAATGTACCACCCTCCTGATAGCGGAAGAATATGAATCCTTCCCGGGGAAGTTCATTGCAGAGCACTTTATTTCGGATGGTCTGATAGTTCTGTTTTGGTCGACCTATAGGGCCAATACGGAGAGATGCCTCTGGGTTGTAAAGGTGAGGGGGAATAAGATAGTCAGCGACATCCGCTCATTGAAGATAACTGATAAGGGGGTCGTTGTCTACTCCAAAGAGGTGCCATTCACACTCTTGAAAGAGGGGGGATGAGGAACTAAATAGGTGGAGGGTTGTAGTATTGTCTTTTTTTATTCTTAACCCTCACAACAGCAGGGTACACGCTAATCTAACCGTAAACTTTTTATATACGAATGTATATATAATGTTAATAAAAGAGAAAATGTTAGAGAGGCTGTTTACTTCAAAAACAAGGGCAAGGATCTTAAAGACATTAATCTTTAATCCAGATAGACAGTTTCATCTAAGGGAACTCTCGAGAGAGATAAAAATAACCCCGATATATGTTAAAAAAGAACTTCAAAACCTACAGGGATTAAATCTGGTGTTGACATCAAAAAAGGGAAATCTGAGTTTATTCCAGATAAACAAACAAGCGTCGATATTCGCTGAACTTAAGAGCATGTTTATGAAAACAGAGTATTTTGGAGTTAAGAAACATAAAAACAATAAAATTATGATGCAGAAAACCTTATTATTCTTCACAGCCATATTCATTTCCCTCGTGCTTATGCCAACCAGCTCTCCTACAGAAGAAGTCTCTGGGCTTGGTATCGAAATCCTGAACACACAACCATATCCCGCCATCAATGAAAACTGGATCGTTCGCGTTGAGACAACAGGAACGGCAGATCTAACAATTAAACCAATAAACGGAACCGAATTCGGCAGGGATCTGGAATTTTTGGAAATACGATGCGGAAATCAAACCCTGAATTACGAATGGATAAATAGCTCCGTCTTCATTCCGGATTATTCCTGCCCAGAAACCGGTTACGAAATCTCAAAGGTTATGACGGTGGGAAAGCACGCCCTAAAATTTAAGTTCGGCGATGATGTCGAGTATTCGTAGATGATAAACATGGACGAGAAAGAATTGCTAAAACTGATTGAAAAAGGAGAGACGCAGAAGATGGAATTCAAGGAATCTCTCGGCCTGAAGGATGAAATAGGAGAAGTTGTTTCAGCGTTCTCGAACACCAACCCGGGCAGGATACTGATAGGTGTTAGAGATACTGGAGAGGTGGTTGGAGTTCAAGTCGGAAAGAAAACAGTTCAGGAGTTGGCCAATTACATTAAAACGCATACTGACAACCATATTTTTCCGGAAATCTCTGTTGAAGAAATAGAAGATAAGAAAATCGTTGTCATCGATGTTAAAGAAAGCCCGGAAAAATCGGTGTTTTTCAAGAGTAAAGCCTTCAGGAGAGTGGGAGATTCCACTCACAAATTATCTGCTTCTGAGATAAGGAAACTCGCAAAGGAATCCGGACCAAGAATGTACTGGGACGAGCAGATTTGCGAAGCTTCTTTGGAGGATATTGATGAAGAAAAGGTGAGGTGGTTTTTGAAGGAAGCGAAAAGACAGAGGGGTTTGGACATGTCAGAAAATGTACCAACAGAAGAGGCTTTAATGAGACTAAAACTTCTGAAAAACAAAAAGTTAACTAATGCCGTTGTATTGTTGTTTGGTAAAGAACCCCAAAAATTTTTCACACGTCCAGAAGTAAAATGCATTAGGTTTAAGGGCACAGATGTTACTGGCAAGATGCTTGATTTCAAGGTTATAAAAGCCAATTTATTTGATCAATTAATTGAAACAGAGAGATTCATTTACAATAATATTAGCATGGCGGCATGGATTGAAGAAGGAAAACTCCAAAGACAGGAAAAATGGGAGTATCCACCAAAAGCGATAAGGGAGGCTCTTGCCAATGCTTTATGCCATAGAGTATATGAAACTTCTTCAAGTGTTCAGGTGAGAATTTTTGATGATAGAATTGAGTTTTGGAATCCCGGGAAGTTGCCAGAGGGTTGGACTGTTGAAACATTAAAGCAGAAACATGAATCAAAGCCACCAAACCCATCATTAATACAGCATTTTTTCTGGGTGAAATATGTTGAAGAGGTTGGAACAGGAACAAATAAAATTATAAAATGGTGTAAAGAGTGGAATCTTCTAGAGCCAGATTTTGAATTTACGGGCACAAGTTTAATTGTGACATTTAAAAAACCTCCAGTTCTGAAGGATCTTGAGAAATTAGGCCTGAATGAGAGGCAGATCAAAGCTGTGAATTATGTTGCTAAAAAAGGTTCCATAGCCAACAAGGAATACCAGGAAGTTAATGATGTTGCTCGAACCACTGCAACAGAGGATTTAAGTGATTTGGTTAAGAGAGGGGTTTTTATACGTGTTGGTAAAGGAAAAAGAGGATTGAAATATATCCTAGTTTTGCACAAAAAGAGTGCAAAAAATGTGCAAAAAAATGTGCAAAAACGAAAATAGTAATTTGGTTTTGCATGTCCCAAAAATGTCCAAAAATAACACAAATTTGAACATTTTAGACATGAGGATGGGTTTCAAGAATTTCAAAGATTTCAAAATATTGAAACTTCAACATTACGAAAGATTGTAAAAATGTCAGCCAGAGAGAAAATAAAGTTGAATTCCGGACGAGTCCGGAAGGGCTTGGATTTTACTGTTTTGGTCATCATCGCCGCCATTATTTTAACAAGTGGTATTGTTAGTGCGTTCTCCTTTTCTGATCTGTTCCTCTTTAATTTCCAAACAGAAAAAATTCAAAATCAAATAACGATCCTGAACCCGCAATCATATCCCGCCATCAATGAAAACTGGACCGTTCACTTTGAGACAATAGGAACGGCAGATCTAACAATTAAAGCAATAAACGGAACTGAATTCGGCAGGGATCTGGAATTTTTGGAAATACGATGCGGAAATCAAACCCTGGATTATTCCTGGATAAACAGCTCCGTCTTTATTCCAGATTATTCCTGCCCAGAAACCGGTTATGAAATCTCAAAGGTTCTGACGGCGGGAAAGCACGCCCTAAAATTTAAGTTCGGCGATGATGTCGAGTATTCGTAGATGATGAATATGGACGAAAAAGAATTACTAAAACTGATTGAAAAGGGTGAGGCGCAGAAGATGGAATTCAAGGAATCTCTCAGCCTGAAGGATGAAATAGGGGAAGAGGTTTCAGCGTTTTCGAACACCAACTTGGGCAGAATACTGGTAGGTGTCAAAGACACAGGAGAGGTAGTTGGAGTGCAAGTCGGGAAGAAAACAGTTAAGGACTTGGCTAATTACATTAAAACGCACACGGACAACCATATTTTCCCGAAAATTTCTGTTGAAGAAATAAAAGATAGGAAAATCATTGTCATTGATGTTAAAGAAAGCCCGGAGAAACCCGTCTTTTTCAAGGGAAAAGCCTACAAGAGGGTGGGAGATTCCACCCACAAATTATCTGCCTCTGAGATGAGGAAACTCGCAAAGGAATCAGGGTCAAGAGTGTACTGGGACGAGCAGATTTGTGAGGAAGCGAGTTTGGGAGATATTGATTGGAATTTCGTGAAAGAGTTCTTTATATTGAGATATGAATCTTTAACTGAAAGAAAAGTTACGGGGAGCGATAAAGAATTACTTGAAGCGTTGAACTGTATCAAAAATAATAAGCCAACTAATGCTGGAATCCTGTTGTTTGGAAAAGATCCACAAAAGTTCTTTATGAATTCCTACATCGCATTGGCAAGATACAAAGGAAAACGAGAGGGTATAGAAAGACTTGACTATAAGGAGTTTGTTGGGAATCTATTGAAGCAGATAGACAACTGTGATAGATACGTAAAGGAGCACACGGCCGTAATGTCCAGATTGCATCCTTACAAGGTTGAAAGGGAGGATATCCCGGAGTATCCTCTATTTTCTATACGTGAATTAATTGTAAATGCTGTTTGTCACCGTGATTATTCTGAGCAAAGAACCAAGGTTATTGTGAAGATGTTTGATGATCACATTGAATATTATAATCCCGGTGGTTTACCTAAAGAAATCACACCTGAAAATATAACTAAAAAACAGTTTTCGAGAAATCCCACTATTGCAAAAGTTCTGAGTAAAATCGGATATATTGAGGAATTGGGCGAGGGTTGGGATAAAATAATAGAAGAGCATAAAAAACATTCTCTCAAACCAAAAATGCCCGAGATAGATACAGACAGATACACGATAACGGTTACTTTATTCTCCACAAAACAAAAATTTGAGCAAGAGAAAATAATAGAACTTAATGAAAGACAGAAGCAAGCCGTTGAGTATCTAAGGAAGCATAGAAAAATAACTAATAAGGAGTACAGAAGACTTTTCCCCCGGATATCCACCGAAACAGCACGCTTGGATCTAAAAGATTTAATCGATAAGGATATTCTGGAGAAGCAAGGTACTAAAAAAGGTGTGTTTTACAGGATTAAGTTAAAAGGTGGTTGAAATTTATCCCAAATTTATCCCAAATTTATCCCAAATTCAAATAGGAGAAGTTTGTATTGAAATGATTAAAAAAGGCAGCGGGCCAAAAGTTCATTATGTGCCGATTACCGTCCGATACCGTCCGATACCGTCCGATAATCTGCAAAAAGGCAAGGAAAATGAACACAAAAATGTGTGAAAATCGCATCACTGAACTGGTAAGGGCAGGAAAAGAAAAACTAGATAAGGGCCTGAATTTCACCGCTTTAGTTCTCCTCGTTGCCATTATTTTAACAAGTGGTATTGTTAGTGCGTTCTCCTTTTCTGATCTGTTCCTCTTTAATTTCCAAACAGAAAAAATCCAAAATCAAATAACGATCCTGAATCCACAATCCTACCCGTCCATCAATGGAAACTGGATCGTTCGCTTTGAGACAACAGGAACGGCAGACCTAACAATAAAGGCAATAAACGGAACCGAATTCGGCAGGGATCTGGAATTCTTGGAAATAGGGTGCGGCAATCAAACTCTAAACTATGAATGGATAAACCACTCTGTCTTCATAGCAGATTATTCCTGCCCAGAAACAGGCTATGAAATCTCAAGGGTTCTGACAACAGAGAAGCACCACCTGAAATTCCAGTTCGGCTCTGCTATTGCCTATGCTCAAATCTCGGGAGAAAAGCTTACTCTCAACCTAACCGCAAAGAAGAAACACTTTAGGGCAGAAGAAAAACCGGAATTCGTATTCGAGTACGTGACCGAAAAAGAAAAAGCCCTGAAATTAACAACGGAAAACGAAACCATCGAAACCTCTGTCTACTACAAAGGAAAACCTACGGACATTGAACCAGAGATAGAAAAACTAAGAGAAGGCGAATTCTCCATCAAACTGCCAAAGCAAAGAGCATTCAGGGCCGGAGTCTACAAACTAAAGGTACAAGTGACAAAAGACGGTGAAACCTTTACAGAAGAACAGGAATTCCCGTGGGGTGTTCTAGCAGTTAACACCGACAAGTCAATCTACCTACCGAATGAACAAGCCTATATCCAGATGGCTGCACTAAAGGATGATGGTCATACGCTTTGCGATGCCAATTTGCTTTTAGAAATCACCTCTCCCGACGGCACCATTGAAAACCCTGAAATCCAGAAGGGTGAATGCAGGGTAAACAATTTCGCCGGCGAGCCAGATTACTTCGCCTATTACCAGACAAATGAGGCTGGCATCTACCAGATAAAACTCACCAATCTTGACAACGGCTACGAAATAACAGATTCCTTTGAGGTTCGCCATTCCGTACCATTTGACATCGAGAGAATCGGACCAACCAGAATCTATCCGCCAACCACCTACGAGATGAGATTCAGAATCAAAGCCAACCGAGACTCCAACGGGCAGATAGTGGAACAGGTGCCCGAAGGTTTCGAGATCATAACACAGGAAACAACACAAATAAGAACACGAAACAACACAAAAGAAATAATCTGGAATGTCCAGTGGCAAGCAGGCGAAAGCTATGAACTAAGTTACCAATTCAAGGCACCATCCATAAGCCCCCACCTCTACCTCCTGGGCCCCTTCAGCATCACTTCCACAGGTTTCAAAGAAACTCGGCAGTGGCACATCGCTGCAGACGCAGTCGAGAGGGCGACGATTGCCTATGGCGAAGGAACAGTTGCTACCCCCCGCTATCGTATCTGGGACGGTACGGATTTAGGCTCTGAACTGACCGATGGTACGATGGCTGCTACAATCTACTGGGTTGTTCTAAAGAGCGGCACAACAAGAGATGAAAAAATGCTTGTTGTCGGAACAAGCGCTGGAAATCTTTATGCTTCTGTCTGGAATGGCGCTTCTTGGACGGACAAAACCTTAGGGACTGCCATTCTTGCCGATGCAACCCGCCGGGGGTTTGACGTTGCCTATGAAAAGACAAGCGGTGACGCCATGATTGTCGCCCGTTCCGGCAATGACACTAAATACTGGATTTGGAACGGCTCCTCGTGGGTTGTTAACGGCACGGTTTATAACTTAACAGTCACAGTCGGCGCCCCTCACTGGATAAAACTTGCCCCTGACCCTGGTTCTGATGAAATATCTATGATATGGCTGGATGGAACAAACTCAGATGCGGGAGGAGCGATCTGGAACGGCTCTGCCTGGGGCAACCAGCAGTTATTGGAAAGTGCGGATATAACAGCTGAAATGCTTGGCCACGACATCTTAGCAGTAGAATATGAACAATCTTCCGGCTACGCAATGTTTGCCTGGGGCGCTGATGATTCGCCCACTACCGATGATTGCGCTGTTGAGTGGAGGCAGTGGACAGGTTCTGCCTGGGCAGGCGAGGGAACGCCGGTAACAATAGGGTTGGACACCTACCCGCCGTTTTACCTTAGCCTTAAACCCAATCCCTCCGACGACCAGTTAATGCTTGCGGTTGTCGATGATGCCCTTGATCTTAATACTGTAAGATGGAACGGTTCAGCCTGGGACAGCCCGGTAGAGCACGATGCAGCCATAGAAACAGATACTAACAGACCGGCAGATGTGGAATGGGAAACAGCCTCAGGACATTCAGGCCATGCTGTTTGCGTTTGGAACACGGGTGATGACGCTTTACAGACACGACACTGGAATGGCACTAATTGGAATACTCAATTTGCTACAGATCCGTACGCCGAATTAACTGACCAAGAAATACATCAACTCAGAAGAACTGCCGATGACAAGATATTTGTCGGGATGGTAGATGACGTAGCCGACTTACACGTTTGGAAATGGAATGAAAGCTTAACCGGCCCTAATTACGGAAACTGGACTTATTCCGGGAATGGTTTGGGAGAAATTGAAACAGACATATCAGGCGGATTACTCTACGAAGCTTTCATGTGGGCTTCAGATATACATGAACCCGACGTCATCGTTTCAGCTAGCGGCACCCAGACATCAGAGGTTTATCAAGGCACAGACGATTTTGAGCTTGGGGGCAAGTTTGTCATCAAACACAATACCGGAAGTTCTACTGTCACTGGCATTACCATTCAGGAACAGGGCACAATA
>DAOVSE010000017.1 GCA_030633595.1 Candidatus Altarchaeota archaeon
ACGAATCTCTGATTCGTTCGGAGCCAAAAATCTTTGATTTTTGCGCTCTTTCTAAGAAAAGGGTTGCAGCATATAACCAGCAATATACATATTAGAACATAATGCAATTCAAACCAATCTGGTCCGACTCTCTTGGAGCCAAGTCCAGCTGCACCTTCATTGAAACGCCAGATATAAGGGTCCTGATCGATCCGGGGGCTGCTATAATGCAGCCAAGCTTTCCCGCCCCCGTTACCAAGAAGATGCAATGGCTGAGAAAGGCGAAAAGCGCGATAAGAAAGGCGAGCAAAAAGGCAGATCTGATCGTAATCTCCCACTACCATTATGACCACTTCACAGACTTTGACAAACACCTGTATAAAGGTAAAAGATTATTCCTGAAAAATCCAAACGAATACATTAACTATTCACAGAGAAAGAGATCAGAGAACTTCCTGCAGAGTATATGTAAATCCTTCGGAAATGTTGACCTGAAAGATCTCTTTGTAAAGAGAAAATTCAAAAGTTATGAAGATCCAAGAAAAGAGCTGCCGATAGCGATGAGCAAGGATTTCGGAGACTATAATGAGAGAAGACAGCAACTCCTGGATAAAGGAAGTAATTGGTTTGAAAAATTAGCAAAATATTGGAACGAAATTCCAGAGATACCAGACTTAGAATTTGATGAAATCGAAATCAGATATTCGGAAGGTAGGGAATTCGAATTTGGGGAGACAAAGTTGAGATTTACCAGACCACTATTCCACGGGATAGAATATACTAGGCTTGGATGGATCTTTGCAACCATCATCGAGCATGAGGATAGAAAACTGATCTATTCATCGGATATGGGCGGACCGATAATCGAAGACTACAGAGAATGGATAATAAAGGAAAATCCAGATGTACTAATCCTGGACGGCCCGGCAACATACCTGGTCCCATACATACTAAATCTGATAAATCTGCGCAGGGCTATAGCGAATACAATCAAAATCATAAAAAAGACCGGCACCGAGCTGATAATACTGGATCATCACCTGTTAAGAGACCGCAAGTACAGGGAAACACTCGGGGAGGTCTATAAAACCGCAAGGAGAAAAAATATAGATGTTCTTACTGCTGCCGAATATCTGGGGAAGACGCCTGTTTTAGGGATGTTGAAAGATTGAACTACTCAAGACCCCCTTTGGTTCTTAGCTTTCTCTGCATTATATCTTCAAAATAGCATCTGATTAATTCGGCTACAGAACACGAATAGGATATGCAACCCCGGGATTTAAACGGGGGATCCCCATCCAGAAACTCTGATATGGTGCCCAGGCCGCCCTCCTTGATGTGATGCTCAAATACGCCCTCCAGAATTTCTTGGGCCTTCAGTCGTTTTCCATAAAGCTTGATAAATACCTTTATATACGGCCCCAGGAGCCATGGCCATACCCCGCCATTATATGGGGAGTTCTCCCCTTTATACCCCGGATTCCCCGGGCTCAAACTTCTAAGACCAAACGGGGTTAAAAGCTCCCTTTCAACAACCGCCATAATCTTTCTTGAGAGAGCATTATCCAAGACATTGAAATCCAAGGATAATAGAATTATCTGATTCGGTCTCAGTGAATCATCTCCAAGAGAATCAGAAAGGTATTTACCGTTCCAGAATTTCTCAAGAAATTCCTCCCCGGACCTGAGATATTTCGACCTGAAGATGCCCTCATCTTTATCATTCATGAGCTTAGCAAATATCTCCATTATTCTCAAAGCGTTATACCATAAACCCTGAACCTCTACCGCACTGTTTCGTTCCAATGCCTCCATCCAGGTTCCTCCCTGATGGGAGAGAATGCCGTCCTTATCTATCTCTGAATAGTTCTCAATTATATCTTTCAGAACCCACCAGTAGGTATGTAAAAACCTTTTACCCTCTTCCGTTCCAACATACTTGATGTATTGATACAATCTGTCTATGAGCCATAAACTCGTATCTATGTCGCCATATTCGGGTTTACCATCTAAAAATCTGCTAGGTATTCCTCTCTGCGTTGCATGATTCAAGAAATGTTCCAGTATTAGCTCAGCATCCTTGTATCTGCTATTTATGAGCGTCAATCCGGGGAGGGCTATCATCGCGTCCCTTCCCCTGTCGCCAAGATATGGATAACCGGCAATTATTGTTTTCTTTGAATCTACATCGACGATAAAGGTGTCCGCAACATTCAAAAGAGAGAATATAGATGTGCCTTTTCCACTGCTCAGGATCCTGCTCTTTTGTTCACGTCCCTGCAATAATTCCTTAAATGCGCTTGAGGTTTCCCCCTCGGTAGGATAAGCAATAGCGGTTATGGCAAATTCCTCATTGCAATCCGGTTCCACATCCATGGTGAAATATGTCGGACAGTGAGAATATTCCTCAGTTTCATCCTTTGAATAGAACAGATTCTTCCATCTCAGCTCGGGAGGTGCCTCAAAACATACCGCCCTGTCGGATTGAAAGGCTATATACCCGTTTGGGGAATTGATTCCAAGAATATTCTTCGTAAAAAATCTTGGCTTGAATTCTATCCCCCCCCTTTTTGTTAGCATCTCAACACCCCTGGAATTCACTAAGAGGTTTACCTTAAACCTAATTTTATCATCGGAGTCATTGTCTATGGAGTAAAAGGATAGCAAGGCATTTTTATCAGAGAGCGGGGTTATGCGCTTGGTTACCCTGACACCCTTCGCTCTATAGTAGAAGGAAACGGAATCATAGCTGAACTCAAATTTATTCAGGTACCTGTAGCCATCAGATATCTTGCCCTTAGAATGCTCGTTTACATGAAGCTCGATTACGGAATTCTCAAACTCAATCTCATCATCCAGTTTCTGTAGATAGACCATCCTTCTCAGGCTATTACAACCTGAGACCAGCAGGCCATGAAATCTATCGCTGTTTAAGCCTATGGCAGTTGAGGATGAATAACCCCCCAGTTTGTTCGGGATGATCCACTCAAGCTCCTTCGACCTCTTTAAGCCCAATTTATTTGGGTTGAAGGTTGCAAATGGGAATGCCTTCATTGAACCTGTAGAGCGCATTTTATCTGTGTTATCTAATTATTTTTAGTCATTCATTAAAATTAAATAATCTTGGAGATCACGTAGTCGGTAAATTCAGATGTCTTTGCGTTACCACCGAGATCGTATGTTAATTTTTTACCCTCCTTCAGGGCCTTTTTTATAGCATTTTCTACAGTATTGGCAGCATTCTTTTCTCCTAGGTACTTTAACATCAGAACCCCGGAGAGTATAGTAGCAGTGGGATTTACCTTATCCAAACCTGCATATTTTGGAGCCGAACCGTGTACAGGTTCAAATACTGCTAGTTTATCCCCTATATTTGCAGATGGGGCAATTCCTAAACCCCCTACCAATCCCGCGCATAGGTCCGAGATTATATCACCGAAGAGATTCGGAGCTAATAGGATATCGTAGAGCTCGGGTTTCTTTACCAACTGCATGCACATATTATCAACGATCCTGTCCTCGAATTCTATCTCTGAGAATTCTCTAGAGATTCTTCTCGCAGATTCCAGGAATATGCCGCCGGTAACCTTCATGATGTTCGCCTTATGAACAGCAGTCACCTTCTTCCGGTTCTCCTTCCTTGCGTATTCAAATGCGAATCTGGCTATCCTCTCCGATGCCTTTTTTGTTATCCTTCTTATTGTTTCGCCCTCTGTCTTGTCTTCTTTGATATAGCGCTCAATTCCGGCATACAATCCCTCGGTATTTTCCCTGACAACCACTATGTCGATATTCTCATACCTTGATTCAATTCCCTCAAATGACCTTGCAGGTCTCAGATTTGCGTACAGGTCCAGGGCCTTTCTCAGTGCAACATTAACGCTCCTGAATCCAGAAGCAACAGGGGTTGTTATCGGCCCCTTCAGAGCTACTTTATTCTTTTTTATGGAATCCAGGACAGTATCTGGTAGGGGGGTTCCCTTCTCCTTCACGGTTTTGGCTCCCGCATCAACCTGTTCAAATTCTATCTTAAGGCCGGTTGCCTCAATAACCCTGACACACGAATCAATAACCTCCGGACCAATCCCGTCCCCGGGAATTAATGTTATTTTGTGCATTTGATCACCTTTCAATCCAGCTTAAACCTGCCGTATTTTCTAAAATGCGCAACCAGACCACCATCCTGCAGAATTTTTAGCATGAATCTGGGTAATGGCGTTGTCCTCATCTCAATGTTTTTTGTTTTGTCTATTACACTGCCTTTTTCCATGTCCAGCTCCAGTTCATCTCCAGAATCAATTTTATCCGTCTCTTTACACTCAATGACGGGAAGACCGATATTTATCGAATTTCTGAAGAATATTCTCGCAAATGATTTCGCAACAACTGTTGAAATTCCCGCATACTTTATAGCTAACGGAGCCTGTTCTCTGCTGGAGCCGCAGCCGAAATTTTTTCCAGCAACGATGAAATCCCCCTTCTCAATTTTCTTGTAGAATTCCGGATCCAGATCCTCCATGACATGTTTGGCCAGTTCCCTGTCATCCAGAGTCTTGAACTTGTATCTTCCGGAGATTATTAGATCTGTGTTGATGTCATCTCCCACCTTATGAGTCTTTCCTTTCAGCTTCATGTTAATGATTTAGAATTAAGATATAAATCAACTTTAGCTTTTTATTCTGATAATGAAATAACCTCCAAGTAGGATGATAACACCTCCGAGCAACTGAAGTAATGTTATTTTTTCATGCAATAAGCCAATACCCATAATCGCGGTAAATACTGGGCTTAGTAGTAGAATAGAGCTCGCAATACCTGCTTTAATATGCTTTAATCCGAGGTTCCTCGCAAAGACAGATAGAAAGATTAGCAGCCCGGAAAGCAGGTATATCTCCCAGCCGAGAAGAGAGAATGATGAAAAAATTATAACAAATAGATACAATAGTGTTCCGCCCGTGATCATTGTTAATGCAGTTAGGACATCAGGGGTTATCCCTTTATTCATCATTTTTCTGGAAAATGCCTGATCAAAGCCAATGATCAATCCGCCAGATATAAGCAGAAGATTCCCCAAGTTAAAGACGAATTTCCCCCCAGTGGTTAAAAGATAAACGCCAGATAACATTATCAACATCATCAGCATGTGTTTTTTGGTTATGAACTCTCGCATGAGGATATATCCGAATATTAATGCAAACAAAGGGGCGGTCCTCAATAGAAAGCCGGTGTTTGTTGCCGTAGTTAGAGATTGCCCAAAGAAGAGGATGAGTCTAAAGAAGAATCCCACTGCGAGACCGAGGATTACTATGTAAGATAAATCTCTCCCATCCAGTCTTCTCACCTCTTCAATTTTTCTGGAGACAATCAGGAATACCAGAGAAAAGAAAGCTGCAGATATACCACTCCCGCAGGCAAAGTTTAATGGAGTTAGCCCATCAACGAGATAAACCCTATTTACGATCAGGTATATGGCATAAAAAAATGCCGCCAAGACAACCATGAAATAGGATTTTTTATCCATAGTTCATCCCTCCGTATTATTCCTAACTTCTTCAACAACTTCTTTAAACGCATAAAACGCAGGTGTCCTTTGTGTCCAATCAACATCCTTGTATTTCATATACGACGAAAAATGAAGAGGGTAGAAAACAATATATCCTTTAAAGTTATTGTTTTGTGAATAATATACAGATTTTTTTATCCACTCTGCATCCTCTTCCTTTTGCCATGGTTGGAGATAACTGCTACCCCCTCCATTCCACGATTCAAGCATCCAGATTTCTTTATCTGGTGGCATCAACGGTATCAGATCATCTGTTGTAATTTGTAGATCTTTATCATCATAACAATCAACGCCCATAATATCCAGATTGCTGATATTCGCTGTAAGTTCAAAGAATTCTTTTTCTTGCTGACCCGATGGATAAATACCAACAGCGCACTTTGTTTCAGAATTGACTTCTTTAACAATATTGCATGCTTCCAATGCAAGTTCATACCACATCGCAGGTGTTGTATCGGTAGAAATCATCGAGTCGAAATCTGTATACCATATTGGCTCTTTAACAACAACATAATAATCTGGCTTGTATCTCTCCATGAAGATTCTTGTGTGTTTTAAGTGTTGTTGTTTAAAATATTCCCATGTCACTTTATTTTTTGTGAAACTGGTTGCCCCCCTGTCTGCCAGCATTAACTTCTTGCCATCGTTTCTTATCTGTTTTATGATAGCATCATGTCTTTTTATATTATCCTGATCGTTCGTCATCCATGCTTCGTAATCGATATCTATCCGGATAATATCCATGCCGGTTTCTTCTATGACTTTTAGCTGTTCTTTCAACTCGGCCAAGTCTATGTCCATGTCGCCGGATGCAAAAGTGAGCTGAGCGCCAAAATGCATTGAATAGAATTCCGATGGTTTTTCTGTTGTCGGTTCTTCTTCTAAGCAGCCGATGATCAAGATAATTCCGATTACTAATGCACAGATCAAGCCAATTTTTGGTTTAGTGTTCATCATGATGGTATCCTCCCTTCCCTTAGATAAATTTCTAAAAGCAATCGCTGAGTAATTAGATGTTGTAAATTTTCAGGGATTTTGCTAATTTTCTCTCCCTGTACAACAACATACCAGTATAGATGACGCTTACATTTAAAACAATTTGGGAAACTATTTCTATAAAAGTTATCAATGGATTAAATCCAAAGAATATGACATAATCAATCGTTCCATCTAATAGACTATATACTGGTGGCACCAAAAGAAACGTCTCAAGCCACATATAGATGAACGGTATAACAGCAATGCCAAATAATGTTGCCCGCCCCAACCAGTTGTTTTTTCTGTCAAAATATAATACAAGTAATATACTCAGCAACATAAAGAGGATGGGTATCCGAACCGAGGTTAATATAAAAATGAATTCTTCTAATCCCATCAGGTCTCCTAGCACATATGAACCAAACCACAATGTAAAGGCAGGAAATAATCCGGGATGTTCTAATGCCATTTCAGGTGTCAATGAAGATGTAGTTAAAGCATCTATAGCACCCCAGGATGTTAAAAATGCTAAAAGCCAAATTGGAACCCCTATCAAACTACGATATAGGTCCCACTTATACAATTTTTTAAGATTACCATCCGGTGTTTTGCCCATCAATATGCTAAGAAACACAATTGAGAAACCAGCAACAGCAAATACCATCCCAAATGCACCGATGCCTGCTTGATCCTCCGTAATTTGTGGTTTCTGCATTGTATCTAAAACTAGGAATATGCCAGCAATTCCCAAAATTAAACCAATTGTGAATACGGCTTTTTTCATAATAATCCTCATTATACCACTGGGTTGAAGCTAAAGATCATCTTACTGAAAAAGAGCTATACATTCCTGATCCTCTCTGCCACTTCATCTACATGTTTGGGAATTTCACTCCTTGTAACTCTTCTCCACGACATTTAAAATCTCACTCATCCTTCTACTGTTTAGAGAAATCTCCAATCCGTAACCAGTTGGTTTTTGCAGGATGTAACCCTCCTTAATTAATTCTTTAGCTGCATTTTTTACATCTTTTCTCAGATGTTTTGGAAAACTCTTTTGCAGGTTATCAAAGGACGTGTGTCTGTTTTTCCAGTAATTCTTACGAACCAACTTACTGAGAAGTTCTATCTTTATTTGGAAGGTATCTTTCATTCTGGTATATAATATATTGCAATGTACTGAATTGTGAATAAGTATTTAAATATAAAAAACAATAGTCTAACACAAGAAAATATTTTAAAATGACAGATGAGAAATCCCTATTAGTCGAGATTATGGGCGATCACCCGAGTATCAGAATTCTGGATTTCCTGATAGACAACAAGAATTTCGACTACTCCAAGACGGATGTATGTGGGGGAGCTAATGTAAGCCCCGGTTCATTATATAAAATCTGGCACAATCTGGAGGAATCTGAAATTGTTATAAAAACAAGGCAGTATGGTGCAACAAAACTTTACAGACTGAACAAGGAAAACCCGTTGGTTAAAAAGTTATTGGAATTTGACTTTGAGTTATGCAAGCATTATGCTGAACTTGAGGCAAAAGAACCACAGGCTGAAGCGACTCCTGTGCTGGGTTAATTCCCTATTATGCATTCCCGATCCTCTCTGCCACCTCATCTAAATCCACCGTAACCTTTTCGAAGTTACTCTGCGGGAATCCACTCAGGGAATCATTTTTCATGGAAGGAAAAACAGCCACGTGGAGATGAGATATTCTCCCTCCGCGGATGAAGATACAAACAAAATCCGGGCTAATAGCTTTTTTGATCTTGTTTGCAACAATTTTTACCGCGGAAAACAGCCTCCCTAAATCCTCATCATCCATCTCATAGAATCTCTCCATGTGTTTCTTCGGCACTACCAGACAATGACCCTCCGCACAGGGATTTACATCCAATATACCTAAGGCGAAGTCATCTTCATATACCTTGTATGATTTTATCTCTCCTCTAGCAATTCTGCATAGTATGCAATCTTCAGATTTTTCCATCTCCATTCCCTTTTATAGCTTTTGCAGATATTTTTCAAAGTCTTTCACTTTTGGTGGCTTTTTACCCTTACTAGCTAAAATGCTATGTCCTTCTTCTTTCAGACGAGAAGCCTGTGCTCCTACACCACCTGGAAATTTTTCAGTTAAATTGCCATCTCCCTTTAGCACGCGCCAATAGGGTGTTATTCGTTTCTCCCCTTTCCTTAAATCCTCTTCTGCCGCTTCAGCCGCAATCCTAACAAAGATTCCGGTTGTTATCGGACAGGTGACATCAACCTTAAAGTCTTTTGCCAATTTTTCTCTGATTTGTTTCTGGGTAATTAATTTTCCATTCTTAACCCCGCGAATTAAGGCATCAACATCTAAGGGCTTGGGAATAAGCATTTTCCCTTGTCCCACTCTCTTTTCCATTCTCGGGGGGATATCAACTATCTTTGGCTCTTGCTCCTTTTCTAATTTTTCTCGCCATGTTTTCCGTGCTTTCATTTCTTAGAGCTCAATTATTTTACCAGCCCCCCCATCGATGCACTTATCCGGGTATAAAGACTTTATCTCAGATATATATTGGGTGCAGTGACAGGGACAGATTAATTCCAGATTCTCAAGTAGAATAAATTCTCTAAAACCGTGTAAGCCACCAATTAGGGCATAGACCTTTCCAAACTGCGATGCTGCTTGAAGAATATGCCCCACCCCGGGATGGGAGCAGCCATCAATAACAACCAATCCCTTACCTGTCTTAACTACGAGAGATTGCTCTATTCCCATTAATTCCCCAGTGGAAAATATATTTTCATGGATCTGCGTTGCTTTTTCAATACTCACGATCTTTTTTGCCTTGGGGGGTCGATAGGAGGATGGAGAATAAATCGTAACGTCTTTGTTCACTTTAAGAAAATCACTCAAGCCATCGACATGATCCCAGTGGGAGTGGGATATAAATATTTCATCAATAGTTTCAGGTTCAATATCGAGCTTTTTCATATTGTCCAATAAGATTTTGCCATTGGCCCCTGTATCAAAGAGAATCCTCGGCTGGTTTTCTACCTCCACGAGGCAGGAGAAACCCCAATCGGCTCTGAGACCTTCCTTATAGACCTCGTTGTCGTAAATTAGGGTAATTTTCATTTCGTTTATCCTATTGAATTTATAAAACTATAAATCTACTTAATAATCATGATGCCCCCTAGAGTTAAAGAGCTATTTGAGAATTCCAAATTGATCTCTTTTGGAACCGCAGATAAAGAGGGCAATCCGAATGTTGTCCCGATCTTCTGGAAAAAGATTCTCGATGAGGATAGAATTATCCTCCTGGATAATTTCATGCAAACAACAAAGGGGAACATATTACAGAATAAAAAAGTTTGTTTATCTTTCTGGGATCCCGATACTGAGGAAGCCTATAAGCTCAAGGGGAGGGCTATCTACCATTCCAAGGGCCCAATCTATGAGAAAGGCAGGGAATTTATGCAGAGTAAAAAGAAGGATAAATCTCCAAGGGGGGTGATTGAGGTAATAGTAACTGAAATCTATAGCATAAAACCCGGTCCAGATGCCGGAAAAAAGATAGCATAACTCTTAGAATAGCTTCCTCATGTAGAATTTCTTTCCCCGGTATTCCGTCTCTATGAGTTTATCCTCCTTGATTAATCTTTTGATAATGCTCCAGTCGGAACGGGTTTTGGATAAAAATTCTTTAACGGCCTCTTCTCTCATTGGATGCACCGATGTAATGCTGAGTAGATCATCCTCAACATCGCCGGTAAATGCAAAGGCATTTCCTTCATAACCGATCAGATATTCCACCTTAGGTAATTTATTACTAAAGATCTGGTATGCCATATTAATTTTTTCTTCCGACGCCGGCATTATTTCCTTTCTTGCCGGCGGTCTGGTCGGGATGGAAATATAAGCCTTATCCGGTTTTAACTCTGATAAGAAGTCAGCTATCTTTCTAACCTCTTTATCGTTATCGTTAATTCCTCGAATTAACATGGTTTCTGTTGCCAATTCTCCTTCAAAGATATGGGCAAATTCGAGCATCCCTTCTAAGATTTCCTCAAGTTTCAGTGATTTGTGGGGTCTATTAATTTTATACCAGATTTTCTCACTTACAGAATCGACCTTGAGAGAAACCCAATCTGCCTTCAGTAAATCATTTCTAACATCCTCTCTCCAGATGAGGGAGGCATTTGTGATCACTGCAATTTTTATTCCCAGAGTTTTCAAAGATTCAATCTCATTTCCTAAATTAATGTCCAGAGTCGGTTCTCCATCCGGGACAAAGCTCAGATAGTCTATAGTTTCTTTATTCTCCTTAGCTTCTTTTACCTTTCTCTTAGCGTCTTTGATTATCTCTTCGATCTTATAAAATTCTTTCCGACTGACCTGCATTTTTATCGTGGTTCCAAGTTGGCAATAAACGCAGGAATAACTGCATACCTTCGGAGGGATGTTGTTTATCCCCAAACTCTTCCCTAATCTCCTAGATGGAACTGGACCGTAGGCTTTCATTTTTGGCAGATATAGATGTTCATAAATTCCTCCTCGTGCTTCTCAATTCTTCCAAGGGCCTTCAGTTCGGATTCCAGCCAGCTGAGGTCAACTATTTTGTATTCTCCATCGGAGTGGGTCTTCTCGAATCCGGCTGTATTGAACTCGGCCAAGACAAGCTTCTTCTTAGTAACTCGGAATATTTCATGAATAAAATCCTCCCTCTCTCCAGGATTGATGTGATGTAACGCGCAGTAACAGACGACTACATCAAAGGAATCATCTACATATGAGAGGTGTGTTGCGTCCTCGTTCTCGAATCTTATTCCTGAGATGCCCTCCTTTTCTGCCTGCTCCTTGAACTCCTGGAGTTTCTCTTCAGAGATGTCAATAGATGTAACCTCGCAATTGAAATCCCTCGCCGCAATAATTCCCAAAGGACCGGTCCCTATATCCAGCAGGATTTTATTCCTTACCTTACCTTTTTCCAGTACTTTTGTCCTTAATCTCAGACCATCTAGATCTTCTCCCATTTTTCTCTTCAGAGAGAATATACTTAGATTTCTGTGTATTTAGATTAAGAATTTTCATTAAATCTACAGTGTATCCGTTCATTAAGAAGCTGATCCAGTGTAGTGCACGTAAGCCGAAGTTCCGCAGTTCTTTATCGTATTTTTGAGCATGGACTATCCCACTGGCTTCTATGTGAACCAACTCTTCAGAAGCTTTTTCTACGCAATGGTTGTAGCCTACACTATCTGGAAGATATTGGATTAGCATCGATATGGTGATATAGTGAGATATTACTGCGAGGGTATGTTACCATGTTGCTATAGTAGTATACTACCATCTCAGCATTTCTAAAGTTATGGTAACTCATCATCCGCAATTCCTTTTATTAGATCAGTTTTTGTTAGAATTCCAAACTCCTGTGATATTACCGGGATGCCCGATATCCTGTTTTTCAGCATTATATCTACTGCTTCTCCGGCGGTTGTTTCTGGTTTGATTGTTATAGGCTCTTTAGTCATTACGTGCTCTACCCTCAGGCCCCGGATGTCTGGATGACCGTCCTTATCCAATGCCTTTCTAAAGGTTTTCAGGCCTTTAGCGAGGTCCCTCTCCGTTAGAATTCCCGCCAGCAAACCCCTATCTGTTACGAGAAGTCTATGAATTTTATGATCAAGCATTAATTTTCTGGCAGAGACTATTGTATCTCCAGGATTCACGAGTATTGGATTCCTTATATAGAACTCATTAATTGCCTTTTTTGACCGCTTAAGGCTCTTTACCAGATCAGTCTTTGTTACCAAACCTATAATTTCCGAATCACCTACAACGGGCAGTGATGAGAATCCATTCTCCAGCATAATCCTCGCTGCATCCTCTATCTTAGAGTTTATTGGAATAACCTTCAGATCCTTCGTCATCGCCGCAGAGACATGTATGTGGGTTGCCTTTAGCATTCTTTCACGTCCGGTTCCAAGTCTATTTGCAACATCCTCTTCGGTTATAATCCCAATTATTTTCTTGTCCTCCGTTACCAGCAATCTGGATATATGCTCTTTCTCCATCAATCTCAACACATCCCCTAGATTCTGATCCTTATCTATCGTTATCAGATCCTTTTTCATTATCTCCTTCATTTTAATCACCTTCTAAAACATGTTTTTTAAGATCATCATATCTTTCCTGAACGGTTGACTTTGTTGTTCCGGAAAAGCCTTTAATCTTTTTGGGTATATTTTTATCCTCCAAGGTATGGCCTGCAAGATACACGGCAGCAGCAGCAACGCTTATCGGTACTTTCCCGGAAATGATACTGAGCTCTGTGGCCTTTTTCACGATCTCCATTGCCTTGGCCACAGTTCTTCCGGAGGCATTTAGTTTAATAGCCAGCCTCGGAATATAATCTATAGCTCCCGCAACCGGTATCTTCAGGTCGAATCCCTGAGCTATCTTCCTGTAACTTTTTCCAATATCCTTTTTCGTCCTCCCTGAGACCTTTTCCAACTCCTCCAGGGTTACAGGAGAGTGGTTCTGTCTCGTTACTATGTAGATTACTGCAGCGACCATACTCTCTATCGATCTGCCTTTAACCAGACCCCCCCCGGCGGCTTTTCTGTATAGCCTTGCACACTCCTCTTTCAAATTGCCAGGTATGCTCAGATATGAGCACATCCTGTCCAGTTCGGGCAAAGCAATAGATAGATTCCTCTGTAAGGATGTTGCCATTCTGGATCGCTTTTGCCATCTTCTTAATCTGTACCATTTTGCCTTTTTCTCCACAGGGATTGCCTTCCCCTTTATATCTCTGTCATATCTATCAATCTCTGTGGTCAACCCCTTGGTCAATTTCCCATATTTAAGTAAGCCACCAGTTCTCGCTCTTTTAGCTATATCCTCCTTATCAAATGCTCTCCACTCGGGGCCGAAATCAAAAAGCTTTTCCGCTATAACAAGACCACAGTCTCTGCAAAACGACTCTCCACGGATATAATCACTTACTATTCTTTTACTGCCACAACTAGGGCACTTTTCCATTTTAAATTTCTTATGAACTTAAGAGTGAGACTAAAAAAGAAAAAAAACAGTAAGATAGCTCATTAATTAATAGTTTATCTAAAAATCTTGTAATTCACAAAGTGCAGGATTATCCACGTACCCATGTAGGATATAAAGGCATGGATGGATGTCCACCATAGGTGGTAGTGCATCAAATCATACTGGATCAGGACGAACTCACCGAGAGCACCGAATGTGGCAATAAGTATTATATCCAGTATGCTATACGTTAGTTTGAATTTTCTAGGTATATACAAGGCCCATGCAGCTCCGCCAAACAGGGTGAGCATCATGACCTCTATTGGAACACATGCGGGATATGTGGACCCAACTGGAACGCACACAGGAATTAAGCTGTTAGAGCTGTACCACAAACCAAGTAATGTACCAGAATTCTCAAAAGCAAAGTCATATACCATTAAAAAGATTGCTACACATAAAACCCTCTTCAATCTCTCTAAATCCGGGTTTTCAATGTAGAGCTCGATTGCAAACCATCCAACGGCGCACAAGCTGAGAATTATCCAAGGGGTCCAGATAGGTAGTTGACCTGGGCTGACATAACCGGGGAGTACACTGAATAAGAAAATTCCCAGAACCACAAATAACCCTAAAAGCTTAAGCAGTTTAAATCTCTCCTTTTTAGTGAGGTTTTCGAGTTTCATCTAACAAGAATTAGTTCACTAGGGTTTAAATATATATCGTTAGAATTATCTTCTCCTCAGAGCAGCTTTAACCAAACCAACGAACAATGGCGCTGGATTCTCAATCCTTGATTTGAATTCCGGATGAAACTGAGATGCTATGAAATATGGGTGCTCCGGAAGTTCAACAATTTCCATTAGATCCTTGTCAGGGTACCTTCCAGAGAACTTTAATCCATTTTCCTCCAGGATTTTTATATAATTTGGATTTACCTCCCATCTGTGTCTATGCCTCTCGAATATCTTTTCTTCCTTATACAGACTGTAAGCTAATGTATCCGGTTCTATAATACATGGATATGCACCGAGCCTCATGGTCCCACCCTTCTTGTGGATGTCTTTCTGTTCAGGGATCAGGTCTATAACTGGATGGGGTGTCTCTGGGTCTGCTTCTGTTGTATTCGCCCCATCTAGCCCACAGACATTTCTCGCGAATTCAACGACAGCTAATTGCAATCCAAAACAGATGCCAAGGAAGGGTATATTATTCTCTCTGGCATATTTTATCGCATTTATCTTTCCCTTTGCACCCCTGGACCCAAAGCCACCAGGAATCAAGACTCCATCAACAGAGCGAAGATCTTCAGATGTTATTTCATCAGATTCGAGCCATTTCAGATTTACTTTGCAAGAGGAAACGATTCCGGCATGCTTAAATGCCTCCTTGATGCTCAGATAGGCATCCACTAAAGCGGTATACTTGCCAACTACCCCGATGGTTACCTCCTGTTGATAGTTGTGCAATTTATCTACCAACTGCCCCCATTTAAATGTATATGTAGCCTTCCTTTTCAGACCTAATTTTTTGATAATTATGTTATCTAGATTCTGCCTTTTGAACAATAATGGAAGGTCATAGATATCATCCATATCTGGGTCGGATAAAACATCCTCGACGCTAACACCACAGAACAGGGCAATTTTTTCCTTTATCTTTTTATTGAGCTCCTTCTCACACCTTCCAATGATGATATCTGGGTGTATTCCTAAGCTTTGTAATTCCTTGACAGAATGCTGAGTTGGTTTTGTCTTCTGCTCACCCGATACAATAACAGGAACATATGACAGATGGACAAATAGGAAGTCATTTTCTGGCTCAGTACTCATCTGTCTTAAGGCCTCTATAAACATCATATTCTCAAGATCACCTACTGTTCCACCGACCTCTATGAGAACAACATCCGCCTTTAACTTCCTTAATCTTTTCTTTATTTCGTTGGTAACGTGAGGGATCATCTGAACGGTATTTCCCAGATAGTCCCCATGTCTCTCCTTTTCTATGACTGTCTTGTAAATCCTACCAGTAGTAATGTTAGATTCCCCAGTAAGGTTCGTATTCAGAAAGCGTTCATAATGTCCCAGGTCTAGATCGGTCTCACTCCCATCGTCAAGAACATAGACCTCACCATGCTCGTATGGGTTCATTGTCCCAGGGTCGATATTAACATAACCGTCAATCTTTATCGGAACAACAGAATGTCCGCTATCCTTGAGAATCCGCCCTATAGAAGCAGTGGTGACCCCTTTTCCGAGCCCAGATAGAACCCCCCCAGTCACAACGATATATTTCATCTATGTTTATTATTCTTTTCTTTGTCCTTTATATATCCCCTAGAATTTTTGTAATAGTCTGTAAATTTGTTTTATATTAATCGTAATTAATATAAAATTGAAAAATATATCAATTGTAGTATTTATAAATGCAAAATGCGGGCATAAGGGAATGGAAGATGGAAAAAGCCGTAAGTATGTACAAATCCGGAAAATCCCTCTCTGAGGTGGCAGAATTCGCAGAGGTCTCTGTAAGAGAGATGATGGAAATTCTGGCCGAGAAAGGCGTGAAATCGGATATGACCGCAGAGGAGTTCAGAGACGAACCGCTTTCATGGAAATAAAAAATGAAAAAAGTCAAATTCGCAACATCAAACCCACACAAGGTAAGGGAAGGGAATCTGGTCGGGAAAAAATTCGGCATAGACTTCGTTCAGATTAAACAGAGCTACCCGGAAATCAGGGACGAGGACGTTTCAAAAGTTGCAGAAGAAGGAGGCAGATTCGTTTTTGATAAAATCAAAGAACCCATAATCGTGGAGGATACGGGCTTATTCATCGAAGCATTGAACGGATTTCCCGGTTCATTCTCTGCCTTTGTATTCCGGAAGATCGGAAATGATGGAATTCTGAAACTTTTAGGAAGTGAGAAAGATAGAAATGCAGAATTCATCTCCGCGATAGGCTACTGCGATGAGAACGGTGTGAAAATATTTAAGGGCATTGTTAAGGGTTCAATAGCGGATGAAAAGAAAGGCATGGAGGGCTTCGGTTATGACCCCATTTTTATTCCAACTGGTTATGGGAAAACATTCGCGGAGGATCCGGATCTTAAGTCCAGGATTTCACATAGAAGAAAGGCGTTTCAGAAATTCTGTGAATGGCTCACGAAAGAGGGATAATTTTGTTGACTTCGCGAAGCGAAGTCCTTTTTCTTTCGTCCACGTTTCTTTTACTAAAAGAAAGGTGGAATTAAGTCTCCTCAGCACCCATGATGAATACCTGTTCTCCATATCTAAGAGTACTTAGGGAGACGTTAATTCTATCACCAATCTCCGTTTCGACATTCAACATGGCATTAAATCTCTCGTTATTCGGGATGGTAACGAGCTTATCATCTATAATCACTTTATCGGGCAGAGATACAAATCCTGCCTTCTTAAGGGTTATATTGCTTATTCCGCTCTCATTTAGCGTATAGTTCATAGAGGAAACATTCGTGCTCTCCGGAACGGTAAATGTCAGATAACCCTCCTCAAGGTTATAAGAGATGTTCTCCATCTTTAGAATCTCTGAGATATCCTCATAGGAGCTGTTAAAGGATATGAGGGTTTTGTTATCCTCAATGAGGGTATCTACCGCAGGGAGTGAATTTATCTCCTCTAAGGTTTCATTCCCCACGGTTTTGTTTATGAGGATTTTAGGGGGGACGATCTCTATATCGCTTGTATTAATCTTAGACAGCCTATCTGGATAGAAGTCAGATTCAATAAACCCCTGAGCTAGAATATTAGTGATGTTTACTACATCTGCATCGATAACGGGCCCAACCTTGATCTTATTTCTCACGAAGCCTATCATGCCCTCAAATAGGCCGTCCCTTGTCTTTTTCAGTAGGAATATCATGAAATAATCATCGACCTCTGTATCGAATTCACAGGGGAAATACACCCTGTCTGTTCCAGGGCCGGAGATGTTTATCGGCAGATTTCCGATACACCCCCCAAGGAGGTTATAGTTGTTAGTTCCCAACTCAGCATCCAATATATTCTTTACAGAAGTAGTTCTATTATCATCAATTTCATCAAATGTGAATCTAAACAATAAATATGCTTTGCCCTCTATTGCGGACTCATAAAATTTTGGATTTCCCACCTCCAAGGTTGTCTTTTCCAACCCATCGAGTGATGTATTCTGTATATTTCTGATGGTTTCAAAATTTATAGGAAAATTAATCTTGGCTACTAGTTCCGTCATTATCTCCTTTGTAATTACCTTTACCGTGACATTACTCTCCTCTGGTATCTGTCTTACATCGTATGTTTCCATGCTCGGTAAAGATCCCTCTTCTCTCTTGGGAGGACTCCGCCCAATGAAATAAAAACCAGAAAGAAGCATTACTGCCATCATAAGATAAATCATAAACCTTGAGAAATTCTTTTTCTTTTTAACCCTGAGTTTCTTTTTCTTCTTTGCCATCTCAATAGATTAAGTTATTAATTTTAAATTATAAATCATTACAAAATGATAGATTTTATCAAGATATCCTATGTTGCTAAAGTAAAGGATGGCGGGGTCTTTGATACGACTGGGGAGGATATAGCCAAAAAAGAGGGTATTTATGACGAGAAAAGAACCTATAAATTCAGTCCTGTCGTAGTTGGAGAGGGACATGTCATTCAGGGACTGGACAAAGCGTTAGAGGGGATGAAGGTTGGTGAGAAAAAAACGGTTGAGATACCCCCTGAAAAGGGTTATGGAAAAAGAAATCCGGATTTAATTAGGCTTGTACCCATCAGGAAATTTAAAGATCAGAAGATAACCCCGATACCTGGAATGCCACTCGAGATCGACGGCAAGATTGCCAGAATCCAGACAGTTGCCGGTGGAAGGGTGAGGGTTGATTTTAACCCGGAACTGGCCGGAAAAACCCTTGTCTTTGATGTAAAGGTAGAGGAAAAGGCCAAAACAAAGGGGGATAAAACAAAATTCCTCTTGGAGAGAAGCTTCAACAATTCCGATAATTTTGGGATTAAAGAGGTTGGAAAATCCCTCACCATAACTATGCCAGAAAATGTCTATAAAGACAGAAATGTTCTCGCAAGAAAGGCATCCTTTACTGCTGAAACATTCAAATATCTTGATGTCAGTAAGGTAATATTTAACGAGGCCTGGGAAAAGAAAAAATAATAAAAATGATCGGTGCAACACAGAGAGAGATTTTGGATGCACTAATTGAGCTCTATGGGAAAAGGAAGGATTCTGTAAAGGGGGATGATATATCCAGATTACTCAAGCGATCTCCTGGCACTGTAAGAAATCAAATGCAGACACTTAGGGCATTGGGCTATGTAGAGGGGGTCCCTGGACCAAAGGGTGGTTATAGCCCATCGATGAAGGCATATGAAGCATTGAATATAGAATCCGTTGAAGAGCCGCACGAGGTTTCACTGTATAGCCATGGCAAGAAGATCGAAGGAATTTCGGCCCAGAAGATCGTTTTTATGAAGATTACTCATCCAAGTGAGTGTAGAGCCGTAATAAGCGTCATTGGTGACACGAGAAAGATAAAGGATCATGAAATTATAAAGATCGGCCCCACACCCGTGAACCGTGTTGTGATAAAGGGGGAAGTCATTGGAAGGGATGATACAAAGAGGGAGATACTGGTTAGCACCCACAGCATAACGAGCGTTCCAAAGGGCAAGGTTGGCGGTGTTGCAACAAGAAAGTTAATAAGCATTACATCTGACATGAAGATGAGGGAATGCGGGAGGATTCTATTGGAAAACAGGATTAATGCTGTTCCTGTAATTGATAATGGTGAGTTAACGGGCATATTAACTGTCGAGGAGATCGTCAGGGCGGTCGCCAAGGGAACTCTGGATTTAAAGGCAAAGGACATGGCAATAACAGAGGTATTAACAATTGACAAGGATTCAAAGCTTCTTACCTGCATCAAGAAGATGGAGAAGCACGATGTCGGCAGGCTGATAGTTATGGATGACGGAAAACCGATCGGAATAATAACGAGGACAGACATCCTTCAGAGGATGACTCGGTGAAGGCTGTTTATATAGGATAGATTTCTAACGGAAATGAAAAAAATATTCATTCCAGCTTATCTGAAAAGGGATCCCTTGCCCTCCGTGAAAAAGGCATTGGAGAGACTTAAAAAATATGAAAGGGTCGGTTTGATAACCACATCACAGCATCTGAATCAGTTAAAGAGCATTGAAGAATTTCTTTTAAGGAATGGAAAAA
This sequence comes from Candidatus Altarchaeota archaeon, assembly GCA_030633595.1. Lineage (GTDB taxonomy): Archaea > Altiarchaeota > Altiarchaeia > IMC4 > QMZM01 > QMZJ01. The sequence continues at coordinate 19,814 of DAOVSE010000017.1, forward strand.
TACCTGTCGAGGGCGGACAAATCCTTGGTTGTAACCTGAAAAATGCCAAAAAAATTGAAGGGCGGGTCGATTGTTTTCTGTATATCGGCTCCGGTAAATTTCATCCTATCGGGGTTGCAATTCTGACAGATAAACCAGTGATCATCGCAAATCCGTATTCGGATTTAAGCAGTATTATCCCGGACGAGGATAAAGAGAGATATCTCAAAAGGCGAAAGGGACAAGTAATGAAGGCAATGGAGGCCAAAATTTTCGGGGTGTTGATCTCAACTAAGGATGAGCAATTTGATATAAAAAAGGCCATTGAGATTAAAAGAAAAATCGAAAGGAGAGGGAAAAGGGCCTTCCTCTTCATGGGTTCAGAGATAAACCCAGATAACCTATTGCCTTTTAATGTAGAT
>DAOVSE010000016.1 GCA_030633595.1 Candidatus Altarchaeota archaeon
AATTCCTTTCTTTTTCGTCAACGTTTTTCTTACTCAAAATTGCTTTGCAATTTTGGTACAGCAAAATCATTTCATGATTTTGTGTCCAACGAATCTCTGATTCGTTCGGAGCCAAAACTGCTCTGCAGTTTTGCGCTCTTTCTAAGAAAAAGGTTGTTGTAGTGCCTAACTCCGCATGTTGTTGATTTTTCTTAGAATCTACCCCTTCAAAATCTCCTCTACCAGCCTATTAACGAGAGTGTCTCTATTTTGGAACGTAACCCCTATTATTTCCGTATCCTTGCGCATTCTAATTTCTTCGGTAAACTCATCCCTTCCAAGTTTTATTGTACCTAAAACCTTGCCCGTATCCAAAGCCTTCATAACAGCATCCCTGAATTTCTCCGAAACAAGCTCCATCTTACCCACCTCGTCAATGATAATGGTGTCTTTTTCCAATGCATTGAGAATACTCTTTACTGCAATATTCTCCAGGTCATCAATATTGACCTTGTATCTGCCAACCCGATATTTTCCATTATAGTTTACGTGAGATAAAACGCCCTCACTACCGTCCGGGGTTAAAATTTTGAATCCCTTCCTGATCCCTTTTTCTCTGATCTCCTCCGTGTAGAAACCACCCACTTCTCTGTTTTTTATTTTCTCGATTACCCTCATGATAAGGGTTGTTTTCCCAATTCTGGGGGGACCGGTGAGAAGGATGTTCTTTGCCATTATTTTCCCTGACATCCTATATACTTAGGTATGCTAAATGAAGTAACGAAAATTTCACTGGATGGAAGGGAGATCTTTCTGGTTGGAACCGCACACGTTTCTAAGGAGAGCGTGGATCTTGTAAGGGATGTCATCGAACGAGAAAACCCGGACATTGTGGCGGTTGAATTAGACGAGCAGAGATATGACTCCTTGTTGAATAAGAAAAAATGGGATGAGACCGAAATTCACAAGGTGATCAGAACCGGAAAGACCTATTTGTTTCTAATGCAGCTCTTATTGACAAATTTTCAGCGCAAGATCGGCGACAAGCTTGGTATTAAACCGGGATCTGAGATGTTAAAGGCGATAGAGGTCGCGAGGGAAAAGGATAGTAAAATAGCTCTTGTGGACAGGGACGTCAGAGTTACATTAAAGAGGGCCTTCAACAGGATGTCTCTGAGGGAAAAATTTAGACTGTTATTCGGATTTTTCTCGGGGGTCTTTGAAGATGAGGAGATTAGTGAGGAAATTCTCGAGAAATTGAAAGACAAGGATATAATGACAGAAATGATGGAGGAATTATCGAGGGAGATACCATCGATAAAGGACGTTCTGATAGATGAAAGGGACAGATACATTGCAAACAAGATAATTGGTCTGGAGGGTAAAAGGGTAGTGGCTGTCGTTGGCGCAGGGCACGTAGAAGGAATAAAGAGGATTATTGAATCAAGGAAAAAGGAGAATATAGAGAAACTTGAAAAAATCCCTGAATCCAGAAACCCGTGGAAATACCTTGGTTATTCTGTTCCTCTGATTTTTATCTCTCTGGTTGTTTGGGGTTTCTACACAAATGGAACGGAACTTACGATAGAGATGTTGAAGAAGTGGTTTCTGATAAACGGGGTACTTTCAGCAATAGGGACTGCATTAGCCTTTGGTCACCCGCTCTCAATAATGGTTGCTTTTCTTGCAGCGCCCTTCACCTCACTGAATCCGACGCTCGCAGCTGGTTGGTTTGCCGGATTAACCGAGGCATGGATAAGAAAACCGAAAGTTAAGGATTTTGATAATTTATTTAAATTAGATGGGATTAGAGACTACTGGGGAAACAGGGTTACAAGGATTCTTCTGGTGATAGTATTTGCAAATATCGGAAGTTCGATAGGGACGTTTATTGCTTTACCTTATTTAGCTCTGTTGCTTTAATTTTTATGATGGAAGAAAACCCCAAACTCTTCGGGCTTGTCGGGCATCCGGTTCAGCATTCCCTATCTCCATTAATGCATAACGCAGTCTTCAAAAAACTCGGTTTGAATCACAGCTACTCCGCCTTCGATATCAAAAAAGACGACTTAGGTGTATTTCTGGACAGATGCAGAGACGGGAACTTTCTTGGTTTGAACATTACAATTCCCTATAAGGTCGATGTTATCAGATATCTGGACAGTTTGGATGAGAAGGCAAAACTCGTTAATGCTGTAAATACCATAAAATTTGAGGATAAGATAATATCAGGGTATAACACAGATGGTCTGGGTTGTGTCAGGGCCTTGGAGGAGGCGGGTGAGAAGATCAAGGGTAAGAGGATTCTCATCCTGGGTGCGGGTGGTGCCGCAAGGGCCATTGCATTTCAATGCAGTTTAGAGGGTGCTGAACTGGTGATTTCAAACAGGACTATGGAAAAGGCTATGAAGCTCTCAAAGGAGATAAGAGAAAAATTGGGTAAAAGAACATTGGTCGTGAATTTCTCTGAGAGTTCCATCCGGGAGATAATTTCTACAACAGATATCCTCATAAATACTACGTCCGTTGGAATGCATCCGAAAGTACGTAGAAGTCCAATAGCTACGGATGTTCTTGATCCGGAACTTACTGTTATGGACATAGTCTACAACCCGATAGAAACACAACTTTTGAAAAATGCGAAAAGAGCGGGTTGCAAAACTATAGATGGAATCGGAATGCTGGTACATCAAGGGGCAGAATCCCTGAGGATCTGGTTAGATATAAAGGCTCCAATAGATGTTATGAGAAGGGTGATAGTGGAAAAACTTAAGTGAATAATTATGTCTTTCTCATGTAAACCTTTCTCGCAGGGAATGAGATCTCTATGCCCTCCTTATCAAATCTCCTCTTCAGGTTTTTTATAAATTCGTGGGTTACAAGATATTTGTCTACAAATTCGTTTACCCTGAGGATGATGGAGAAATTTATGTTTGAGTCTCCAAACTCGTTATAGCGGATGAAGGGCTTGAAGGTTTTGACGCCCCCCTTTGCCTTTTCAAGGGTTTCTTTTGCGACCTCTATTACCACCGTCTCAACCCTATCGAGATCGGAATCGTAGGCGACACCACATTTTATAATTACCGACATCTCCTGGACGGGTGAATAATAATTTATTATCTTACTCTGGGCCAGTTTTGAATTTGGGATTATAATGATGTTGTTTGGAAGCGTCCTTATCCGGGTAGAGCGCCAGCCTACATCTTCAACATAACCCCTGTCGCCGTCCTCTAATTCTATATAATCACCCCTCTTTACGGGCTTGTCGGCAAAGATGTAAAGCCCGGCGAAGAAATTTGATAGGGATTCCTGCAATGCCAAAGCTACAGCTAAACCCGCAATTCCAAGACTTGCTACTAATGCAGTTATATCTATTCCAAATTTGCTCAGGATCAAAATCAAGGCGATGGCATAGATAAAGGCATAGGAGATCTTCTCGATTACGGGTAGAAATTGCTTATCCAGCTGTGTCTTGGTTCTCTTTGCCACCTCCCTAGCATACCATTTTATTGCAACATTAATTACCCTCGCCAAGACAAAGGTAAAAAAGAGCACGGTGATTAAGAAAAATCCAAGGTCTATCTCTTCCGGATATTCAGAGAGCAGGGGTATGGAATGTAATGCAAAGTAAATTCCCGCTAAGATTATACCAAAGAACAGGGGTTTTCTTATGGTATCCACAATCACATCATCCATGGTGCTTTTAGTCTTCTTAGCTATCGGTTTAATGTGTTTGACGAGAAAAAGATCGACAAACTTGGCTATAACCAGTGACGCCAAGAATATCAGAATTGCCGATGCAAACAACGTTAGGTCTTCAGGTATAGAGCTGGTATCTGGTAACATTTTCCATGTCGATAAGTGCTCTCTCCAGTTCTTCTAATTCTTCCCCGAAGCCAGTCCAGTTCCCTTTTCTTATATGGTTTTGGGCAGAATTAAAATGATCAAGAGCCAGGTCTATTAACTCTCCTATAGTTTTATTTTCCCTTTCCCTTGGTGGGATTTCCTTTATTTCAATTTCGAAAAGCTTGGAGAATGCCAGATCTAGGTTCTTTTCCATCACAACCTTGGATCTATATGAAACAATGATTCTCTTTAATTCTGGCATCGTCGCTTGTTCCGCCTTTATGTACAGGGGCTCTACATATAGCAAAGTATCCTCCACTGGAATCACTAGAAGATTGCCACGGATTACATCGGAGCCGTATTGGCTCCAGAGGGTTAGTTGCTGCGAAATTTGATCGTCTTGATCTATCCTTGCTTCGATCTGCATTGGTCCATAAATTAATTTTTCCTTGGGAAATTTATAGATGATCAACTTTCCATAGTCTTTGTCGCATTTGGCGCCCATCCACGCTATCATATTGTCCTTGTTTTTCGGTGTAAGTGGTATCATCAAAATAAATTCCAGACTCTCTTCCTCTGGCAATCTGGTAATAATGTAATACGGAGCCATCTCCTGCTTAATTCCACGACCGTAGATCTCATAGGGTACGACCCATTTATCCTCTTTGTTGTAGAATACCGTCGGATCCGTCATGTGATAGACCCCATAGACGTTTGCCTGTATGTTAAATAGACCCTCTGGATATCGGATGTGTTCTTTAAATCCATCGGGCATCTCCTCAAATTTCTTGAATAAATCCGGAAAGATATTCGTATATGTCTTTATCAATGGATCCCCTGGATCAATTACATAGAAAATTGTGTCTCCATTGTATGCATCTACAACGACCTTGACGGAGTTTCTGATATAATTTATATCTTGGTTTCCATATGGCATGGAGTATGGATATCTACCTGTATATGTATAGGCGTCCTGAATCCAGTATGTCTTTCCATCAACCATAACTACATATGGGTCGGAATCATAGAGAAGGAATGGTGCTATTTCCCTTACTCTTTGATGGATATTTCTATTGAACATGATCCTGCTCTCCGGGGTTATATACCGGCTTAGAATGAGATTTATATCACCAAAGCGGGTGCTCATTATCAATCTCTCCACGAATGAATTTAATGTTACCCCGCCGGTTCCGTTATAAATGGTAAATTCGTTCCTATCCCCTTTCGGATAATCAAATTCCTCGGTCGTTGTTTTAACAACTATGAAGTGATCTGTCCTTTCCCCGTAATAGATCTCTGGTCTCTCTATAATTAAATTTTTAAATGTAGACTTAGGGGGTATGTCCTTAACGAAGAATTCGGGAAGCCCCCCCTCGGTGAATTTATTTACCGGGCTCATGCAGATTCCATAGCCGTGAGTATATAATAGATGTCTATTAACCCACGTCTTTGCCTCCTCACTCAGCTGCTCATAATCCATCTCCCTTGCTGATAACATTACCTGTGTATATTCCCCCCCTATTGTGTATCTGTCGACATCCACGTCATTGAAATCGTAATAACTCCTGATTTCTTGCAGCTGCTTATATGTCTGCTTTAATGGTCTCCAGTCCCATAGCCTTATATTCTTTATTATATCCTGATTTTCTGACATGTGCTCCATCGATATATTCTCTTTTGGGATGAATGCAACTTCTTGGATGTCGTCTAATCCGTACGCAGTTCTCGTATATTCGATATTATTCTCTATATATTCACTCTCCATGGAGATTTCATTTGGCAGGACCCTGTACTGCTGTATTACTCCCGGATACACTACGGTTCCGAGCAAAGCTAAGATGTAAATGGCCACTACAGCAGTTAATAAACCCTTAGTCCCGATTTTCGCCTTTGATGCAAGTACGGATGATGTAAGGAATAATATGGCGGTAATTATGGAAATAAAGACAAGAAAGGATAGCACCGGCAGAAATGCATTTATATCCGCATAACTCGCGCCAAAAATAACTCCTCTTTCTGAATAGAGAACATCAAAGCGATCGAGATAGTGCTTCCATGAAAGTAATAAAAAGAAAAGGGCCATTAGGCCATAAAAGTGGGCCTTTGCCTTTTTACTTACCTCCAATCCAGTTAAGGGGAATTCCTGTCTGGGGGTGGTATATCCCTCTTCTTCAACTGCCACCTCTGGTTTTATGAGAATAATCTCCTTTTTATTTAGATAGATTATGGTTATCGCAATTATTGATGAGAATATGACAAAGAACAGGAAATTCTGCACGAGTCTGTAAAACGGTAATGTGAATACATAAAAACTGATATCCTTGGAAAATATCGGATCACTAACCCCGAAGTTGGTTTGATTCAGATACCTGAGAACGATTTCCCAGGAACCGCCCAGAGTCAAACCGATAACTGCCGATAAAATTGCAATCGCTATGTACTTTCTCTTGATATTTCCTCCCCGATCTGCGAGATACGCATTTGCAGATACAAGGGAAAATAATATAAAAGTTGCCAATAGAAATATGCCTATCTTTGTAGTTAAAACCGTCATGAAAACAGATCCATATTCTAGGGATTGAAACCATAGTAAGTCTGAATATAAAACGGCAACATTCGGAATAACGAACATGAGAAGGAAGAAGGCTATGAAAAAGACCACATAACCCAGGGAAATATTAAATTCCTTGGCCATGTATAGTATTGAAATAGAATAGCTATAAAGGACTTATAAAGATTCAGATCTGGGCCTCTATCTCTTTCAGAACAGTTCTGAACGGAATCTTGTACTTCCTTGCTATTCTCCTGACATCATCGAATTCCGGCTTTGTTCCATGTTCGGATCTCTTTACCCTGATCTTTTCAATTTTCCCCTGAATTTTTACCTTTACCTCTCTGGTCCCCCTTTCTACTTCAAATCTATCCACCAAGATAACCCTGACCCCCAGGGTTCCGGTCTCCTCCATCAGGATTTTCGAGAATTTCTCTGGTTCCGTGGTTAGAATTCTGATTAGATAACCTAATCTGCCTTTTTTCATAATCGTATGGATTATATGGATGTCCAATGCACCCTCATCCATTACCCTCTCCATCAGATAGGAGATTACCTCTGGTGTGCAGTCATCTACGTTTGTCTCCAATAAGACCAGATTTTTATTTAATTTCATTTTCTATTTATTGTTAAAATTTTATACGCCAGAGCAGCCGCCCCGTAACCGTTATCTATGTTCATTACAGCAAGGGGGGTGCAGGAATTTAACATGGTGAACAGGGCGGTTTTTCCACCAGCTCCGGTTCCGTAGCCAACGGATGTCGGAACGGCAATTACCGGAATTGAAACCAAACCGGCAACTACCGACGGAAGGGCACCCTCCATTCCAGCAATGACTATCAAAACAGATGCCTTTTTCATCTTTTCAAGAGCTGAGAAAACCCGATGAATCCCCGCTATTCCGATATCATATTCAAGGATGGTTTCACAACCGAGTTCCTCCGCAATTGCCCTTGCTTCTTCAGCAACAAGAATGTCGGATGTCCCAGCGGTCATTATCCCGATCTTCCCGACCCTCTCTGTTTCAAAGTTTTTTTCCTTTATGATCAGCACCGCTCCCTGTTCATTATGGACGATCCTGAATTTTCTTGGGTCTGTCGAGGCCTTTATCTTTTCAGCCCGGTCCTTATCTATCCTCGTGATTATAACCCTTTTGGAATCCCTGAGAAACTTCTCTGTTATTTCAAGTAAATGCTCAACGGATTTCTCTTTACCATAAACAACCTCGGGAATTCCACAGCGTTCCTCCCTGGATTTGTCGTGCTTTACATGCATCTTAACCAAGAATCTCCAGGATTTTTCTCACTTCCTCCGCGGTTAATTGTCCCTCTGCAGACTCCTTTCCCTTTTTTATAGACGCAAATGTTAGGTAGGAGCCCAATAACGGTGCCAGAACTCTCGAAATTCTACCAAAGTTGCCCATTGACAGGGCAATGATTGGAATTCCAAAGTCTGGGCCTTTATCAACCAAAACCTGCATCAGATTTAAAACATCTTGATAATTATTTGCCATGAATGCAACCTTTGCTATATCAGCATTAGAATCCCTCTCCCTGTTTAGGATTTCGATAATTTCCGTTCTCTCGGGAGTGGAATTGAAATCATGACAGGCTATGATTACCTTTACTCCCGCATCTTTCGCATTCTTTATCAACTCGTCCCTGTATTTTTTCTCGGTGTTTAGTTCTATGGTCACAAGCCCTGCAAACTTAAGTGCTTTAGTTAGAATTTCAAATCTTTCCTTTTCTGTGCCTTTGAAATTACCCCCTTCCCAGGATGGCATGCACGTTACAATTTTCTCGGTTCTTATCTCCCTTAATTTTTCGAGATCAGAGAACTCGGAGAGGTAATCCAACCTGAGCTCAATAAGCCCTGCATCTACCGAATTCGCTATTTTTACCATGGAATTGATGTCCGATTCAACTATGGGTATACAGATCATTTTACGGTGGAAATCTATATCAAATCTATATTCATTTTTATTTATAGATATTAATTTATTACATATGACAAGAATAATTGGTGTTGTATCAGGGAAGGGTGGGGTAGGTAAAACTACCTTGGTCTCTAATCTGGGGGTTTCTCTGGCACAAGAAGGGAAAAAGGTCGCCGTTGTGGACGCAAATCTGTCTGGGGCCAACCTAGGTCTTCATTTTGGACTTATTTCTTATCCAACATCAATCCACGACGTTATGAGGGGAAATGCAGCGATAGGTGACTCAGTATATAAGCATCCATCTGGAGTTGATATAATGCCTGCATCCCTGTCCATCGAAGATTTAGACGTGGAACCAAGAAACATAAAACAGGAGATTCTAGATAACCTAAGTGATAAGGATTTTGTACTGATAGATTGCGCAACCGGTTTGGATAGGGAGACTATGACGGCCTTAGATATGTGTGATGAGGTACTGTTGGTTACTCATCCAGAGCTTCCGACAATTTCTGATGCGTTAAGAACGAAGACGATTGCAAAGAAGTACGACAAAAATATTATCGGAATCGTTCTCAACAGAGTAAACAAAAGTGATGAATTGAAAAAAGAGAACATATCTGCATTCTTTGATCTTCCGGTTATAGGTATTATACAAGAAGATCACGCTGTGAGAAAATCCGTAGAGGCAAAAAATCCGATTGTCATAGAAAATCCAAACCACAGGATAAGTCAAGAAGTCAAGGGGGTTGCTAACTACATACTTGGTAAGGAATACACGTATAAGCAGGGCATTCTAGATAGAATTCGTTCGTTCTTCAGAAAATAGGTATGAGAATAGTAAACGAGACCAAGAATGCAGTAATTGGTGATAATTCTGAATTTGTTTATTCTCTTTTATCCCGGATGAAGGGATTGATGCTCTCCAAGCCCCGGGACCTTGTTCTTGTTTCGCCAAGGGAGGATATTGGGTCTTCAACAATACACATGCTCTTTATGCGATTTTCTATCGATGTCATCTGGTTGGATTCCAGAAACAGGGTCGTTGATCTGCAAAGGAACATAAAGCCATTCAGTCCTCTAAAGCCGGGTACATGGAGAATTTACAGGCCAAAGAATCCGGCAAAGTATGTTATTGAGCTTGGTGTGGAGAAAATCGATGAAGTGGACGTGGGTGATAAAATCAAATTCCTACATCCCGAGGCTTCCGAAGCGCTTCATGACCCTCTTTAGTTTCCTTTCATCCCCCATCGTTTTCATCATCTTCTTCATCTTTTTATAGTGGTTCAAAAGCTCTTTGACGTCCTCTGTTTTTCTTCCTGAGCCATTTGCTATTCTCTCTATTCTAGAGCGCTTAATCAGCTCTGGGTTTTTCATCTCATCGTCCGTCATTGAATCCATAATAATCCTAAAGGTTTTCAGTTTTTCCTCCTGCAGGTCCATCATATCTGCAGGGATCTTGGCCCCAAATGGAAGCATGTCCATGATCTTCTTTAATGAACCTAATTTTTTCATCTGCTCTATCTGCGAATAGAGATCCTCAAGGGTAAATTTCCCCGAGATGAGGCGCTCTGCTACCTCTTCGTCAAATTCCACCTCCTTTGCCCTTTCCAGTAAACCCTGCAGGTCTCCAAAGCCTATTAATCTCGAAACAAAGCGCTCTGGATCAAATTCCTCGAATTCATCTATGTGCTCGCCAACGCCGATAAAATAGACCGGGGCCTTAGTAGATGCGCACGCGGATAAAGCCCCCCCCCCTTTGGCGGAGCCATCCAGTTTGGTTAGAATAACGCCATCTACATTACAGGCGTTTTTGAAGGATTTTGCCTGCTCCCCAGCCAGTTGGCCGATTGTTGAATCTAAGACTAGAAGGGTTTTCTCCGGTTTTATCTCTTTATATATTCTGTTTATATCCCCCATAAGCTCTTTATCCAGACTGTGCCTCCCCTCGGAATCTATGATGATCACCCCGGAGTTGAATTTCTCCAGCCCTTTTTTTATTATGTCTAACGAATCTTTCTCATTCGGATCACCGTAAAAAGGAACCTGGATCTCCTCTGACAACTGCTTTAATTGGTCGTATGCTGCGGGCCTGAATGTATCGGCACACAGGAGTTTTGGATTTAACCCCTTCTTCTTCAGGTATCTGGCTACTTTGGCTGCAGTGGTCGTTTTTCCGGATCCCTGCGTTCCGACCAAGAGAATCTTTTCCCCGTCCTTTATGGGCAATTTTTCCCCGGTTCCCAGTAATTTCACCAAGTCCTCATAGGTAATCTTTATCAGATTCTCTTTCCTGTCTAAAGCTCCGGGGGGTTTTTCCAGCAAGCCCCTCTCTTCTATATTTTTTGATAATTCAAAAACGAGTTTTACATTAACATCCGCTGATAGGAGGGTTTTCTGGATTTCCTTGATATATCCCTTAACCGTTTTCTTGTCGACTACAATGGCCTTTCTAAGTTGGTTCATCGCACCCTGTAAACCATTTCTCAATTTTTCAAAGACCATTTTAGCACTGAATGTATCTCTCTAAATCCTCCCTTTTCTGGAGACCCTCCAATTTTATCTCCTCATCGATAAGAATTGTGGGTGTTGTTGTTATATTGTACTGTAGTTTTACTATATCTATCGTCGTTATGTTGAGATCGACTGTCAGGGGTATAAGCATCATGTCTCTCCCGCAGCTTTCCTTCAGATCCAGAAGAACGACTCCTTGGACATACTCCTCTATCGTTTCGTTGAGACCGGAGTAAAAATAAACAACGTTTGTATAACTAGCCTTGCAGTTCCTCTTCAATTCAATACAATTTAACCAGAATTGTAACTTCAAGAGCATATATCTCCTCTTATCAGATATTAACGAAGGTGTTAGCTTATTTATTTTTTCGTACTGCTCAATACGTAAACCCTCGGCATATATCTTGTCTGCAAATCTGAGGTTCTCTTCTATCGCAGGTTCGCAGAAATTGGATGAATTCTTAAAGATTTGGTAGTATAGTGTTTGCAATCGAGCATCGCTCGATCTTATCTCCATCTCCGTGTATTCTTTCCGTATCTGTTCCACTCTTGCACTGTCTAGCCAGAAGCCAACAAAAATGCCCAACAAAAATACAACTAAGGTCAAAACGAATGCCTTCCAAAAGACTTCAGACTGAATTACCATTTTTGTTTCCTATAAACCATTAATCTCCAAAAAGACTGTATCAATAATATTGGGAATAAGAAAAGATAGATTGACAGGTAAATCAACATCTCAAATAGGGTTCTAACATTGATGAAATTTTTATCCATCGCTTTTAGTCCGACCATTAGATAGATTATAGAGAAAAGAAAGACGAGCACACCAAGAACGGTGAAAACGTTGGGTAATAGAACCAGGGGGTAATACCGGAGCGGATCTATGCCAGCCAGGTAGGCATAATAACAGAATTCTAGGAAATTGAAAAGCCTCATCGATATTAGGTAAAGGAACAAACCCAAACCCAATAAACTTATAAATATTGATATTGAGAAGAAGGGAACAATAAACAGCCCAAAGATCCCATACCTTCTCCTAAAGGCCGCATATTTATATATGTTTGCTGTCTGTATTCCGCCTATGTCCCACCTTAGGCGTTGGTTCCACCACTTTCTGAAAGATTTTGGAACGTTAGTGTAAACCCTCGCCAGTAAAGCCATCCTTATCTTGTAGCCTTTTCTCTGCAACCTAAAGGCAATTTCAATATCCTCCGTTAAAACTCTCTCGTCAAATCCTCCGATCTTTTTGAGAACGTCCTTTCTGTAAAGGCTCAATGGCCCAGGGGTTACATAAACGCTATGTAAGTAATCCAGAAGTTTCCTGCCCCATGCAATCAGGATGTACTCCATCTCTTGGAGCCTCTGCATAAAATTTTTTGGGTTTCTTACGAGAATTGCGGAGGTAACAGCAGCCACCCCAGGATCATCGAAATAGGGGACCATCTTGAGAAGTGCATCTTCATCCGGATAGGAATCCGCATCTATACAACCCATAATCTCACCCTTCACCTTCTCAATTCCCAGATTTAAGGTAGATGCCTTCCCAGCGTTCTCCTTTGCTATTACATTTACCCCTTCCCTTTTTGCCTTATTTGCTGTCTCGTCTGTAGAACCATCGTCTATAACAAGGATCTCAAATAGTTCTTCTGGATATGAAAGTCGTTTAACTGCTTTAATTGTTTCAGCTATGTGCTCCTCTTCATTATATGCGGGTATAACGATGCTGACCGAAGGTAGTTTACTTGAAGGAACATGATCAAACATTCGTTCCCTGTTCCGTATAAATAGAACCATGAATAGGATTACCAAATACAATGTTATGAAAGCGAACGCGAGAAACATATAATCTATGAGATACATTTTTAAGCATATACCAACAAAATCTATACTATTTACTAATATCGAGGCCAGGTTAAAATGTTTAACGATCGTGTCTTTGTTCTGGAGACAAAAAGGCAACTGGTGCATCTGTTATTGGGGCTTACGATCAGTTTTGCGGTATATTACCTTATGCCCCTTATAGGGCATCTCATCCTGATTCCATTGTTTATAGCCCCTGTATCACTTTATATTGTGCCAAAGAAGTGGCCTGATTTAAGAATTGCCAACCACCTTATCATCCATTTTGAGAGAGATGGTGATGCCCTGAACTGTCCATTCAGGGGATCTATCTGGTACTGTATTGGTATAGTCCCACCAATCCTCTTCCTTCCAACTAATGTAGCATGCGCGGTAATCGCCGTTCTAAGCGTGGGGGATTCTACCTCGACGTGGTTCGGTAAATTCTTCGGTAGGATAAGGTTGGGGGAGAAAAGTCTGGAGGGCTTCCTCGCCTTCTTTGTATTCGGTTCCCTTTCAGTGCTCCTCTTCGTGCAAAACTATCAGCTCGCATTAATCTTCGGTTTTGTTGGAGCAATACTTGAGTTCTTCACGCTCGTGGATGATAATTTCTTTGTCCCCGTCGGTTTAACCGCCCTCTACCCTGTTCTGAATATAATTGCGCCAAATCTAATATTGTAATATATCCACATGGGGCCCGTAGCCTAGCGTGGATAGGGCACCGACACCAACCCTTTTCTTAAAAAGAAAAGCGTTGACGGAAAAGAATCAAATTAATTTCAATTTAAAACCTATAACAGTTAGTGCTGCTGAGTGCGACGAACGCGGCACAACATGATCCAAACTGTGTAACAGTTTGGGCCCGTAGCCTAGCGTGGATAGGGCACCGGACTTCTAATCCGGAGATCGCGGGTTCAAATCCCGCCGGGTCCGTTTCAAACTTTTAAGAAAAGTTTGATCAAAACATGTGCAGCATGCGCTATCGCTTAGCTGCACTTAACTGTTTTTCTTTCGTGCACCTTTCTTTTTACTCAAAAAAAAAGGTGCTTCAAATCCCGCCGGGTCCGGTTTTTATATCAAGGAGAAATTAAGTCTGGTGGAAATATAGCACTTTGCCTTTTTCTATGTCAGGTTTTGTGTGAATCGCCTTTAGGATAAAACCACGTTTATCACCGAGTATTGCAATCTCCATTTTTTTATGGTTCATCTCGATTGCTTTTATTTCTATCTGTTTACCTTTTACCTCGCTAACATATCCTGGTTTTATGTTTCCCTCGATAACCTCGCCAACCAGGATTATTCCTACATAGGTTATGTTATATACATTAGATATCCTGATGGCCCCCAGTTGATGCAGAGGAATATTGATCAATTTTAAGTTTTCTTTCAATCTCCCCTCGGGAATCGGTCTTTTTCCCTAATATGCTATCGAATAATCCCATGTAAAGTATTATGTCCAACTATAAAAAATATGTGGTCTTTGGGGGGAAATTAGGCACTACGTGAAAAGCAGCAGCATACGGAGTTAGGCACTACAGAGAGTTAGGCACTACAATTGTAAGCTACTGTGAAGTTTTTTAATTCTGCATCAAATATAATTCTACAATGATTGACAGGGAGATTATATTCGAGAAAATAAAAGGGTATGACCTGGATGATGTTAAAGTAGGTGTCCTGGCTTCTCATTCCGCTTTGGATGTTGCGGATGGCGCCGTAGAGGAGGGATTCAGGACGATGCTGTACTGCCAGAGGGGTAGAGAGAAGACATATACCAGATATTTCAAAGCGATTAGGGAAAACGGAAGGGTTATAAGGGGCGTTGTGGATGAATATGTTGTCTACGATAAATTCGAGGAGATAATGGGGGGAAAAGAGCAAGAGAAAATACTTGCCGATAATATTTTGTTTGTACCCAACAGATCCTTTACGTCTTATATAAAACTGGACAGGATAGAGAACGATTTTGCGGTTCCGTTGGTGGGAAGTAGAAACCTCTTAAGGAGCGAGGAACGGGGACAGGAAAAGGACTACTACTGGTTGCTGGAAAAGGCAGGTCTGCCATACCCTGAAAGGATAAATGACCCTGAGGATATCGATGAGCTGGTCGTTGTCAAACTGCATCACGCAAAGAAGAAGCTGGAGAGGGGTTTTTTTACGGCGGCTTCGTATGAGGAATACAAAGAAAAGTCTAGGGGGCTTATAAAACAGGGGGTAATCACGGAGGATTTACTGAAGAATGCCAGAATCGAGAGGTACATTATCGGGCCCGTGTTCAATTTTGATTTCTTCTCTTCACCATTGAATGAGGATACTTGTGGAATTGAATTGTTGGGTGTTGACTGGAGATTTGAAACCTCGTTAGACGGTCATGTGAGATTGCCCGCTCAACAGCAGTTGACCCTGAACGAAAAACAGAGGGTTCCGGAATACACGGTCTGTGGTCATAATTCGGCCACGGTAAGGGAAAGTCTGCTTGATGGGGCATTTGAGTTGGCTGAAAAATATGCGAAGGCTACGAAGGAATATTACAAACCAGGGATCATAGGGCCCTTCTGTCTTCAGACGTGTGTGGATAAGGACAATAACTTCTTCATTTATGATGTAGCCCCAAGGATTGGTGGGGGCACCAATGTTCATATGTCTGTCGGGCATGCATATGGTAACACACTCTGGAGAAAGAATGTCTCAACAGGTAGAAGATTGGCCATGGAAATAAAGAGGGCCATAGAAACAGACAGATTAGAGGAGATCGTTACCTAAAAATGATTTCGAAAGAGTATATAAATGATATTCTCAAGGGGTATGATTTGAATAAATTAAAGATCTGTACGCTCGGTAGCCATACTGCATTGCAGATTACAAAGGGTGCGCGAGATGAAGGATTCGAAAATCTGCTCCTCTGCACGAAAAAGGCAGCGGGATTTTACAGGGAATTGCCCGCAGTAGATGATGTATTAGAGATCGATTCGTATGGGGATATACTTCTGGATGAGATTCAGGATGAACTGATAGACAGAAATGTAATTTTGATTCCCCACGGCTCATTTGTGGAATATGTTGGTTCAAAAAACATAATAGAAAGCCTGAGGGTTCCCATGCTAGGTAACAGATTGGTTCTGGAATGGGAATCTGACAGGAAAATGGAAAGACGGTGGTTTGAGGAGGCCAATTTGAAGGTGCCGCGAGAATTCAAATCTCCGGATGAGATCGACTGCTTGGTTATTGTAAAATTTCCAGGAGCACTTGGGGGCAAGGGTTATTTTCTCGTTAAAAACAGTGCTGAGTTCCACAGAAAGTTAAAGGTGATTGATCTCCCCGAAAATATTAAAAAAGATTACACGATACAGGAGTATGTCATTGGAACCCGTTTTTATCCCCATTTCTTTTATTCCCCATTGGACGATAAATTGGAGCTATTGGGTATGGATATAAGATACGAATCCAATGTTGATGGGTTGGTAAGAATTCCGAATGTTATTCAGAGAGAGATCGAAATAGATCCCAGTTACGTTATTACCGGAAATGTTCCCGTCGTATTGAGGGAATCCCTTCTTCCAGATTTAATGAACGTTGGCAGAAACCTCGTGAAGACATCAAAGGGATTATTTAAACCGGGCATAATAGGACCATTCTGTGTGGAGATGATCTGTACTCCTGAGTTGGAGTTTATCTGTTTTGAAATCTCCGGGAGGATTGTTGCGGGAACGAATCTTTTTATTCGCGGCTCTACATATTCCGATGTTCTCTACGATGAGCCCATGAGTTGTGGGAGAAGAATCTGTCGGGAAATTGGGGTTGCGATAGAAAGATATAAATTAGATGAGATAATATATTAATTATATAGTGATAATATGGAACAGATCGATAAAGAACGGGTAGGTATAAGAATAGACGTTCTCCACAGTATCATCGAGGATCTGAATAATGATCCAGAGCTGCAGATGATGTTTGGATCACCGGTTTCTAAAGCGCTTGTGGCGGTTGCGGATGATAATGATCTGAGGATTGAGGAGGGTGGCATCATTGACCTAAAAGAGGAAGAAACTGAGAAATTCCTCGAAATTTTGAACAAGATTATAAAGAAAAACACCATCTGAAATGCCAATGTGCATCAGACCCTGTAAAGACGGCGTGATGATTAACATACAGATTATTCCAAATTCGAAAAAAGATGGCTTTAAATATGATGAAGAGAGTGAAAGACTCAGGGTTTGGACCTCGAAGCCTACTTTGAAGGGAAGGGCAAATAAGGAGATTTTAAAAAAATTTTCTAAGATCTTTGGGAACTGCGAAATTATATCTGGAAAATTGTCAAGAAAGAAGACGATTTTGATAAAAGGGAGGTGTGTCGATGAGGTAGAAAGGATATTACGATAATTGGTGTTTTTTATTGATTAAATCCAAAATAGTAGTAGTTGATATGAGGATTATATCAAACTCGTTATGTCAAGAGTTGTGAAGGCTCTCATTAATCATGTTTACCAATCAAATTAAAGTAGAAGAGTAGTTTGTAGTAACTCCTTCTTGACGTAAGATATAATCTGATTTTAGAGTTTGTTTATTATGAGGTGATTTAAATGGCGAAAGCGCCAGCAGATACGATAAAGTATAATATTTATGCAGATATTACGATTGATGGTGTAGTTGAGAAACCCGATGTTGTCGGAGCGATTTTTGGTCAATCTGAGGGTTTACTGGGAGAAGATCTTGAATTGAGAGAGTTGCAAAAAACCGGTAGAATCGGTAGAATTGAGGTGGATATCAACACCAAGGTGGGGAAATCCGCCGGCAGTGTAGTGATACCTTCAAGCCTGGATATGGTGGAAACCTCCATCATAGCAGCAGCAGTCGAGACTGTCGACCGAGTAGGGCCCTGTAATGCAAAGATTAACATTAAAGAGATAGAGGATGCTAGATCCTCAAAGAGGAAACATATTATTGACAGGGCAAAGGATTTACTTAAAAAATTGATTGATGAGGAAATTCCTGAGAGCGATAAGCTGACTGAGGAGGTAAAAAAGTCAGTTCAACTGAGCGAGATTACTACCTATCAAGGTCAGCCCTCTGGTCCCGGGATAGAATCTGTAGAGGGTGTTATCTTGGTTGAAGGAAGAGCGGATGTTCTGAACCTGCTTAAATGTGGTATAAAGAACGTAGTTGCGGTGGGAGGAACAAACATACCAAAGGCAATAATAGATCTATGTAAGGGAAAAACAACCATCGCTTTTTTAGATGGAGATAGGGGTGGAGAGATTATTCTAAAAGAATTGGTACAAGTGGCTGATATTGATTTTGTAGCCAGAGCACCAAAGGGCAAGGAGGTTGAAGAACTCGGTAAGAAAGAAATAATAATGGCTCTTCGTCGAAAGGTTCCACTAAGTCAGGTCAAGGGTTATCAAGAAAGGGATGAGGGAAGGATTAAGGAAAAAGGCGAGGATAATAGAAAACTGTTGGAGCTTCTGACTCCGGTGAAAGGCAAATTAACTGCCAGACTTTATGACGAAAATTTGGAAATTATAACTGAGATAGAGATCAAGGATTTGGTAGATAGCCTGAAGGATGTTCAACCTCATTGCGTTGTCTTTGACGGTATAGTAACCCAGCGCTTGGTTGATGCGGCCGCAGAAAGTAAGGTAGAATATATTGTAGGAATCAATAAATCTACGATCTCAAATACAAAAAAGGTAAAGATTTTGACCGAAAAGAATTAACTTTGCCTTCTCTTCTTTCTTTTTTAAAGTTTTTGTGGCTTTAAGATTTCTAAGGGGAATCTTAAAATAATGACGTCATTAGTCCTCATATGTGGCAGACCTTCGGTCTGACAGCACAGAATTTCTATAGAATTCTGGCTCCCAAAACACCAAAGGTGTTTTGAGGACGCGCCCAAGCCGAGGGCTCGGTTGTGAGGGACGCCAACACTTAAATTCATACCGATGTCAAGCGCCATTGCCTTAAACTTTTATACTCCAGAATCTACATTATACTTAGCGATTATTTCTTTAGATAAAATGTATTTAGATGAGATAGAGACTACCAGAGATGTTGAAATTCCAACGGATCCAATAGATAGGATCATTGGGCAAGACCACGTTATAAACAAGGTAAAAAGTGCGATAAAACAGAGACGCAATCTTCTCTTAGTTGGCCCACCCGGAATCGGAAAGAGTATGATAGCTCAAGCATTGGCATTAAAGCTGTCAAGGCCTAATGAGGAGATACGAGTAGTTTGTAATCCACAAAACCCGGAGAGGCCGGAACTTGAGATCATAAAAAGAGGGGAGCTTGAAAAAGAGAAGGAAAGTCAGCCCGTGAGAGGAATTCTCATTTCACCCAAGGAGGTTCCATCATTTGTTGCAGAACAATTAGGGTTTAGATGCTCAAGTTGTGGTGAGATCAGTGAGGTTAATGAGACAATATGTCCAAAGTGTGGAAACAATAAATATAGCAGGGTTTTATGGAGTAGGAGAAATACCCCGTTTGGTGATATAATAACTGAGGTCTTTGAACTGGGCACTAGACGACCAGAAAGAGAGGTAAAGACTACAAGAATCGGTAGTGATGGTAGAGAAAAGATCATTGTGTATCAACATGCTGGTGAAGGAAAGATACGAGTTTTGGATCAATCCACCTTAGATAATATCAGAAAGGTAAGTGAGAAAAAACAGATGAAGATTCTTATTCCCATAGACAGGATTCCTTTTGTACACGCAACCGGAGCTTCAGAGACAGAACTCCTCGGTGATGTCAGACACGATCCATACGGAAGCCATCCAGAGATAGGAACTCCTGCATATGAGAGAGTTATCCCCGGAGCAATTCATGAGGCTCATGAGGGGGTTCTTTTTGTCGATGAATTGCCACATATGGAGTACCTGCAGAATTTCATCCTAACAGCAATGCAGGAAAAGAAATTCTCCATTATCGGGAGAAATCCCCACTCCGCCGGTGCTTCTGTAAAGGTCAACAATGTTCCCTGTGACTTCATTTTTGTTGGCGCATGTAATATTGCAGATATTGAAAAGATTTTGCCGCCCTTAAGATCAAGGATAGTTGGTAATGGTTATGAAATCCTGTTAGAAACAACGATGCCTGATAACGAAGAAAACAGAAAAACATTGCTCCAGTTTATTGCCCAGGAAGTAGAGATAGACAGTAGGATACCTCATGCGAGTAAGGGGGCGATTGAGGAGATTATTAAGGAGTCAAGGAAGCGTGCCTTTGAATTAGATGGAAAACGAAATGCTCTTACTCTAAGGCTTAGGGATTTTGGTGGTTTGATAAGGCTTGCAGGGGATCGCGCAGTTCTAGACGAGTCTGAATTCATCGAGGCAATCCATGTAAGGAAGAGTCTTGATGAAGCAAAGCCAATTGAGCACCAAATACAAGAGAGGTACGGCTCCATCTGGAAGGGTGTTAAAAGTGATAGCGCCGTCCCCATAAGATCTGAGAAAAAGGATGAGGGTTATGTGTGAGGGAGAGGGGGGTCATTTCCACTATTCTTCATGTTTCTGGTTTGAATTTTTAAGCGATTTTTAGAGGAGTTAGGCACTACAAC
>DAOVSE010000053.1 GCA_030633595.1 Candidatus Altarchaeota archaeon
AGATGTATCCCCTATCGATAATCAAACTCTGTGGACATTCACTACAGGAAATGACATCTGGTCTTCTCCAGCAGTTGCGAATGGAATAGTCTACATTGGTTCAGATGACCATCACCTATATGCATTAAATATGACTTCTGGAGCACATATATGGAATTACACACTAAATAGCGGGTCCCTCCTATCATCCCCTACAGTATATAATGGGAAGGTATTTATGCAAAGCTATCTTCATATAGATGCTATAGATGCCCAAAACGGCTCACATTTATGGGATTACCCCCACGGAGACCACTATTCCTCAGTCAATGCACATAATGGGAAGGTCTTTGTGGTAGATTTTACTGGATTATATGTGCTTAATGCTGACACAGGAGCAGAGATATGGACATTCTCAACAATCATGCAATGCAAGGTGGCAATAGCTAATGGAAAAGTATTCTTTGGTGATTTTGACGCTAAGGTGTATGCCTTATCAGAAAGCAATGGTACAGTAATATGGAGCAGGGACTTTGATGGAGGTGCAGATGAAATAGATATACACTCAGACCCCACAGTAATAAACGGAAAGGTTCTTGTGATGGGAGATATCTGGGTGAATGGAACAGGTAAGGTTTGGGCATTAGATGAGAATACAGGAAATATTCTTTGGACGTATGAAACACCTGGACAAGAGAAATACAATGGTTTTGCAGTACATAATGGAAGAGTATTCTTTGGAAGCAGAAGCGGTGATATGTTTGCACTTAATGAAACAAATGGTTCACTACTCTGGAGCAAGAGTGAAACAACATGGTTCTATGGCTCGCCTGCCGTAGCTAATGGATTAGTCTATATAGGAGAAGCGGATGGATATAAGATACTCGCTTATGAAGAAGAAACAGGCATTACAAGATGGTCTTATAAAACAGGTAGCCATGTTCATTCATCTCCTGCAATATCAGACGGTATATTAGTAGTGGGTTCGGGGGATGCAAAAGTATATGCGTTTGGTATCTACACTCCAACCGAAACAGATATATCTTCGTGTGCTACCCTTGATGTATCCGATGCAACCTATAATCTAATCGCAGATATCACTGGTTCAAGTGATAGTGTTTGCATTTCTATTCAGGCAGACAACGTGACTTTAGATTGTCATGGGCATACAATAGATGGTATGGGTACTGGTACTGGAATTTATACATATCCTGACCATGAAGGGATTGTTATCAAGAATTGTGTCCTTTCTGAGTGGATGCGGAGTATTTGGTTTGATAGAGCAAGCCATGGGCAGGTTATAAATTCTCAGATACTTTCTTCTACTCTGAGTGGAGTCCAGATTGACGATTCACAAGATATTAATTTAACCAACGTGCTTATTGATTCTAATAACTATGGGGCAGAATATGCAGGTGTTAATGCTGGCACAGTTTTAGATAACGTCATAGTCACATCTAGTACTAGTGGAGGAATATCCTTTGGTAATATGAATGGAATTACTGTTAAAAATTCCATCATAGAAAAAAACAATGGTTGGGGGTTGTATCTCTGGAATATACCCTCTGGAGGGTTTGAATCTACGTATATCTATAATAACTTCTTTAATAACACCCTCAATGTTATGCTTGATACAGTATCTAATGTGTACTGGAATACAACTAGGCAACCGGGTGAACGAATCTATTCCGATGGAACAGAGATTGGGGGAAATTATTGGGCTAATCCAGAGGTGACGGGGTATTCGGAAACCTGTGTTGACTTAGACATGGACGGATTCTGTGATATTCCATATACCCTGAGTGAGGGCAATGTAGATTATCTACCCTATGCGTCTTTTTCTGGATGCCCTCCT
Source organism: Candidatus Altarchaeota archaeon (assembly GCA_030633595.1). Classification (GTDB taxonomy): domain Archaea; phylum Altiarchaeota; class Altiarchaeia; order IMC4; family QMZM01; genus QMZJ01. The sequence continues at coordinate 1,835 of DAOVSE010000053.1, forward strand.
GGTCCTGAACTTTGTTTGTTGGTATCACTAAACATATTCCCATATGACTTCTATGAAACTTATTATGATTATGACGATAATGCTACTGGGCATGATGAAAAGAAGAGATGTCATCTGGAGGTTGACAATGATGACATCTGGATAAATCGGTTCTCTCATTATTCTCCTGCATTTTACCCTGCGAAGGCTGCTATAATGGGTCCGGAGATAGGGCTTGACACAAATGAGTGGTATGCAGGCGATACTGTTGTTGAATCTAAGTATGATGATATCGTCATGCTTGATATGACATATCCCGAGCTTGAAATAACGACCGTGGACCAGATAAGGCAGATTCCTTTAATAGGTGATGATGAGGAATTACTCAATCTGGTGTCTGAGTTATTGGATGCTGGCGAATTCGCAATTAGGTTGGATGGGATATACTCTCAAGGCCCGATATACTATAACCCTGTGAAGGAGCGTGCTGAGATTTCCACACGTTTTGGGGCATCAGCTATCGGACCAGGCATAAGTAAGGGCCTGAATTGCCAAGGAAGTTTCATTAAATACTATGATGAAGACACTGGCAACTTAGCCGATGACTTCCCTGACCAGATAGGTTGTTCTGCAGGTATTGGATTAAAGGAGCGGAATATAGGCTATAATAAATCACTGGACCTTGATCTAAGCTTGGTAAGATTTAGCGGATTAATTGCTGCTGGTCTGCATGTGAATCCCTCACTAGATGCAGGATTGAATCTGCGACTAGCAGGACCCCAAGCCATAGTGCCAGGCGGAAAAACAGTTATTGGCGCCGGAGTTGATGCTGTTGCTAACGGCACATTTTGCCATCCTCTCGAATGTGTAGAACTTAATGCAGGTCTACCTACCCCCCAGGTCAATGATATACATCTTTTGGGTGAGGTCGCAGCATCACTTGGCGACTTTGAAGAGCATCAGGGAGTGCGTTCATTATTCCCGAGGCTGTTGGACGGAAGGGAGATCGAATACCATGGGCTCCGTGGATTGTCCCCTGTCATCAGAACGGAAGGCTCTGAGGTTATAATAACTGGAGACTTTTATCTGAACCTATCTGATTTCAGCATTCCCTGCGGTAGCTGGCTTCTACCCGACTGTTATCAATGCATCTTCGACGGTGAAATACTGCGGGTTGATCCATGGGAGACCTATGTTGGTGAGTTGACTATCTTGGTTCATTCTCCTGTGGATGTCCACATCTATGATGCTGAAGGTAGACATATCGGATTCAATGCTTCCGGCGGAATTGATTTAGAGATTCCTGGATCTAGTTATAAGCTAATTAATGGCACAAAGAAGATAACGTTTTTAACAAACACAGACAACTTCATCCTGCTGTTGAACGGCACAGGCGATGGAACATATAATCTGACTATTTCAAGACCTATCTTGGTGTCTGCCCTAAATGATACCTTAGTCTTCCAGCAGGTCACATACAGAGTTGACGTTGTCCCAACGACTACATCGAAGGTTGACGTTTATCTCATGGACTTCAATAAAATCGAAAAAGACGTGAACGAGTGTGTTTTAGGGGGTTTGAATATCTCTGAAGCAGTCAACGAAACACTTAAGTCAATGGTGGTGTCCTTAAGGGGTATAACCAAAAAACCTACGATAATAAACTTGCCTTTGATCCATGGCACAAACGATGAAGAAGTTACGGTGGAAGTTGGGTTGGTTTCCTTAGCTGAGCCTCTATCAGATAAGCCTGTAAGCCTTGAAGTGGCTGGAACTGATCTGGGCACTTTTGTGACTGATGGATATGGTCGAGTCAATGTAACATATATCATACCTGATACATTGGATGTTGGTGAGTATGTGATGAAGGCAGTATATAGGGGGGATGCTGACTACCTAAATTTTACAGCATATTCTGTTCTGAAGGTAGTTAATAGGCCGCCTCAGGTCTCAATTAATGTTTCAGCATTTGTTGAAGGTAATGCAATAGTTAATGGAGAGATCATCGACCCTAACCTGAATAGTTTCTATTTGACTATCGATGATGTTAAGGTGTCGGAGTCATTGCCTTATGTATGGGATACTTCAACCTATGCTGATGGAATGCATGTCCTCCAGCTTTATGCAAATGATTCTTTTGGTGAAGTTGGTAAGGCAAAGGCTTTTGTTGTTGTAGATAATGCCTATCCTGAAATTCAGATAACTGGAGTAGTGGATGGCGAAGTCTATATCTTTAATGTCACACCCAGGATAACTGTAAGTGATGTCTGGCTGAAGAATCTGTCTCTGCTGTTGGATGGTGAAGTCTACGTGAATGGCACAACCATCTATGATGTGGGCAGTCACGTTCTTCAGGTGACGGCAACAGACTTCTTAGATCATACTACGACAGAGTCTATATCCTTTACGTTGCTTTCTACGCCTGGCGTGAAGTGTTGGAGTGCAGAGAACAAGTATCTTTTCAGAGGTCCGCTTCAGATGAGAAAATTCTGCAAGTGTGCTAAAGGCACCTACCGCTATGAAGGCTATAAGAGAACCTCAGAATGGAAAAGGACTTCATTCTATCTGAGACCTTGGAGTATTAAAGATTGGCGTACATTCTCTTTTTACAGTTATCGTCCCGTCTACGAAGTCCGGTGCAGTGATGGCAACTGGTATCCAACAGACCAGGATTACTATTATACTCCTTAACTAAGGGTTGGGGGTACAGTTAACGATGCCACACCCTCCCATGTAATTGTGGCTTCTAATTTATTCTGAAAACCAAGTCTTTACATGCAACAGTTTAATGTCGATTTCCATATCCATTCGAGGTACTCTGGTGGAACATCAAAGGATATGGTGCTCCCGGTAATTGCAAAGCAGGCTGAATTAAAGGGTTTGGATCTCATTGGAACGGGGGATGCATTGAATCCTGATTGGTTGAGGCATATAAAGAATAATCTGACCGAGGAATCGAATGGGATCTACTCGTCACCTGAATTTAAGACAAGATTCCTGATAACTACGGAGGTTGAGGATTACAAAAGGGTTCATCATCTGTTGCTTTTTCCATCGATCTCTTCCGCTGAAGAATTGAATGAGAAATTTAGGAAATATTCATCAGATATTGAAAAAGAGGGAAGGCCCCATCTAAGACTCAATGGCGAGCAGATCGTTGATTCTTCACTAGAGGTCGATGCCTTAGTGGGGCCCGCTCATGCATTCACGCCGTGGACTGCCATCTATAAAGAGTACAATTCCCTTAGAGAGTGCTATGGTGATAATGTAGAGGGGGTAAAATTCCTCGAACTCGGTCTTTCTGCAGACAGTCATATGGCGGATCGAATCTCGGAGTTGCAGGGGATTACCTTCATGACAAATTCGGATACGCATTCACCCTGGCCCCACCGCCTTGGGAGGGAGTTTAACAGGATTTTGGTAAAGGAACTGGGATTTGATGAGATAAGGAGGGCAATTGAACACAAGAATGATAGAAGATTTGTCCTGAACGTTGGTTTGAATCCAAGTGAGGGAAAGTATCATCTAACCGCCTGTACCAGATGCTTTTTGCGTTTCAGGCTTCAGGATGCAGAAAGACTGAAATGGCGATGCCCGGAGTGCAGAGGAATGATAAAGAAGGGTGTCTCAGACAGAATCAATGAACTGGCGACGTGGGAAAAGCCACATCATCCCGGGCACAGGCCCAGATATGTGTATATAATCCCATTGGCGGAGGTTGTCTCGTTAGCTACTGGAATTGGAACCATAACGAGTAAGAGGATTCACGAAAGATGGGAGAGATTGATAAATCACTTTGGAACAGAAATAACTGTGCTGTTAGATTCGGATACCTCGAAGATAAGGAAAGTAGATCCCGAGGTGGGGAAGATAATAGAGAAATTCAGAACCGGCAGGATCAAATACGTAGCGGGTGGTGGCGGACAGTACGGCAGACCCACCCTTAAAGGGGAAGGTGACAATTTTTATGGTTCAGGACAGAGATCACTAAGCGAGTTTTGAGGGGGGGGGAATTCCGCCTTTTCGATCTTATTTTGTTGAATTTTGCGAAGCAACGAAAGGGCTGAGCGAGTTTTAGACCCCTGCCCTTTTTATATACTAAATGTACTATATGTATATAGAATTTAATAGATGTCATATCAAGCTCTATTTTTCTGAGGGATTTCTTTGGAACCAAAAACTCTGAAAGGAACGACTACAATCGGGTTAACCTGTAGTGACGGCGTAGTATTTATAGCAGATATGAGAGCATCGTGGGGAACCTTTATAGCGAGTAAAAGAGCCAGAAAGACATTTAACATAAATGATATGGTCGGGGCAACAGTTGCGGGTTCCGTGGGAGATGCGGAGGCTTTAATGCGCTTAATTCAGGCTGAAGCATCCCTCTATGAAATGAACAACAGGAAAAAGATGTCAGCCAAGGCGATATCTGCATTGATGGCAAACATTCTTCAGGGCAGTAAGGTCTTTCCTTATATAGTGCAGCTTATTATTGGTGGGTACGATAACGGAAAACCAACCCTCTATACATTAGACCCGATTGGAGGTTTGATCGAAGAGAAGATGGCTGCCACCGGTTCCGGTTCTCCAATGGCATATGGTGTTCTCGAGCAGAGATATTCAGAAGACAAAGCAGTTGAGGAAAATCTTCCAATCGCGCTGAGGGCGTTAGAATCTGCTATGCAACGTGATTGTGCGACAGGAGATGGTATAAGTCTGGTTACCATTACGAAAGAGGGTTTTAGAGCATATAAGAAAGAAGAGATAGATGGATTGATAGAAGAAATTAAAAAAGAATGAACTAGATTTTGTTGTATGTGAATTTTTTTCAGACTATAAAGATTTTTGAGTTATGATAACAAAGATTAATCACGAATTTTAACCAATAGAAGGTGAGTTTCTTGGAGTTTAAGGATATTAAGCAGCTCGTGGGGGAAAATGCTCCATCTGGCAAGATAACGAAGATCGATCTAGAGGGTCCAAAGATAGTTCTCTATACCGATGACCTTCCTTTTTTTGTGGAGAATGACGAAGAGATCAGAAGTTTAGCAACGCTGCTAAAGAAGAGGATTATCCTCAGGTCGACATCTTCAAAGCTTATGGATCCTGAGGAGGCCAGGAAGATAATCGAAGAGACAATACCTAAGGATGCTAATATAGAGGGTATAGGGTTTGATCCCAAGTTCAGAGAGGTCTATATAGAGGCTGAAAAATTGGGCCTAGTTATTGGAAAACAGGGCATAACCCTGGATGAGATTACGAAAAAGACGGGGTGGATACCAAAGCTTTTAAGGAAGTCTCCGATTGAGTCAGAAACTATAAGAAGCATTAGAAAAACCCTTTACGAGAGCAGTAATGAGAGACAAAAGATACTCCAGAAAATCGGAAGGAATATCTACAGAAAGCCAGATTCTGAGTGTGACTGGATAAGAATTACTCCTCTGGGAGGTGCACGGGAGGTTGGCAGGTCCTGTTTTCTGCTACAAACACCGGAGAGCAATGTTTTAATTGACTGTGGAATAAATACCGCCGCTACCGACAATGGCAGATTTCCTGACTTTAGAGCATCTAAACTGGCAATAGATAGATTGGATGCTGTTATTCTCTCTCACGCACATTTGGATCACTGTGGTTTTATCCCTTATCTCTATAAATATGGATATGAGGGTCCCGTTTATTGTACGGAACCAACAAGAGATCTGATGACTTTATTGCAATTAGATGCGATAAAGATAGGTGAGAGAGAAGAAAACGAGCTTCCATTTACCTCAAAAGATGTGAGGAAGATGATCAAGTATGTGATTCCTTTGGAATACGGTGAGGTTGCGGATATAACACCTGATATGAGATTAACCCTCTATAACGCGGGTCACATCCTCGGTTCTTCAATAGTTCATCTTCATCTTGGTGAGGGTCTCCACAATCTGGTTTATACCGGCGACATAAAATTTGGTGATACACGACTTTTAGAAGCCGCAAATTATGAATTCCCGAGGGTTGAAACCCTAATTATCGAAAGCACCTATGGTGGAAGATACGACATACAACCAAAAAGAAGGGATGCGGAGAAGGAATTAATTCATGCGATACAGGAGACGGTAAAGAATAAGGGCAAGGTGTTGATTCCCGTGTTCTCTGTAGGCAGATCCCAGGAGGTTATGATGGTACTGGAAAGCTATTCTAGATACGAGGAATTGGATGTTGCAGTATTTCTGGATGGAATGATCTGGGAAGCAACCGCAATCCACACATCTTATCCAGAGTATCTAAAAAGGCATATTCGCCACAGGATTTTTAATGGCTATAATCCATTCGTAACGGATACGTTTGAGAGGGTAGATTCAAAGAAAAGGAAGAATATCATAGAGAGCAAGGATCCATGTGTAATTCTCGCCACTTCCGGGATGATGACTGGCGGGCCCTCTGTTGAGTATTTCAAGAATTTTGCGGGGGATCCTAACAACACCCTGGCATTTGTAGGTTATCAGGCAGAGGGTTCATTAGGAAGAAGAATACAGAACGGCTTATCTGAATTACCTATTGAAAAGAACGGCAGGACAGTGGCATTAAAGATAAATATGCAGGTAAAAACCATTGATGGTTTCAGCGGTCATGCAGACAGGAGGCAGCTGCTTGGTTATTCCAAGAAGATCTATCCAAAGCCAAAGAGGGCATTAGTCGTTCACGGCGAAGAGAAAAAAGCGATGAATCTCGCCATGACCCTCCATGAGATGTTCGGTTTTGAATCTACTGCACCTCAGACCTTAGATACTATCAGGTTGGTCTAACCTTTTAACCCGCCTCACCAATTATTAACCGTAGAGTTGAAAAAATATATCTCACTGGTTCTTTTCCTATTAATGGCAACAGGATGTATTACAAAGGAAGAGAAACCTGTACGGGATTTGGAGGTGATGGACTTGAATGCCTTGATAATATTGATGCCCGAGAATTTCAGGGATGAGGAATTTAAAATCCCAAAAGAAAAGCTTGAAGGCTCCGGAGTGAATGTAACCGTTGCCGGATTGCAACCGGGAGAGGCAAAGGGCGTGTTGGGGATGACTGTAACTCCGGATGTATTGATAGATGATGTAAATATAGATGACTACGATGCGATAATTGTTCCTGGAGGACCAGGCTCTCCAAGGTATCTCTGGAATAACTCTAAGGTGCATAAT
>DAOVSE010000087.1 GCA_030633595.1 Candidatus Altarchaeota archaeon
CCGGTTGCGGGAAAACCGATACTTGAATGGGATCTGGAGGCATTATCGGATAATGGATTTAGAAAAGCGTTATTGATAGTCGGTTATAAGAAAGAGGAAATAGTCGATTACTTCGGGAAGAGATTCAAAGAGTTAAGAATCGAATATATCACCCAAAAGGAACAGTTAGGAACCGCCCATGCTGTTTCCGTGGTTGAGGATAAGATAAAGGATGAATTTCTGGTGATGAACGGTGATCTAATCATTTCCAATGAATTGATAAGGGGTCTGGTGAATAAACATAGAGAGAATAAATCAAAAACAAGTCTTTGTCTGGTTAAAGTTAAGAACCCCTCAGAATTCGGGATCGTCAAGTTGAAAGGAAAGAGGGTTACGGAGATAAAGGAAAAACCGAAAAAACCAGAGAGCGATCTTGCCAACGCGGGGATATATATCCTCAACAGGGAGATTTTTGATGCAGTAAGAAAGATAGAAAAATCCATGAGAATGGAGTATGAGATAACAGATGCGATTAAGATTTTGATAAAAAAGGGTGAAGTTCATGGATTTAAAAGCAAGGGTAGATGGATTGACATAGGCAGGCCATGGGATCTCCTGGATGCCAATGAGATAATGATAAGGGAGATGAAGCTTGGAAAGGACAAGGGCATTAAAATAGAGAAATTTGCCATGATAAAGGGGCCGGTACATATCGGAAAAAACACCGTAATTAAATCTGGTTCGTATATAGAGAGTCCATGTTACATAGGAGAAAACTGCGTAATCGGGCCAAATTCCTATATAAGACCATATTCATCAATTCAGAATGATGTGAAAATAGGCAATGCCGTTGAGATCAAAAATTCTATCATCATGTCGGGAACGAATATAGGCCATCTATCATATGTCGGCGATTCTATAATAGGTGAGGGGTGCAACTTTGGCGCCGGAACCCTGGTTGCAAATCTGAGGGTCGATGATAATGAAGTTAGAATAGAGATAAAGGATAAATTAACAAAATCCGGGAGGAGAAAGTTCGGTTGTTTGATGGGGGATAATGTAAAAACGGGAATAAATGTCTCCATAATGCCCGGCAGGTCTATCTATCCAGGAGCGTATGTTGAAGCGGGGTGTGTTGTAAGGAATACGATCTATCGATAACCTGTTTATATGCTCAAATTAGGTATAATCGAGATGAAAATTACTATAAAGTTTCTAGCAGTAATCCTTTTGATACTCTTATTATCGATTATAGTTTCGGCGGATGATAAATTAAAACCTATTATAGATACCTTTTTTAATGCCATAAAGGCTGTAGTTGATGCCATATCCGGGTTCATCTTTGGATTTTTCCCCGGGCTTGAGGAATCGATAAATAGCTTATTATCGAGGGATTTTTTGTGGCCCGTTAGTGAATGGCTTCCCTGGATAAGAAGCCTGTACTGGCTTTTCTATCTGGCCGCTTTTTTTGCAATAATTGCGATAATAGCAAAATTATGGAGTCTCTCAAAGAGGTATATATTGAACTCAATAGTGGGAGTCCTGCTTCTTTTGATCCTGATTCACATATTTGATGTAGAGATGAAGATTACATTATTAAAATTGATCATTACCGCAATCTTTGGTGTCCCCGGGGTGATATTCATTCTGATCCTGCACTATCTCCGGATTCCTCTGTAATATCTTTCACTTCCGGGGTTTCCAAATCCGTAAGTATGCTACCAGAATTATTGCTGCTACAATTGGAATTCCGATCAGGAGGTAATTCAAAAGGGTTTCCCTCTTAATTCTTTCTATCTCCGAGAGCAAAAAATCACATCTCTCAATTCTTTCGGAGTCGTTCAATTCTGTATATGTGTCCTTTGCCCTTTCTGCATAGATGGTGGCGTTTTCCAGGTATGATTTACGGTAATGCTCCATTGCAAGATTGAAATATGAGTCTGCCTTTACATATCGATCACAGGTATCTATCAGTGAATCACATTCCGTGATTTTCTCGGAGTCGTTCAATTCTGTATATGTGTCCTTTGCCCGTTCTGCATAGATGGTGGCGTTTTCGTAATCGCCAGAGCTTAAGGATTTAACAGCTAACGAATAGAAGGAACCGGCATTGTATATCTTTTCCCCCAATTTGATCTCCTGCATAAGGGATTCAGAATCTGATATTCCTGTCGTGTCGTTTAACTCCTGATAGATCTGTAACGCATTCAATACATAAACGGATGCGTTCTCGAATAGATTATTGGAGAGGAATTCCCTGGCTGTTGTATAGTATTCTGTAGCCCGGTTTCTTTTTGCCTCCCTTGTTCCCTTATCAATATCTGCAATGAGGAGATCACATTTCAGACTGCTGTTTTTATCGTTTATCTCCCAGTAAAGGTTCAAGGCCATCTCTGCATAATTTCTTGCTTCCTCGTAGGATGTTAGATCCATAAACTCCAGGGCTTTTGCATAGTATTCATCTGCTTTCTTTCTCTTGCTTTCATTTGTTGTATCTGGCTCCGTAGCGATAAGTATGGAGTCGCACTTCAGAGCCTCTTCCAGATTGCCAAGCTCTAAGAAGAGCTGCTTTGATTTGTTTGCATAGATCCTCGCCTTGGGATATTCCACCTGAAGATAGTAGCTATGAGCCTCTGCATAAAACCTTTTGGCATCCTCGTTCAAGAAATAGTCCGGATTTATTCTAAATTTGTACAGTTTATCCTGAGAGCCAACAAATATATTGTTGTTATTGTCTACACTAATTGTAAGGAGTATGTCATTAAAATTGTATACCCATTGAAGATTTCCATCCTTGTCGATAGAATAGATCTTGTCTCTCTTCAATAAAATTGTATCGGTAACGCCGTCGTCATTTAAATCTTTAATCAAGGAATCGACCAACCTATCGATCGTTTTTTTCCATATGAGCCTGCCATTCATGTCCAGGAGATGTACTGTATCATCGTCGGATAATGCAAGAATCTCGGAATTGCCATCGCCATCTACATCCCCTGTATAAACGTCAAATACCCTTTCTTTCGTTTTGTAATTCCATGTTATCTCTCCGTTTTCTAAAAGAGAAACTCCTGAAAAGGAGCCGGCTACTATCTCAAAATCTCCGTCTCTATCCAGATCCGATGCCTCTATGCTCCATACACTACCTTCGACACCGTATTTATTTCTTAATCCTCCATCCTGGCTAAACACATAAACATTGAAATCCAGGGATGCTGCTATAATTTCCTCAGAGCCATCTTTATCGAGATCTATGGCTTTGACATCCATTATCTGCTTCTTGAGTGTGTAATCCCATTTCCTATCGTAGTTATACCGGTTTAATCCAGCTACATACTCCCTCTTTATCATATAAAGCTTTTTAACATTCACACCGGTTCCTATTATTTTTGATGCCGCTATTACATCCAGAATGCCATCATTTTTCAGATCACTTACATAAATCAGGGTAATATCTTCGTTGGCATGGGGATACATATGATTACTGTATGCAGGTATGCAATTCCGCCTTATATTGTTTCCATCATAGTCAAAGAAATAGATGCAACTATTGCGTTTTGTATAGGAAGCAACATAGAGTTCATTCATACCGTCCTTGTCCAGATCTAAGGGGTATATATCATCGGATTTTAGTGGAGAGGACCAATCCAGGATTAATGGAGAATAAGTTTTAGCTGAGCAGAATCCAATCAAAAAAAATAAGGTTATGAGTAATATTAATTTATTTTTCATCATACCCTATTGAACCCGTGAGATCTTCCTCTTTCCCATACATTCCATATAGAGAACTTCAATACCCTCTGACAATTGTCCTTTCAGGTCTTCTGGTAACGGTAGTTCGAAGGTTTCATATGAGGTCATATCCATCAGCTGTATAGTATCCCCGATAACACTCAGAACCTGGGCAGGGTTTTTATTTATGATTGGAATGTCAACATTCTGGCTTACTGGGCCCATTAAATTCCTCTTTTGGTCATCGAATAATCCAACTGCATCGATCCTTGCTTTTGCACCCCCGTGTTTTCCAGGTTTTGAGTGGATAACATTTACAACCTTACATGGCTCATTATCTATTAGCACGTACCTCCCCTTGCTCAGATCCTTCATAGTGCCGATCTTCTTTTCCATTTTATTCTCCAATAGATTATTAATTGATTTTTAGATAAAAAGTAAATAATTAAGGGTGAAATGAAAAAAAAGAGCAGACCATCTTGGGACGAGTACTTTTTAGGCATAGCAAGAGAGGTAGCAACAAGGGCAACATGTGATAGGGGAAAGAGTGGTTGTGTTGTGGTTAAAGATAAAAGAATTCTTGCCACAGGCTATGTTGGAGCTCCTTCAGATCTGCCTCACTGTGATGATGTGGGGCATATGCTTAGAGACGTTATTCACCCCGATGGCTCTATAACTAAGCATTGTGTCAGGACAATACACGCAGAGCAGAATGCCATTTGTCAATCAGCACGAGTTGGTATAGCTCTGGAAGGATCTACTCTCTATTGTAAAATGGAGCCCTGTTTTACCTGTGCTAAGATGATCATCAATGCGGGAATAAAGAGGGTAGTTTGTGAAAAGAGATATCATGATGGAAAGGATACGAGGGAATTGTTTAAAGAGGCGGGTATAAAATTGGATGTCTTATCAGATGATGTAGAAAAATATGAGGGGCAACACCCGGAGGAGGAATACTGAAAATGAAAGTCGATATGAAACTTCAGCTCAGGGATGTTCCGGGAAGTTTATTAAGGGCATTAGAACCTGTCTCTGTCCATGGGGGTAACATAATTAGCGTGTTTCACTCGAGAGAGGATGGGGGACGGGTCTCCGTGCAGATATCTTTCAAGATAAAGGATCAATCATCTCTTGATCTCATTAAAAGGGAGCTAAGAA
>DAOVSE010000083.1 GCA_030633595.1 Candidatus Altarchaeota archaeon
GAAGTCCCATCTTTTCCGAGATATCAAACGCCTCGATGGCCATTTCTCTTGCCTCCTTTGAATTACAGGGCTCAAGACAGAAGATCTTTGCGAATTTTGCATAGAATCTGGAATCCTGCTCATTCTGCGAGGAGTGCATTCCAGGATCGTCCGCAGCCACCAAAAGAAGGCCACCCTTTACGCCAGTATAGGCTAAGGTCATCAACGGATCTGCTGCAACGTTAACACCGACGTGCTTCATTGAGCATATAGCCCTGAGCCCGGAATAGGCTGCGCCGATGGCAGTCTCCAGGGCTACTTTTTCGTTCACGGACCATTCAGCGTGTATCCCATCCGAATTTTTCGCAATATACTCCAAAATTTCCGTGGATGGCGTTCCCGGATATGCAGTAGCAACAGATATACCTGCCTCTATAGCCCCCCGTCCTATTGCCGCATTTCCCGAGAGCAGAATTTTTTTAGCCATCATTTATCTATTTATCTCTTAAACTAAATGTTGGTTTGCAGGGTTTTTTGCCCTATTTACCCTGTTATTTAATGAAGATTGGCAAGAACCACTGGGACAGCATTAATAGATGAATAGAACATACATGTATTATCCTCCTGTGAGGTACTATTAATTATAGTATTCGTAATATTTACTGATTCGAAGATGAGGACTGCAAAAATTGAGAGAAAGACGAAAGAAACTCAGATATCCTTGGAGCTGAACCTGGATGGTGAAGGCAAGGCTGAAATCAAGACACCATTAAAGTTCATGAACCACATGCTGGAGAATTTCTCCAAACATTCAAGATTTGATCTGAAGATAAGAGCGGAGGGAGATATTGAAGTGGATGATCACCATCTCGTGGAGGATCTCGGAATCTGTTTAGGTCAGGCTATCGACAAAGCCCTAGGAGACAAAAAAGGCATTGCAAGGATGAGCTCTTTCTCTGTGCCGATGGATGATTCACTTTCCCATGTTGCCCTTGACCTTTCAGGAAGAGGTTACGCGAAGGTAGACATAACGTTCTCCGAATTCAAGGACGCCAAGCTCGGGGACGTTTCAAAGGAAGCCCTCCCACACTTCTTTGAGTCTCTTGCATTGAATGGGAAATTTAATCTATACTTAACGGTTGATGGTGAGAACGACCACCACAAGATAGAGAGCTGTTTTAAAGCTCTAGCCAAGGCATTATACGAGGCAACAAGGGTTATAGACGGTGCATTGCCTTCTACAAAGGGCGTGGTTTAGATCGGGGGAAAGGGATGAAACTATTTGATATATACATAATAGCGGTTTGGTTGTTTTCATCGATTTTGATATCCTTGGTAGGCACAGATATCTTCCCATCAGGGAGACTAAGTCTTATAAAACAGAGTCTTGGCTTCGAGAACCTTGCATTTTATGCATTCCTCTCAATCTTGACATTCATATTTCTTTTATTAGCTGGGCATCGTTTGATAAAAAAAAGTTATCAACTCCGGGAGAAAAAGGATAAAGATCTGAATCACGTTGATATTCACCGAGGAGTATTCGGATTGGTATTCTCCACAATAGCTTTGATCTCATTTTTTTTCATGCTTGGGTTTTGGATAGGAAGCAAACTGATATTCTTCGCTGGATTTTTAGTGTCAATTGTTTCTCTGGTTTACTTATCCCATTATTATAGTAGGGGTTATACTGAGATATCCAGCAGGCTTAACGCGATATCCAAAATTTTAGCATTAACCCTACCAATAATCATTTTCATTTTATGGTTTAGCTAACAGTGATGTAGATGTCCTATATAGACCTGAATTACAAACCCTCCGAAAACGATCTCATCTGCAGATTCTTTGTGGAGCCGGAAGGAAACAGCGCAATCGAAAAGGCGTGTGAGAACATAGCAGCAGAGTCTTCCATTGGAACGTGGACTGAACTCTCCACAATGGAGTCTGAGATTTATGAACGACTTGGACCGCACGTCTTTGAGATAGATACGGCATCGGGAGAAGTCTTGATTGCATATCCCTCCGATTTATTCGAGCCGGGGAACATACCTGAAATTCTGAGCAGTATAGCGGGAAACATATTCGGCATGAAGGCCGTTGAAAACCTCAGACTTCTGGATGTGGAGTTTCCGGAAAAACTTGCGAGATCTTTTCTTGGCCCCAGGTTCGGCATTTCCGGTGTAAGGGAGGTTCTCGGTGTCTTTGACAGACCTCTGGTTGGTACGATAATCAAGCCAAAATTGGGTCTAAATTCCGAAAAACATGCACATGTAGCTTATGAATCCTGGGTTGGTGGCTGCGACATCGTAAAGGACGACGAAAACCTTACAAACCAGGATTTTAATCCATTCAGGGAGAGAATTCTCAAAACCCTAGGGATGAGAAACAAGGCAGAAGAGGAAACTGGTGAGAAAAAAATTTATATGCCCAACATCTCGGCAGAAACGGAGGAGATGCTTGAAAGGGCCGAATTCGTGAAGGAGAACGGTGGGAGGTATGTTATGGTTGATATCGTAACAGTCGGCTTTTCTGCCCTTCAGACCCTGAGAAAAGAAAACCTAGGTATGGTAATTCATGCTCACAGGGCGATGCATGCAGCCTTTACCAGAAATAAAAAACATGGGATTTCTATGCTGGTTCTTGCAAAGCTTTCCAGGCTTATTGGCGTTGATCAATTGCATATAGGTACTGCAGTAGGTAAGATGGAAGGTCCCAGGGAAGAGGTTGTTGAAATAAAAAATGCAATAGTTGGTGACTGGTACGGTTTGAAAAATACCTTCCCGGTGAGTTCAGGCGGACTTCATCCCGGGATGATCCCTGCACTTGTTGAGATTATGGGGGAGGATGTTATCATACAGGCCGGGGGAGGGGTTCACGGGCACTCGAACGGAACCAAGGCGGGGGCGATGGCGATGAGACAGGCCCTTAATGCAGCCATGCAGGCGATTCCATTGGAGGAGTATGCAGAAAAAAATCCTGAATTGAAAGCTGCCCTTGATAAGTGGGGCAAGCCCTAGTATCTCTATTTCCTGCTGTAATTCTTGACGGGTTTTTTGATAATGATCGAATTTGGGATCTCAACGAAAACACCCTCCGGAGTCGTCAATCTGGTCGTTCTTAAAGCGATCTCCTTGACAACACCCCTGATACCGCTGAGCTCTACATCATCCCCCAGCTTAAAGGGTTTATCCACCGCAATAATCACACCCGAGAGCATATTCGAGATTACGTCCTTTGATGCATAGCCTATTGCAAAACCGAGGATCGCACCACCTGTTAGTAACGTGTAAAGTGCTTCCGTCATTCCGAATATGGAGAGAATGATACCTATAGCCACTGCATAAATCCCGTACTTTATCATCTGTGCGATAATTCCGCGGGCGTGTTTCGATAGATCAATGGCCTCAATACTATCATCAAGGCGTCTCACTGCTTGCCTGGAAAACCTTGCTAGGGCTATGGCTATAATCAGAACAATAACACTGAAAAACAATTTCAAGAGCAGATCTCCCTGTTTTTCTATCAAGGATAAAATTTCTTCTTCCATATTACATCATTTTGACTTCATACCTTTTATATTATCCCTGTAATACTGCAGTGGGTGCTTTACTCCACATTCAGAAATACACAAACCATAGGATTTTATCTTCGCACAGGTCGGACAGGAATATTTTGTATTGCTTTTTTCCCCGGCGAGAAATTCTATCTGATACCTTGATTTTTCCTCGTTGAATTTCGGGGATACGGAGAATATATTCACCACATCATCCACCCTCAGACCAAGGCCTATGAAAAACGTTCCTAGGATGAACATAGCATTATGTGACACCTCTCCGTTTTCAAGGGAGGTCAACATTCCGGAAATGCACGGTGGAATGGCCCCTTTATTGACTTCTTTGACCCTTATCTCTCTTGGAGCTCCAATTATTACGGTATTTAATTGTTTCGCTATTTTTCTAAAATCTTCGGGCACATTTTTCACATCTATGGGCTCCATGATTTTGAGCCTTATCGCCTCCCTGAGAAGCTCAAGAGCCTCGTATTTATTTATCTCAACCTTTCCGGAGCTTATTACCCTATTTACAAGCCTCCATCTTGGATCTGTGAGATTCTTTGTTAACTTAAGATAATAGGTAAACTCCATCATGTTTCCATCCAGCTTGAAATTAACCTCCCCCTTTATTCTCTGTAATACATCTTCTCGTTCATTTTTCATAAATTCATACGCATTTTTTGCCTCTGCTGACGCGTATCTGAAGATTAACCTCCTGTTAGAGCTCAGATTCACAAGTATCCTGGTCATCACATAACTGAGTATTGTCAATTCCTGAGAAATTTTATCCGATAGATCTGTTTTAATCCTTGCATTCAGTGCATCAAAAATCCTCTGCCTTCCCATATCTACTGCTGAGGAATATACTGGATGGTTTTGCATCTCTCCCAAAGTGAGATTTAGCGAAGCTACATAGTCTTTCGCTTCCTTGAGGAATGGGTATTTTGCGATTCTCTCTAGGTCAAATTCCGTCATATATCAATTTATGCAGAAAACACTAAATCCCAATTTTTTAACACTCAAACCCATAATTAATCTCATTCAACCTTTGTGTTTCAAGTGCTAATGAATTCTCCCGGTGATTAAATGCATAGAAGGAAAAGAAAGATAGGGAAAACCAAGAGGGATCTGGAGGCTGAATTGAAGGAAAAAGAGGAAGACATCTTAAGGTTAAGGGCGGATTTCGAGAATTACAGAAAGCAGTTGGACAGGGAAAAAGAAGAGTTTGCAAAGATAGCCAATGAGAGACTGATCACTCAGTTGTTGGATGTAATCGACAATTTTGAAAGGGCAATTTCAACGATAAACGATAAGGAAACTGCAGAGGGCATTGAGATGGTCTACAAGCAATTCTACAGGATTCTTGAGGAAAATGGTCTCAAAAAGATTGAGGCTTTGGGAAAGAGATTTGACCCTTACTATCACGAGGTTCTGATGCAGGAAAAATCAGACAAGGAAGACGGAACAATAATAGAGGAATTTCAACCGGGTTATATACTCAAAGAAAAGGTGATAAGACACTCAAAGGTCAAGATTGCGAAAAATATAAAAGGTGAATAAAATGGCAGAAGAAAAGGTTAAAAAGGAAAAAATAATTGGAATTGATTTAGGCACAAGTAATTCACAGGCGGCCGTAATACTCGGGGGGAAACCGACGATAATTCCCTCTGCAGAGGGTGCTACATATGCAGGTAAGATGTTTCC
>DAOVSE010000021.1 GCA_030633595.1 Candidatus Altarchaeota archaeon
CAAATCGAGATATCCCAAATATAAATCTGGCTTTCTAGGAGGCAATGTAGATCTGTAAATGAAAATACCCTCTAATTCGAGTTTCCTTCCTCTAGGAGAATACCTAAATTTTCTGAATGATTCTAGCCTGTGTTTCAATGCTGGGAACCTGAAATCCTCCTCACCCGAATAACGGTTAGAATAAGAACCCATCTTCAACTGATCTTTATCTTTTTTCCGGATTTTATCGCATTCAACAACGTTCTTCCTGCTGCTGTGTTTCTCTTTATCTTTATATTTCCCGATCTATTAACCCTTGATCTGCAGATAAATTCTTCATCCGCAAATATTCTTACATGTTCATCCCGGTATGCCTTTGACCTGAGAATTACCTGTTTTTTTATCAGTGAAAAGCTCAATTCTTCCGGCTCTGTCCTTTTTTTCAATTTTTCTCTGATCGGGATAACCACTACCTCCTCACCATAGGAGTAAAGCTCATATTCCGGCTTTCCCGTTTCAAAGTCCCTGACCTCTATAACGGGTCTTGCTAGATCTGCCTCTCTCATTCCATGAGGGACCTTTACCGCCATCTTAAGTTCATAAACCTCTTTAATTTTTCCCGCCTCTATGAAGATTACTGTGTCTACAATATGTGGAATGATCCCCAATTCAACCCTTCCGATTAATCTTTGAATTGCTCCTATTGCTCTATTCGCATGAGTCACCCCAACCATCCCAACACCAGCTAAGCGCATGTCTGCAAATACCTCGAAATCCTTGGTTTTTCTCACCTCGTCAAATATTGTGTAATCCGGTCTAACCAAGACCAGAATATCGCTTGTATTCGCCATTGATCCCTCCAGGGGGCTGTACTGCGTTATCACATCCGGAACCTGCAGATCTCTTGGATGCTCCATCGTCTTTACAATTTTTCCCTTATTCAGATAGAATTCAGCCAGCGCCTGAACAAATGTAGTTTTACCAGCTCCAGGAGATCCCGCAACAAATATACCCTCTGCCTGAGCCTCAAGTCTCTCTAACAATTTTTTAGAAAGCCCGTAATCAGATAATTTTGTCCTCACCAAGGGTTTGACGGCCGTTATCTCAAAGCCGTCACTGAATGGGGGCCTTGTAATAACAATCCTGTACTCACCTAATTGCAGAATTGTAACCCCTTTTTTCTCTAATTCAATCTGCCCTTTTGGGTCTGAATGGCTGAACTCAACTGTCTCCCTCGCATAATCCTCCATATCCTCCCTCGAGATCTTATCGGCAATTTTCACTAACTTGAAATTTCCAACGTGTCCCTTCTTGGCAGATATTGGCGTGTTTTCCTTAAGGTGTACTGACATAGTTTCAGAATCAAAAAGATCAAAGATCCTTGGTTTTATCTTCTTTATTTTGGGTCCTATATACTCTACCCTGATCCCCTTTGCCTCAGAGACCAATGCCTGTATCTTATCGCTCGTTATAAGTTTTGCATCATTTTCATCTGCCACCCTTCTGATCAGTTCATCGATCAGACCAATTTTTGCCCGCCTGATCTGCTCTGGTTTTGGAGATCCCCCATAAAATCGCAGTATAATCTTTCCCTTTGATTCCTCTGCCATTTTTCTGATAGAGTTTAATTCAGCCAGGCCGTCAAAGCCCGTCTCCCTTCCCAAGTTTGCTTGATATTCCAATTCGGAAACAACGGCTTCTGGAACTATTATCTCGACGCCTTTATCTTTCAATTCTTTCAGGATTTTGGATATCCTACCGTCAACAATTACGGATGTGTCTGGCACAATTTTCATTTTATTCGACAATCAACGTTTTATATATGGATAACTATTTATAATAAAACGCAGATTCTTGTAGTATACTATAGGGATTCATTTGAAAAGATGACATCAAAAAAGATACTTGCAAAGAATATCGCAGGGGAGATAACATTGTCCGATAACCCCGGGGCTGTTATGAAGAAATGGCGTGAGATCTTCGGGATTAAGCAGTATGATATCGCAAAAAGCCTGGGAATATCTGCTTCCGTAATCTCTGACTATGAGTCTGGGCGCAGAAGATCTCCAGGAATAAATTTTGTTAAAAGATTCATCAACACATTAATCTCCATAGATATCAAAAAAGGCGGTGCTCTTGTAAAAAAATTATCATCGGATCCTGGGATGGGGGCAATTCTTGATATAAGAGAGTTTCTTACCCCGATTTCTGCTAAAGATATAATAAAAGCGGTTGATGGGGAGGTAATCGTAGGTGATAATCTAAAGCTTATAAATCTCTGTGGTTATACAGTAATAGATTCCATCAGGGCCATTCTGGAGCTCTCTGAAATGGATTTTATAAGTTTATACGGCTCGAGTGAGGAGCGCGCCTTAATATTCACCAAGGTTCATCTCGGTAGATCTCCAATGATAGCGATAAAGGTAACTCATCCAAAGCCGAAGATCGTTGTGTTGCATGGACTCGTGCCTAAAAGTGTAGATAAGCTCGCTATAAAGATTGCAAAATTGGAAAGGATTCCATTGGTCGTTTCAAAAATTCGGTCGGAGGATGAATTGGTTGCCAGTCTAAGAGAATCGGCATTTTAAGAAAATGAAGGTCGGAATTGTGGGTTATGGTGTATACATACCAAGATATAGAATAAAGACTGAGGAAATTGCGAGGGTTTGGGGGGCCGACAGCAAAAACATAAGTAATGCCCTCCTCATCCATGAGAAAACGGTCCCAGCGATAGACGAGGATACTGCAACCATCTCTGTAGAATGCGCAAGAAACGCCGTTCAACATGCCAAGATTAATCCCAAAGATATAGGTGCTATCTATGTCGGCTCCGAATCCCATCCATATGCAGTAAAACCTACCTCCACGATAGTTGCCGCAGCTGTTGATGCAGTCCCGGAGTTAACTGCGGCAGATTACGAGTTCGCATGTAAAGCGGGAACGGCTGCAATACAGACAACCATGGGTCTCGTGAAATCTAAGATGATCAGGTATGGATTGGCTATTGGAGCAGATACATCTCAAGGAAAGCCGGGGGATGTATTAGAATATACAGCTTCTGCAGGCGGTAGTGCATATATTATCGGAACAGAAAATCTAATTGCAGAAATCCATGATACATACTCCTATACAACAGATACCCCAGATTTCTGGAGGCGAGAGGGTCAGGAATTCCCTTCTCATGGAGCTAGGTTTACAGGACAACCTGCCTATTTCAGGCATGTTATAAAAGCAGCTAAAGGAATAATGAATAAAAATAAATTAAAGCCGGACGATTTTGATTATGTTGTTTTCCACCAACCAAATGGAAAATTCCCATTAAAAGCAGCACAGATTATTGGTTTTGAGAAAAAACAGATAACAGAGGGTTTAGTTACCCCTTATATAGGCAATACATACTCCGGTTCAACCCTTTTAGGATTGGCAAAAATACTTGACGATGCCAATGAAGGTGAAATGATCCTGGCTGTTTCATATGGCTCCGGAGCAGGAAGTGATGCATTCATCATCGAGGTTACAAAGGAAAACGAAAAAAGGAGAAATCCAAAACCACTACAGAGGTATATAGATAGAAAGGAGTACGTGGATTATGCAACCTATGCCAAATTCAAGGGCAAAATCAAGGGTGTGAAGTTGGAGAAACCATAAAAATGAGCAAAAGGGTGGCAATCATCGGAATTGGAATGACGAAGTTCGGAGAACTCTGGGATAAGAGATACAGAGATCTAATCACCGAGGCTGGTGCTGATGCAATCAAGGATGCCGGAATTGATGGCGAGGATATAGAGGGCTTATACATTGGATCTATGTCACCAGGTTTGTTTGCGGGTCAGGAGCATATTGGTGCTTTGGTTGCAGACTATAGCGGTTTGTCTGGTATCCCGGCAACGAGGGTCGAGGCTGCTTGTGCCTCTGGGGGTTTGGCTTTGAGGGAAGCATATTTAACGATTAAATCGGGGGCTATAGATATAGTTGTTGCTGGAGGCGTGGAGAAGATGACAGATGTTTCTACATCATCCGCAATGATAGCCCTGATGGGTGCTGGTGATCAGGAATGGGAGGCATTCAAGGGGGTTACATTTCCCAGCTTGTATGCTTTGATGGCGAGGAGGCACATGGTGGAGTATGGAACTACGATAGAACAGATATCACAGGTTGCGGTAAAAAGTCATCACAATGCCAGCTTAAATCCAGATGCTCAATTCCCATTTAAGGTAACATTAGAGCAGGTAATGAATTCCGCAATTATTGCCGATCCTCTGAGGTTATTACACTGCTCACCGATAACGGATGGTGCATCTGCAGTCGTTTTGGCTTCAGAGGAAAAGGCAAAGGAATTGGTCGATGATCCCGTCTGGATCAATGGGTCTTCATCTGCTACCGATACGATAGCTTTGCACGACAGAAAAAGTCTATCAAGGATGGATTCCACAATCATTGCTGGTAAAAAAGCCTATAAAGAGGCTAAGATTAAACCAAGGGATATCGACTTTGCCGAGGTTCACGATTGCTTCTCGATTGCAGAGATTCTGGCAATTGAGGGTTTAAACTTCTGTAAACTCGGAGATGGTGGAAAGATAACGGAGAATGGGGAAACAGAGATAGATGGAAGAATCCCAATAAATCCATCGGGTGGTTTGAAAGGAAAGGGTCATCCAGTAGGAGCGACAGGTATTGCACAAGCCGTTGAAGCTGCCTTGCAACTGAGGGGAAAGGCCGGTAAAAGACAGGTTAAAGACGCTGAAATTGCTTTAATTCATAACCTCGGTGGCTCGGGTGCAACAACGGTAATTCATATACTTAAGAGGAATTAAAATGTCAGAGGGTCTTGCAATACATTGGAGGTTAATACCCCAGAGGTATAATCTGGTTGGAACGGAATGCCTAAAATGTGGTGAGAAATTCTTCCCGCCAAGACAGCTGTGTCCCAACTGTAGAAGGGTTGGAGAAATAAGAGAGGTAAAATTCTCCGGTGAGGGTGAAATCTATAGTTACACTGTGATTCATACGCCACCAGAGGGTTTCGAGTTCATGAAACCCTATGCAATGGGAGTAATAAAGCTAATAGAGGGCCCATTTTTAACTGCACAGCTCGTGGATTGTAAGCCAGAAGATCTTGAGATAGGGAAAAGGGTGGAGCTTGTATTTAGAAAGATCATCGCGGATGGCAGCTCCGGAATAATCAGATATGGCTATAAATTCAAATTGAAAGATTAGAATGTAGTTAACTCCCCCTTTACACACATCTCCGTGATCTTTGTAACATTCTCCAACCAGTAATCCACTATTTCTCTGGCTTTTCTCTCCAGGCGTTTATCACCGATTATGTGTATAGAAGCGATTAATGGTTGATCTATCGGTTTTCCGATCTGACTGAGTAGCTTTACATGGACCTGTTCCGCTCCTTCCTCAGCTATTTCTTCGGCTATTTTTTTTGATAACAGATTATAGATCTTACCGACGTGATTTACTGGGTTCTTTCCAGAGGTCGCCTCCAGGGACATCGGTCTATAAGGCGTTATTAATCCATTGGCTCTGTTCCCCCTGCCAACGGAACCATCATCACCCTGTTCGGCACTTATTCCCGTAACAGTAAGATAGATAATGCTCTTCTCGTAGTCATCCGCGGTATTTATATCGATACTGACATCCTTGTCGGTTATTTTTGATGCAAAACTGTTCAGTTTGGTATGTAATTTATCCATGACAGATTTGTAATTATCCATATCTGAAATATACCTTGAGACTATTGCGCATGCGATAGTAAGTTTTATCTTGTCTCTATTCCTCAGGCCCATCACCTTCACGTCCTCGCCTACTTCCTTAAACCCCGATTTTAGAATATATTTCTCCGTTTCTAAGACCAATCTCTCAGTAGTTGACATCGGAGCGAAGCCGGCACCAAAACTCGTATCATTGGCTCTCGGAATGCCCTCTTGCCCGAACACGCCCATTAAATCAGAAGAGCCCTGACCCAACCTCTGTTCGATCTCCACATGAGAACCCACATTCAGATTCTTGATATTTTTTCTCAAATACTCCTTTGTTGCATTGATTGCGATCTCACCAACCGGGATCATTTTTTTGTCAACCCATGTGGTGGCTCTCCCCCCCAAGAGGATGTATATAGGCTTTATTACCTTACCACCACCGAATTCTGGCTCTGCCCGACCGCCAACTATCTCAACCTGATCCGTGTTGTGGTGAAGGATCTTTCCGTATCTAGTTATATATTCCTTACATAATGCCCTAGAAACCGACTCGGCGATCCCATCACAGAGAGAATCTGGATGTCCTACACCCTTCCGTTCAACCAGCTCAATGACCTGCTTTTCTAGGGGAAGGGTGTTAGGGAATTCTATAACTATGTTTCTCATTCTGCATCTTTTATACCATCTGTAATAACCTCAAAGACACACTCTCCTTCGGGTAAGCTCGGAGAATCAATCAATCTGGCAATTCTCTTATCCCCCTTGCCCTTTCTCAGATAGAGCCTGAAGGTTGCAGTATGTCCAACGATGTGCCCACCGATCGGCGTGGTCGGGTCACCGAACATAATATCTGGACGTGACATTACTTGATTTGTGACAACAACTGCAATATTATATGGATCCGATAATCTTCTCTGTAGAATATGCAAAAGCCGGTTCAATTTTTGCTGTCTTTCAGCCAGTGTACCCCTCCCGACATATTCCGCTCTAAAATGGGCGGTTAATGAATCCATAACAACGAGCCTCGTTCCGTACTCGTTTGCTAATTCTGCGGCTTTCTCCGCCAACAGCATCTGATGATCCGAGTTATACGCCCTCGCTACATGGATATTCTTTAACGTCTCATTCGAATCCAGACCTAACGCGGAAGACATCTGCTGTATGCGTTCCGGGCGGAATGTATTTTCTGTATCGATAAAGATTGCGGTTCCATCCAGACCACCATCCTTCTTTGGCAGTTGAACGTTCACGGAGAGTTGATGCCCCAACTGGGTTTTACCAGAGCCAAATTTTCCGAAGAGCTCCGTTATCGCCTGGGTTTCAACGCCACCACCTAGAAGAGCATTTAATTCTTTGCTATTGGTAGAAAGCTTCCCAACCAGCTCCCTCTTTTTAAGAGCATCCAAACCGGTTTCAAAGCCCATACCCCCAACAGCCTCTTTTGCTGCGCTTACTATCTTTATCGCGGAGGTCTCCCCTAAACCAACGTCCTTTAATTCGCCTGTGGATGCCGCCGCAATAGCCTCAACAGTGGAATAGCCTGAATCCCTTAATTTTTCAGCAATCGACTTCCCAATGCCCGGCAATTCTTCGATCTCCATCTTAAAACATAGAAAGTATTAGAGTAAATAATTAAAAGTTAGAGTTAAAAATACTTTAGATTTGTTTATAGATAAATCAACTGGAGATCTTGCCCATCTGTCTGATTATCTCCTCACCACCTATCAAAGAATCCGCCAAGACGTCGATTATTGTCTCTGCCGTTATAATTTCGATTTTGCCTTCATACTTTTTCTCCAGTAAAACGTCCTTTTCATTGCCCTTTGGAATTACGACCTTCTTCAATCCGGCATCTATTGCAGCCTCTATCTTCTGAGTAACCCCTCCAACGGGTAGGACCTCCCCCCTCACAGTTAAAGAGCCCGTCATGGCAACAGATTGATCAATTTCCACATTCTTGAATGCAGAAATGACCGCTACCGCAACTGAAACGCTCGCTGAGTCTCCTTCCACCCCCTCATAGGTTTGTAGAAATTGAACGAATATATCATATTTTTCTTTAATATCCTCACCGTATATCTTCATTATAACCGCAGCAACGTTCTGTACCGCTTCCTTTGCTATGTCTCCGAGTTTTCCGGTGGCTATAATCTCCGATTTCTTCCCTCCGGGGGCTACCTCCGCCTCTATCGGTAAGACCGTTCCCCCCTCCCCCAGGACAGCCAAGCCGTTCACCCTTCCTATCCTGCCCCCCTCGGTAATCAGAACATTGTACTCCTTCTTCCTGTCCAGATAGACATCCCCGATCTGCTGCTCCAGGGTTCTGGCAGCTTTTTTACCCTCCAATACATCATCTGCCGTTACATAGTTGTGATCTTTTTCCCTCGCTATGTCTCCAGAGGCTCTGATTAAACCGCCCATCTCTCTGAAGCGGAGGGTCATCCTGTCTTTCATTCCCGCCTTTCTCTTTGCCTCTCTGATTATCTCAGCTACAGCATCCCTTGAGAAGTGTGGAATCTTCTTGTCCTTTGACACCTCCTGGGCTACGAATTGAACCAGTTTCTTCCTGTATTCCTCTGAATCATTTATCATATCCTCCATATATATCTCGTAACCATAACCCCTGATTCTGGAGCGAAGAGCCGGATGCATCTGTTGGATGACGCTTAGGTTTCCAGAAGCAATTAAAATGAAGTCACAGGGGACTGGATCGGTCATAACCATGGCCCCTGAGCTCATCTCACTCCTTCCCGTAATCGGCAGTTGCTTTTCCTGTAACGCGGTTAATAGATCCTGTTGCGATCTCCCGAGGGCTGCAACCTCATCTATGAATAAAACACCTTTATTTGCTTTATGAATTAAACCCGAAACGACTCTCAAATGCGCAGGAGTTCCAAGACCCCCCGATTGCAACGGATCGTGCTTAACATCACCAAGTAATGCTCCGGCGTGCGCACCGGTTCCATCATAAAAGGGCGCGATCTTTCTGGCCGCGTTATCAACCAGCAATTTTGGAGCGTTTGTCTTTGGCCCACCCATCATCATAAATCTCAGGTTCAGACCAAAGAGGAAAAACAAAAGGATTGCAAATCCTATCAGTGCTACAGCTACCCATTGTAACTCTGGTTTGAATAGAGCAAGTCCTACAGCAGCCACTACAATGATAAATGGCAAGAGTAATTGATTACCCCTCGATTCCGACGTTTCACCCTTCTTCTCTCTCTCCGCCTTAACGATCTTTATTCCCTTACTCGCCGGGACTGTTTTAATTTTGGGATTATTCTCATCCTCCAGATTCGGATAGGAGAGAATATCTACCAGGTCTTCGGAGGGTAATAACTCCGTCATCGCCATCCCAAGCATACTCTTTCCGGTTCCCGGCTCTCCGATTAAGAGAATATTTCTTCTTTGTTTTGCCGCCTTCCTTACCAGATCTGTGGCCTTATCCTGCCCAATAACCTGGTCTATCAGTCTTTCTGGAACCTTGATCTGCTCTGTAGTCTCAAAATCTTTCCAGGACTTCATCTCCAGTATATTGATCTTTTTCACCTTCGCCTCTTTTTTCTTATTCTTCCTTTTTCCAGAGCTCTTGGCGTTATTTCGTTGTTTCATTATTATCCAGAAGATATAGAATTCATAAAAGCTGATTCTCAATAAAAGAAATTATTATTGATATATTATATATGGTATTGAAACTTAAATATCGTTTCCTACCATGCTATTTTCACCTCATCGGTTCTGAATCTCTGTTTTACTTCCGTGTCATTTATATCCTGCTTAATGCCGGATTCATGCATTAATAAACCCAATAGAGCGATCATAACCCCGTTGTCATCACAATAATTTTTTGGAACACCAAATTTGGCTTTATGCTCCATTGACATTGCTCTCAGCATTTCTTGCAATCTCAAGTTGTTGCCAACGCCTCCCGTCAAAAGAACCTCTTTTGCCTTCAGGTGCGCGAGGGCCCTTTCTGTTACCTCCGTAAGCATCGCAAATGCAGTCTCCTGAAGTGAAAAACAGATATCCTCCAATGAATTATTCCTGAATTTCTGGATTGAGTTTGTTAATAAACCGGAGAAGGAGAGATCCGTACCCTTGACCACGTAGGGCAATTCTATATACCTTTTTCCCTTTTTTGCGAGCCTCTCTATCTTGGGGCCTGCTGGATGCTCTAACCCAGTTTCTCTGCCAAATTTGTCCAGCATATTCCCTATTCCTATATCAAGGGTTTCCCCAAATATTCTGTAGTATTTGTCCTTTAATTTCAGAATTTGTGTATTCCCCCCGGAAACGTATAAGATCAGTGGATCCCTCAGCTTACATAGCTCTCTCCCTATTTCAATGTGAGCAACGCAATGATTCACACCCAAGATCGGGATTTTATAATGCAGAGCTAGGGTTCTGGCTGCTGTAGCAGCGGTTCTGAGACAAGGCCCCATCCCAGGCCCCTGAGCGAATGAGATTAGACCGATATCCTTAAAGCCCAACTCTGCTCCCCTTAACGCAGAATCTATAGCAGAATTCATATTCTCGGACATGAATTGTGATGACTCTCTTGGATGAATGCCCTTAATCGGCCGATATACCTTTCTTACATCAGCCAGTATCTCCCTTTTTGAATTCATAATTCCAATTCCGAGGGTATGCGCCGTACCCTCAATTCCAAGAGTAATCATCTTCCTGTAGTTTAAATTATCTTAAAAGAATATTAATAAAAATGAGTACTGGTATATTATCCGGAACGAAGATTCTCGTCGGAGAGAGTGATCTGAAGTCCTTTCTACGGGAGAAGGGCTTTGGCGAGGAACGTGGAAAAAGGCAGGAATTATCATTAATCGAGGCCCTGTTCTTGGTTGAGAATGAAAAGATGGAAGTAACAGACGGGGGGAAAACCCTAAACTTTGATGATCTGTTGAAAATCGGAAATAAAACCGAGGAAAACTTCTATTCAAAATATCTGGTTTACGGTGATCTGAGAGAAAGGGGCTTGCTGGTCAGAACCGGATTGAAATTTGGCTCAGATTTCAGGGTTTATGAGAGAGGAAAGGATATAAAAACGGGCCATTCCAAATATCTGGTGCATGTAGTTCCAGAGGAATACACGTGCTCATTTCCGGAGCTCGCAAGAGCCATAAGATTGTCACAAAACGTAAACAAGCTAATGATTTACGCAATAGTGGATGAGGAGGGGGACATTACATATTACCAGATAGACAGGGTTAAACTGTAATCATCTGAAATTCTCACGGATTTTAATTAACAAAATCTGAATATTATTTATTACTCATGAGTTATTTAACGGGGCTGTGGGGTAGTCTGGCATCCTAGCAGGCTCCAGATAAAAATCTTGGAGCGCTGATCCCTCGGGAGATGATGAACGGATTGGTACGAGCCTGAGAATGGTTGGGAGGTACCTGCCGATGGGGGTTCAAATCCCTCCAGCCCCAAACCCTTTAAAAAAGTGTTTGGATTCCCAAAAATAACACATATTGGATAAATTGGGGTTGATAAGGGCAAATGAAAATCCTTTGGATTTTGATTTCTCAAAATTCGCTCTGCGAATTTTCAGATGAATGCCCTTATGGTGTTGAAAGGGGGGACACGACCGACCTTGTCAGTGTGCGTAGTGACGTAGTCGCTCACGACTTGGTTCCCGCACTTATTTGCAAAGGAAAAATTTCCAACAAAGAAAAGGAATCGCCTCAGGTAATTCAAGACATGATATAAAGGTTTCTTCCAAATATCCTATATAGCCGGCAGACTTATAGACCAATAGACCATTGTAGTCGGCAACCCGACAATGCAATGCGAAATATGCGAGAAGTATATAGAGAAGGGTAAAAACGTCAGGGTTGAGGGGTCAGTTGTCATTACCTGTGATGAATGCTCCAAATACGGTGAGGTTATATGTACCGTCAGCTCTAAAGAGGTGAAAAAAACCCCGCCAAAAGTGGAGGAGAAAGAGGAGGTTACCTTTGAGCTGGAGGGCGAGGGGCTGGTCGATAATTACTCGGAACTGATACGTAAAACAAGAGAAAAAAAAGGGGTGAAGCAGGAGGAATTAGCAAGATTGATTAATGAGCCCGCATCTTTAATACACAGAATAGAGATAGGTAAGATGGAACCAAGTCCTCAAATAGCGAGGAAATTACAAAAAAAATTGGGTGTAAAATTGTTAGAAGAATCTGGGGTAATGGATGTTCAGGCTGTGAAAGCAAAGATTTCCGAGGAACTAACACTGGGTGATCTAGTAGTTGTTAAGAAAAAGAAACAGAAGTAAAATGTTGTATTTAGCTATATTTCTGGCAATATTTGTCGTCGGAACCCTCTTGCTCGCGAAAACCAAGGCTGAGAGACATTTCATACTCTTCATGATAAGGACGAAGCACTTTCTAAAGTTTATCGACTCTGCAGCAAAAATTATGCCGAAATTCTGGAAATTCGTGGCGGATTTTGCCATCGTTCTCTCATTCAGTGGACTTGGAGCCGCTTATTTGTCAAAATACAGAAAGAACAGCAAAAATCTGGACATAATAATCCTCATCCTTGGGATCTTGGTTATATTAATGTGGGCCAAGGGATTGCTTTTGTTAGTTGTGATGTCAGTTGCCCTCCTTGTCGGGGTCTTGAGCCTGTCCAAGCTGAGAAACCCCCTGTTTGATTTCACGGTCGTAACAGCTTTAATCTCATCCATCCTGTTGGGTGTGAACCTGTCCTGGTATCTGGCAATTTCTGAGGGAATTTTCGGTCTTTTAGCTCTAATATTCGGCACCCTGATATCGAATGCGTTTGCGATAACATCCGGACAATCTACTATGCCAGGGGTGTCCCCCCTCATCCCGTGGATCGAAGGGGGACACTTAGGTTTTTCCTTTCCAGGTCTTGGGATATTCATCCCGCTTGGATATGGGCTTATCTCATTAATCCTGCTCCTTGTGGTGCATGAATTTTCACACGGCATACTGGCAAGGGTTCACAATCTCAATCTTAAATCCACGGGGATATTAACGTTAGGTCCCATACCATTCGGAGCATTTATTGAACCGGACGAGAAGGAATCAAGTAAGTGTGAGAGTATAACGAGAATGAGGGTTCTCTCGATGGGCTCCTTCGCCAATCTAATGCTCTCTCTTGCTGCTATAACGCTTTTCATGTTTCTCATCCTACCGTCAGACGGATTGGTTATCACAGACTCTAACATAACATTCATTGAAAACGGGACAATAGTGACAGCGATCGATGATATAAACCTATCACAGGTAGACCACTTACGTTCAACATTTAATGCAAAACTCTTCTCAAACAAGATTTCCCGGATAAACGGTAGTTTATTATTTGAAAACATGAGTGAGATAAACATTACAACAAATAAGGGAGTGTTCAACATAAGGCCCGATGAACTGCTCGGTTTAGGGGTGAGATATGAACCAGAATACAGATTCAATTATGAATTCCTTGGATTTAACGTAGCAGCAATCTCTGTTACGGCCTTGTTCTGGATATTCTTCTTCAACTTCAACATAGGTCTGACAAATCTCTTGCCCATAGTGCCTTTTGACGGGGGGAAAATGGTCATAGAGCTGATGTCCATGTTTAAGCTCAGTGAACAGGTGGTAAAGAAGATAGTTTATATATTTTTATTTATCGGCTTGTTGATCCTACTTATCAATGCATATCCTCTGTTGAATATGCTCTTTGATTGGTTATTTTTAATTATAACCTAAATTTCCTTTCCCATATAAACACCTTTCCGTTTATATCCAAACCTTCTATAATAATCTCTGACTCCGATTCCACTGGTGACTAAAATCTTTTTCATATCCAATTCCTTGCTGATTTTCTCAGCCTCCATTAATAGCTCCTTACCATAGCCACGATGCTGCCACTCGAAGCGGGGTTTTTCTCCGACCTCAACCATCGGACCATAGATGTGAAGCTCTCTAATTAGAGATGTTTTGGCAGTAATTTCTGGTCTGTACGGCTTGTATGGAATTCTCAGGCGTAAAAAGCCTATGAGGATGTCCTTCTTTATATCCTCAAAGGAGAGGAATATCTCCCTGCCGCCACTGGCTTTATATTCTGTACGCAGTAATTTTATATTCTCTATATCTGGCTCTATCCCCTTTCTCAGCCTGTGTCCAACCTCTCTGCATCTGATGCAGTTGCATTTGATATCTCTTTTTTCCAGTTCCCTGTAGACTAATTGACCGAGATTTGAGGCCTTAACACCTGCCTCTATTAAGTTTGATGGGATATCCCGTTGTATCCTCATTGTCCTTACCCACTTAGGGAGCATCTTTTTTACCTTTACGATTAGAGCCACTGCCTCCTCTGTGGTTATCGGCTTGAATTCACCGTTCTCCCACAGTTTATAGTACTCTGTGCCCTTCATAACCAGGCAGGGATATATCTTCAGCATATCTGGCTTAAAGCGATCTTCGTTGAAGATCTTTTCAAACGCCTTCAGATCCAGATCCGGGTTATATCCTAAGATGCCCGGCATCATGTGATAACCTACCTTCAAACCAGAGTCCTTCAACTGCTGAGTCGCTTCGACAACATCCTGAACCCTGTGGCCCCTATTTACTTTTCTGTATACCTCATCATCAGGGTTCTGGACGCCGATCTCAACCCGGGTTACGCCAAATCTCAGCATAAAGTCTATTTGTTCCTTCTTCGCCCAGTCGGGTCTCGGCTCGAATGTTATTCCAATGCACTTAATCTCTGCTTTCTCATTTTCTTTCTGTATATCCTCAAGATAGTGAAATTCCTCTTCAGATTTTTCATAATTTTGGATAAATTCATCACCACCTATCTCTCTGATAGCCCTGTAATTTCTCGGAAAATTATTCATCGCCTCCAAGGCCCTTTTTACGAACCACTCCTGATAGTCCATACATTGTGCCGTCAGGGTTCCGCCCATTACAATGAGTTCGACCTTACTTATAGGATGCCCTATATCCCTCAGCTGGGATAGCCGAAAGGTGACCTGCAGATAAGGATCAAAGCCGTATCTGATGGCTCTTCTGGTTGCCGGCTCCTCTCCAGTATAACTTTGTGGAACCTGTATATCCGGACCGCCGGGACAGTACTTGCATTTCCCGTGCGGACATTTCGAGGGCTGGGTCATTGCAGCAACCACAGCAACTCCCGAAAGGGTACGCATTGGCTTCTTCTGCAGGATTTTCAGAACCTTCTCCCTCTCCTCTGGCCTAGCGTATCTCAATATTTCAGAATTTCGGATAAATCTCTTTCTTCCGAGTTTTACGCAGAGTTTTCTCTTCTCAGAATCCAGCTCCCTCCTGCCTTGAATTTTTCCGGAAAGGATTTTTTCAATAATCTCCCTGAATGAATTTTCCATCTCTGATAGAATATGAGAATTGGGGTAAATTACGGAGCAGTTAATAAAATGAGAAGTGGTCAACAGCGTCCTGGGCTTCCCACTTATTAAGCAGTACAACCCAGATCGCTGGACGGCTTAACTTCTGCGTTCGGAACGAGAGCAGGTGTTTCCCATCCGCTATGACCGTTGACCATTGATTATATTTGATTTGGGATTTAAAAATGGTTTTGAGGACACGCAAGACCTTTAGTCTTGAGTGTGTCTGACGTCAGTCAGCCACATGCAACCGACAACTGCCAGGTTTTCCTAGTTGTCGGGCAGTTACAGCAAAGCTGTAACTCCAACACCTTTTCTAACAACCCTTTTGCTTCGCAAAAGCGTTGACGGAAAAATTAATCCAAATTTTGGGGTGATAATCCGTTTCTAAAGGGCTATTTCTAAAGGGGTTGCTTTCCAGTCCGCTATGACCGTTGACCAGTAAGAATATCCGCATACCTTTAGAGAATTTCCGAAAGGAAATTCCTTTTCTTTGGGGTGAGCAAGACCTACGGTCTTGACTCAGACAAGACGCAAAGCGTCTTGCTGATGATACACCTTTCTTTTGTAAAGAAAGGGGGTATAGGCTAACAGTTTGCTAGGCACTCATCCCTGTAATCGGCTGGCATCTGCATACACGCCTGTCTGCACATCTCACTTAGATCCATGGGTTCAGCAGGTAGCTCGAAAACACTATCACTCGGCGCTCCAAGTTTAAGGCTGGTTGCTGTCATTTTAAAGTATCCTTCCTGCCCCATAGCGATTCCTGTTGATTCCACTAGCAGGGGCATGTTATAGTTTGGATGTACACAGTACCTAGTCTCGCCTTCAGAGATTGCTATCTTAAAGCATTGAGCAGTTACGCCCGCAATAACCTGGGTGCCGTCGTATATGGGTTTCCTTGTGTCCTCTTCTATCTCAGAGGTCATATCTTCCATGTTAAAGCCATATTCTGCGTCCTCTTGCGTTTTTCCACCAATGCAATTCCAGGCTCCCTGTATCTTTGTACATGTATATGCTCCCTCCGGGAGATTATAAAATCTTGTCTCTATTGCTGCATCTCCAATGGTGCTAGCAATGTCGAATCTGAATTTTTCCCCGCTCAGATAGTGGGTTTGAGTCATTCTACTTGCATCACCCGCTTCTGATACTGTTATATCATAAACAACAGTGTAACCAGATGGTTTTCCGAGATTGAATATGTCTTCCAATGAGACACCTCCCGATGGTGCTTCTGTAGTTGTTGTAGATTTCAGTATTTCAGTGGTTGTAGTTTCTGTACCGCTTGGGCCGCCACCCATGCATCCACAGAGGAAAATCATCCCGATAATAATAAAAATGGTCCATAATTTTTTTTCAAATTTCATCTTTTAATCACCAAATTATGATAGAGTATTACATTTGTAAAAATAAAAATATGAAAATTCCGAAGTCTCATCCAAGGTATGAATCATTGATGCAGAGGCACCTCCTGCTGGAGGGATTGAGAAAGGGTTATGTAGCTGAAGCGGGTCTTATAGCCCACGGAAGAGGAGAGGCGTTTGATTACCTACTAGGAGAGAGAACGATAAAAGAGGCTATGAGTGCAGAAAGGATTGCAGTTGCGATGCTTCTCTTGTCAGAAAAGCCGGTGATCTCCGTAAATGGCAATACTGCTGCCTTAATTCCAGAAGTTATTGTCAATTTAGCTGGATTGATAAACGCAAAGATCGAGATAAACCTTTTCTATAGAACATCAAAGAGAGAAAAACTAATCAAAAAAATTCTTCTGGAGAATGGTGCCGAAGAGGTTCTTGGTACAGAAAAAGATTCTAGAATGATCCCGGGTATTGACTCGGAGAGAAGCAGAGTTGATACGAGAGGTATCTGGCCTGCTGACACAGTACTGGTTCCTTTAGAGGATGGAGATAGAACTGAGGCCCTGATAAAAATGGGTAAAAATGTTATCGCCATTGATCTAAATCCCCTATCGAGAACATCAGAATATGCAACCATAACAATCGTAGATAATATCGTAAGAGCAATACCCAATATGATAAAATTCTCCAGTGAGATGAAGGATTGGAAAAGAGATAGATTAGAAGGGATGATAAAGAATTTCGACAATAAAAAAAATCTAAGAGAAATAATCTCACGGATGCGTAAAGGCCTTTAGCATCTCCTCTTCCATAAAATGCAGTTTTCCTGGGGCTATTAATACGTGTGGCGGTTTTCCGAAGTTATAATTTACCAGATCCATTACCCTTCCGAATCTTATTACTGAATTGTTGCCGAGACGTGCCACACCCACACATAATATTTCCTTTGTGAATATATTTTCTTTTTTCGTCTCTTCAATTCTCAGGAGAATTTCAATTGCATCATTTACAGACATAAATCTGTTCTCTTCTGGTTTTATATCTAATAGAAAGAGGGTGTGCAGGTCGTTTTTTAGATTTTCCCTAAGGACATCATACGGGGAGGTTGGGAAGTAGCTCTTATCTGGGAATGGTATCGAGGTCGTTTTTCCGAATTTATAGATTTGTAAACCGGTCTCTGCAACAGCTGAATAGATGGATGAAGCATGAATTACCTTTGTTTTTATACCCAATTTTCTTGCACGTAGGATTATATCCATATGAGTGGTTGCAACCATCGGGTCACCGGGAACGAGGAGTGCTGTTTTTTTCTTCATAGAATCCCTGAGAATATTCTCCTCCGGATGCTCCTCCAGATCATGTCTGTCAAGCACATAAATTTTCTTACCCAACAATTTCTCCAGATTCTTTAGATTAACGTTAGATGCATTGGTATAGAATTCCACATAAACCCTCTCAACATCCTTTAGAATTTCTAAGGCTCTAAGGGTAATATCTAATTCATCATAAATGCCCAAACCTATAAGATACAGCATTGTAGATTATTATCTTAGAAATAAAAAGAAAAAAAGAAAAAATTAAGGCCCGTTGGGCCTTATTTTCGTTTTCATTCACTAGTCCCTTACGCGTGGACGTTCTCATTTAACCAGTCGATCAGAGCGTCTCCAGCAGCAAGTGTCTCTTCGTACTCGTAACCTGCAACTATCAACAGGTTGCCATCCTTCTTAACTATAAACTTGTCTGCCTGTTCAGCAACGTCCTCTTCTGTAACGGTACACATTCCGTTAACGGCTGCTCCACCAACGATGATCAAATTCTTCGATGTATCTGCACTGACCTCTGGAACAACCAGGTGACCTATAATCTTGTTCACCGTGGCAGTTGTGTATTCCTGATCCTCTGCACCAGCTACAGTTACTGAGAACTCCTTCACCTTGAAGGTACAGCATCCTGCTGTAATCTCTTTACCCTCGTCATCCTTGGTTATTATGTCCTCCACATAGGTCGCTTCCTCTCCAATGCCAAGGAAGTATGTAGCATCTACATTCTTCTGTGGGTGACATAGTGTCACTGAATCGATTTTGTTGTCTACGCCCCAGTCTATGGAGTACTCATCACCGCTGAAGGGTGCTATCAACAGGGTATCCACGTCCTCGTCCACATACACAATCTTATTATCCTCATTTGACTGTGTACTAGTAGTTCCAAAATCAGCGTACAAACCGATACCGTTGCTGTACTTCCATATGTGTCCCTCGTCGTAACCCCTGTCCGTAAGGTCGATAACTGTATATTCATCATCTTCATCATGGCTCTTGAAGATAACTAAGAGGTCGTCGTCGTTTCCGCCTTTAAATCCTGTCGCATTGTTTCCATCGAAGTTCCAATCACAGGTCCAGTCATATTCCTCATCGGCGTCCACGTCTCCTGTAAAGTTGCACTCCCTCACTACAGACATTTCAAGGACATTGTCCATCTCAAAGTCACGTATCGTTCCAACCATGTTTGGGTCTATTGTCAACCACGTATCAGCCGTATTGTTTGAATACACTATGGTATTTGAACTCTCATCGAACCACAACACTCCTCCATACAGGCCTTGGGAATCGTCGTTCCAGTACAGGTCCTCTGGAGTTAGGGTAACGTTATCGTCGCGCTCGTACTTATTTGGATCATCGTCATCCATTGCATCCACAAGGGCAATCTTTCTGATTTCTACGTCAGTAAGGTTGGTACAGTTACAGGTCGGGGTAGTACCTACATTGGTACAATCTGCCCAGTTGCTGTCTCCAGTACCCTTTGGATCACATACCCTGGTCAGTGTTATCCTCTCTTTGGATCCGCTGATCAAAGGCTTCCTTGTTACATCTACCGTATCCTGTGCGTCGGTTGCGCCAGCATCCTTCTTGTACTTCGCATACTCCCACACAGTACCATCTAGGACAAATGTATCTCCCTTCTGGAACGGACCTTCATCCAGTCTTACCTCGTCGTATCTGTTACCATCGTCTCCGGTAAAGCTGATCAACATCTGATACACGTCAGAGCCTCTCTCTAATAGGATGTTGCCTTCACCTTCTCCAGAGCACAGAGCATCCCTGTAGCTG
>DAOVSE010000055.1 GCA_030633595.1 Candidatus Altarchaeota archaeon
CAGCATGATTGACCACTGCATGATTCTCTCTCTTGAAAAATTCAGGGTAACGAGCTTATAAACCAATATGCCGACCGGAATAAGGGCAAGGAACGACCATAACATGATCCGATGGTAGAAATTCAGCACTGTAAGAAGTCCAACTGCGAGGTATGGAATCAAAAAGAGAGCAGATTTGACTCTGGCTGCCAATTTCTCTCCCAGTACCACTGGAAGTGTGCGAATACCGCTTTTTTCATCTCTCTCCATATCCATAAAATCCTTGCTGATGCTTGCCCCAAAGGCAAAAACCCCGCAGAGAAATGCAAGAATCCACACATCTAAAGGAGGAATTATAGCTGGTGCATAGATCGAATAACCCGCAACTATCGGTAAAAAGACATAGCCTATGCCGATCATAACGTTTGACGTGAACGGAAACCGTTTAAGTCTCGGGTAAACGGAATACATAAAGGATAGGACTACCATCGTTCCGAACATTGATGCAAAAAACCAATTTAAAAGAAGATATGCGAAAATTACGCCAGAAACGTGTATTATGATACCCACACCCAATGCCTCATAGGGATGTATGTGTCCCTTGACTATCATCCTTGTATCTGAAAGGGGATCTTCCTCCTGAAGGCTATCGACATCCTGATCACCGAAGTCATTAATGTGCCTAACGCCGCATTGACCGAAAACCGAGAAGATGAATACCCCGATAAAAAATGGGATCAGATTCAAAGACTCCGGAATCGACATTATGGCTCCCGCAGTAACCCCGAAGAAGAATATCAGCCACTTTATAAATGGCCGTGTTATCTTCACGTGTGCGATCAATTTCCTTCTAATTTTTTTTCTTGACATTTCGTTAAACCTCTACAACGATACCATCATCAGTTATCTTGAAGAAATGGCCTTTCCTGTCCTGTTCGGTTTCCCTCATTTTTGCTATCCTGAGTATCCTCACGGGATCTTCACCGAATACTACATCGTCTAATACGATCACACCATCGCTGACAAATTCAGAAACCCTGTCTCTGCTCAACCATTTCGAATCCTTTGGAAGATCCGATGTAACTACGGATGTAACGCCAAGTGATTTCATCTCATCCAGAAGCCGCTTTAGGAAGAGTCTAACCTCGCCATCACCAAAACCCCTTGGCAAAGACAAAGTGAGCGTGGAAAGG
This sequence comes from Candidatus Altarchaeota archaeon, assembly GCA_030633595.1. Taxonomy (GTDB): domain Archaea; phylum Altiarchaeota; class Altiarchaeia; order IMC4; family QMZM01; genus QMZJ01. The sequence continues at coordinate 1,173 of DAOVSE010000055.1, forward strand.
GAATCTATAACCAGTCTTTTGGCATCTATTTCACCAACCGAATCCCTGATTACCGGGAGGATTTCATGATGGATCTTGGATCCTTTAATGGTTTCTGCGATATTTCGATCCCAGGCGCTTCCCTTTGATGGTCTCATGAATTTAACAAACCCTCCCGCCTCATACTCCTGGAAATTCCAGCCGAACTGTTTTGCCTGACTCCGTATATCCTTTATGCGTTGATCTAATGCTATATAAACACCTGCTTCGCCCCTCCTGGCGCTCTCCATTAAAAATTGCAAAGCAAAAATGGTCTTCCCCACCCCCGGAGAACCGGAAACCAGAATGGAGAAACCATCAGGAAACCCCCCCTGGATCAGATTGTCTAAGCCCGTTATACCACTCGGTACCCTCTTAATTGTCACAATAATCACCTCCCTTTTTAATTTTAACTTCGTTATTCCTCATCTTCCGGCAGCCACGGCTGCGTCGGGTATATAACAATGCCCTGATCCGTTATCTCATAGGGTCTTATCTCCCTGTGATGTTTTACACCTCTCATCTTTCTCACCGTGATGCCTTGGAGAAAGGATTGACCCTGTTTAATGCTGTACAGGGCAATTACACCGTCTACCACGAATTCTTCGAAACCGTATCTGCTTATATCCATCGTCTGTTCCTTTACTTCACAGATCAGTAAGGTGGTGCATCCAAGAGAAGTAAGGTTCTCTGATAGGGTGGCCAATGCCACTCTTCGTTCATCTTCGTTATCGAACAGCATGAGAAAGAGGTTTATGGGATCCAGAACCACCCTTTTCGCACCAATTTCCTTAACTATCTCCGTTATCTCACTTATGATATCCTCGACCCCTGCCTTTGTCTTCCTCTTGTATTTATAAACGGTGGCTATCGGACCGCCGACCAGTCTGAATTTATCTCCCAATCCATCTAGATCCATCCCAAAATTAGACATGTCTGCCTTTATCTTCTCCTTATCCTGCTCAAATGTCATGTAAACCCCGGGTTCATTAAACTGCTTTATTCCATTATAGATAAACTGCATGCTTAGAGTGGTTTTCCCAGTTCCGGTAGAACCGGAAATCAATATGATCCTCCCCCTGGGCAATCCACCATTAAGCATCGCATCCAGGCCTTCTATTCCCGTGTTAGTTCTCATTTTTTAACCTCTCAATATATATTTTGGTCTTCTGATAGAGACGAATGACACGATGGCTCCAGAAACAAATCCTATGAAGTGATAGAATTCACTCTCAAAATATTTCTCGAAGCACATGCCACATCTCAGAAAATTTACGGTAGACATGGAGAATATGAGTAATATGAATAAGGGAAGGGTTATTTTGAGTGGAACGAGTTTTTTGCTCTTGACCAATGCCATTGATAAAACTCCATAAATACCGGTTGAATTTCCGGCCACGGGACCTTCCGATGATAGGAGGAAGACAAAGGGTATTACGATGAATACAGCTGCAAAGTAGGCAACCACGAACCTCCCAATGTCCGCATTGATCTCCGTTGCAATAAATCCCACCAGGAGAAAACCGATGACATTTTCCACCAAATGCGTTTGACTTAGATGACAGAAGTGAAACGTCAGGAATCTCCATGGCTGATCAAAGGCCTCTCGTGTCAGCATAAATAAACCTAAATCCGATAAAAGCACAAAGACAAGTACATTTATAACACAGATTAAAACAACAAATAGGAGTATCTTGTACATTTTAGTCAACCTTATCCATTATCTCCTCGAACCTGAGCACGAAGCGCTTCATCCTACTCTTTACCTTCTTCAGGTAGAGCAAGATCGTTATGCCGAAAATACTGCTACCTATCCCAAAACCCAACAACAACTTATCCATCTTACTTCTTGCTTTATATAACCTTATTTACTTTATGATTAATAAATGTTAATAGTTTACGGGTAGTTGGTCTTTAATAAAACAACATACCGAGAAATTGACTATATGACTATATGACTCACGATGATAATTATTATGGTCAGATAGATAAAGAAAATCCAGAGGGATTAATCTCTGACCTTAGACGGTGATTGATTTGCAAAAAATTGAAAGGGGAACTATTTTATTGTTGATTATCTCGTTTTTTCTGCTTATGTTTGCTCTCGGTCTGTTTCAGATGTTCTTTGGGTTCATCCTTCTGTTTTTCCTTCCAGGATATGCATTAACGCTGACCTTATTCCCCAAGCGAGAGATTGACATACTGGAGAGGATCTCATTGGCTATAGCCTTGAGTGTTTCTATATGTGTTGTCTCTGTGTTTGCTGCAAATTATTTCTTCGGGATACCAATAACATTCGAGACAATAACCGCAGAGATTCTCTCCCTGACCGGAATCTTCATTCTGATATATCTTTTTAGAGGTTCCAGGCCAGTATCAAGGAAGGGTGTAAGCCTGGGCACCAGCATAAATTACAGTACGTCAAGAAAACGCATTCTTTCCGTATTTATCATCCTCTTAATTCTGGTACTTACCTCCAATCTCGTCTATAAAGTACACTGGGATTACCCTTATCCCTTCCACACAGATGAATGGCAGCATATAGCCATCGGAGTCCAGATAGTTGAGGATAAATCCATCAGATTGACCATTCCGTACTACAAGGATAAGCCACCTTACCGGAACCTGGAGATCGGCTTTCACGTATTTCTCGCTGAATTTTTCCTGTTAACCGGCAGGGATCCGGTCCTCTTCTATAGATTCCTACCGGCGATCTTCACATGTATCTCTGCATTTGTCCTGTTCGTCTTCATCTATAAAATTACCGGTAAATTTCTCGCCGGAATTTTCTCAATGCTTTTCTTTGTTAGCTTAAAGAGCAATATCTTTGTTCTTGGATTGTGGTTTTTCGTTCCCCTGACTATGAGTTTCCCCCTCCTCTATCTGATATTCTATTCCCTGAGCGAGGGTCTCAAAAAGGGCAGCTTCCCCCTTTTGCTCTCTGCAACCATTGCATTATCGGCTTTAGCGTTAATTCATCCATCGATTGCCAGTTTTGCATATATGTCGATAATCCTGTATCTCACTCTCGTCGTTCTTTATTCAGTTGCAATTATAATCTTTTACCTTGTATCGAAACGCGAATCCTTCAGAAAGGAACTCATTCTGCTATTAAAATTCCCGATTCAAAGAGCTGCGGGAATTCTCACCCTTTTCCTAGTTCCCTTCCTCTCCCTTCTTTATTTCCTGAAATTCCTCTGGAAAGATTCCCTGATTGGGACATTGAAATACTTTGTAACAGAATTCATGATCTTCGGTCAGACGGTAATGGTCAAGGAACTCTATAGGCCATTATTCCTGTTAGATATCTACGGCTTTATAGGAATTTCTCTGGCAGTTATTGGCATTCTCTATGTCCTTATAAAAAAGAAGGGGGCAATCCTCGTCTCCGGCACCTTTATAGCACTCGCGATAATGGCCCTATATCAAGTTCATGGCTTTACCATACTGCTCTTTTATGAGAGAACTGCATATTGTGCCTTACTATGCCTCGCTCCCCTCTCGGGAATAGGACTCTATGTTCTAACATATTTCATCAAAAATATCTTCAAAAATCTGAACAGGGGGAAATTGATCTCAACTACAATCACTCTGTCTTTGCTCTTTTTCGTTTTTCTCAATACATTCTCCAACTACTACTTTTACGAAGATAAGATCTACAGGATGATCGACGATGACGACTACAGGGCAATAAAGTGGCTCGAAGAGAATATAGGCAGCTATAATCTCGTCCTTGCACGACCAAGGATCTCTGATGCAATATACCCCATAAGCAGAAATTACGTTGTTGCTGTAACCCCCCATGGGAGGAGTACCGCCCCGAATTTACTGGATACGAGAAAATTCCTCATGTCCGGTTGTGAGGGAAGAAGAAATGTCCTTGAAAAATACCGAGTAGATTACGTCCTTGTAAGATTCAAGATCAAGTGTGATTTTCTAAGGGAGGTATATCACCAAGGAAAAGACTACATCTATGAGGTTCAGATTTCCTGATCTTGGCACACGGATGCATGGGGACCGAAAAGGTATGGATTGTATTGTTTTGCCTTTGCCACTTACGAAAAAATGAGATCAAAGCCTTCCCGATATTCCTCCACCTGTACCATCTATATGTACCTCCTATATCCTGCCAGTCTGTATCATGAACGCAATCCCTATAAGTACTATAGCTGTCAGGACAATTACTCCCTCCGTCATACCCAGAGGAATCCCCGGCGCTGGCGGGATTGTAGTCGCTGGTGCCGACGTTACACGAACAACTGTGGTTGTCGTTGTCGGTACGGTTGTGGCTGTAGCTAAAATCGTTGTAGTAACTACAGGTTTAACTGTTGTTGTCGTGATCCTGCAGGGAGGACAGGGACCTCCGCAGTCAACTCCTGTCTCTCCCTGATTCTGAATTCCGTCCGAACAACTGGGACACTGCCTACAGGGACCTCCGCAGTCAATTCCATCCTCACAATCCCCAGCGTGACAATTCTTTATCCCATCAAAGCAGCTCGGCTTGGGTTTAGCGACATATGCTGCACCACCGCCACCTCCGCCACCACCACTCGACCTATATATCGTGGTGGTTGTGGTTGTAGGGGGGGCAACGTACCATGAAATCTCCACAAGATCAGGACATGTAATATTGGCATAAAACGTCACTGTTTTTGGAGTGGGATCATAAATCCAAGTAGAAGAAGGTATTGCAACTCCGTTCACTTTTATACTCGTTGGCTTTCCTTTATCTCCAACGTAGATCACTATCTCCTGCTCGCCCGTTACGCCCTGTTTTTCATCCAGGTTAAGTGTAAGCTCCTCACTATCATCATCATAATCCACACTTAGAATTTCAGCAGTTTCTGGGGAACAGATAAGACCATTGTCTAAAGCAACAATATCTCTTGTTTTACCTGTAAGTACAGTCAAATTTAAATTAACAGTTTCTGTACTATCTGGGATCGGAACTATAACCCTCGTTGTCTGGTTATCTCCAGCCGAATTCTCTATAGTTATATCAACCTCCGCCAACCCTGATGCGGTCTCACCTGTCGTTTGATTTGTTACATTCACATCAGCATTGCTTGATGAGGAATTCACCAGCACCTTGAAGCTTGCAGAATCTGAATCAGATGTACCGCAGGCGGTAGCAGTTATCGTTGCATTATAATCTCCCGAGTTCCAATCTGGTGGGATTGTCCAGTATATCCAGACATATTCAATTGTGTTATTGTGTCCATATGAGGCACAATCATCAGGATGCGTTTCAGTTACGTTCATACTCAAGTTGCAGCTACCACCGAACTGATAATATGCCTCTTCAACCTCCAATGAGCAGGCTATTGAACTTCCACCAGTTATCGTCAATGAAACATTGTCTTCAGTAAATAAATCACAACAGCCCGATTCATTTACGAGTACAATAGAACCTGTAAACGTTACCTGATTCCCAACAAAGTAATTATCCTTGTTCGTGTCTACAGAAACGGTCATCGTAGCGGAACAGAGACATGGAAGAATTGCTAAACCGATTAATGCAAAACTTAACACCAGTAACTTTTTACTCAATTTCATGATTCCACCTATATGATCAATAAAACCTTGAAGATTACAATGGCAATGAATGCAAACAACAAGGGAACGCAAACGATACCGGATGTACTGACAAATGTTGACAGAATGGGGTTTTTCTCGGCCTCGGCGCCAAGAATTTCCCTAAGTGCCAGGAGAATTATCAGGGTGACAACAGCCACTATCCCACTAACAAAAATCTGAGAGCCTGTAACTATTGTTGTTGTCGTTGTTGTGGTTACCGTAGTTATCATGCCAAACCCCTATTTTATAATCAAATATTTAGTTTTTCTTATATAAATACTCATATCTGACTATATAGATATGTCAATTTCTTGATTTAATAATCATTATGTAAGAATAGTATATAAATGTATCGGTTTGGGTGCAGCGTTTCAGTTTCATTCTATAGAAGCGGGCTTGCCCCCTTTCTAAACCCCCGGAATTTGCTTCGCAATCGACAGCCAATGGCTGTCGAGTCTCGACACCCGATGGGTGTCGATCGCAAATTCAGTTAAAATCTGGAACAAATTGAATGTATAAAATGGACAGAAAGGTAATTATCCTCACTATCTATCTGTTAGTGGTGGCGGATGCGGAATTGGTAATGACCTATCATTCGGTAACTCTCGGCTTATGGATCTATGCCGTATTGCTTTTATTCCTGGTGGGTTATTCCACACTGCCTCAATTACACAAAAGGGGCATGGAGAGATACTTCAAAGAGAGGAACACAATAAGATCTCTAATAGCCACCTCCCTAAATATGATAGATTATTCCCCGAAAACGCGCAGGGAGGATGATTTTTCAGATCTATTAAAATGCCTAACCCTGGCCCCGTTGATAAGGATGCTCAGCACCTCGATGCCTGTAGCCCCCTTAGAGCAGATATACTGGTTCATGGTGATAAACACCCCCCTCTTTATCATAGCATTCCTGTTGATAAGATCGCAATTGTTAACAAAGAGGCGTCTCGGTTTAAGACTTGGGAATTTAAAAATTCAAGTTCTGATCGCGATGACGGGCTTTTTTCTGGGTTTTATAGACTATTCACTCCTGAAACCCTCCCCTATGATAGCGTCTCTGACACCGGAGGCCTTTCTAATTCCCGCTGCAATAATGCTGATATTCACCGGTTTTTCAGAGGAGCTCATCTTCAGGGGCCTGATACAGACCCACGCAGAAAAAATAACCGGAAATCTCTATGGATTGATCTTCGCAAGCACTCTATTTGCTTTAATGCACATCGGCTGGAAGTCTCCTCCAGACCTTCTTTTCGTATTAGGGGTGGGTCTCTTTTATGGTTATGTATTCCAGAAAACAAGAAGCCTTACGGGAATAACCCTCTCTCATGGAATAACGAACATAATGATGTTCCTAGTGGCTCCGTTCGTGTTATAAAACCAAAATATCTCCTGTAGTTTCTTCCAGCTTTCATACCCGAGTTTCTGAAACTAATTATCTAAATTTCTCTATAAAATCATAGAATATTTAAAAACGGAAAATAAAGTATAATACATGGCACAACTCAAACTCAAGAAAAGAAAACTAAAAGAGAAAGGGATAGAGGGTTATACTGAAATCCTAAACGACATCAGATCCCTGCTTGAAAAGGCAAAGTATCGTGCTTATAAAGCGGTCGACAACATACGAGTTCAGACCTACTGGCAGATAGGGGAGAGAATAGTGAGGGAGGAATTACAACACAAGGAAAGAGCAGACTATGGTGAGCGGTTAATTGGAAATCTGGCAAGGGATTTAGAGTTTGATAGGCGTTTATTTTATCGAATAGTTAGATTCTATCGGCTTTATCCAATTGTGGTTACAGTGTCACCACAATTAAGCTGGTCACATTATGAGGTCCTTATCAGTATATATGATAAAAATATACGTCGGTTTTATGAACAGCAAGCAATCCAGAATACATGGAGCGTCCGGGAGTTAAGAAAGCAAATCAAAAGCAATCTCTATCAACGAATGAAGAAAGAGGGTGAGATAGTTATACCCCCAATTGCAAAGCCTATCGAACCAGAACAAATATTCAAGGATACCTACAACTTCGATTTTCTGAATTTACCAGAAGATTACAGTGAGGAAGAACTAAAAACCACTCTACTGAACAAACTGGAAAAATTCCTGCAGGAACTGGGCTCTGACTTTTTC
>DAOVSE010000030.1 GCA_030633595.1 Candidatus Altarchaeota archaeon
AACAATTAGAGGATTTAACCTATGATCCCAAATCCAGAAACAGAACAATTGTTGATACCCTCATGAGACGGAGGCTTATGGATAAGAGAGGGACTGGGATCATACGAATGAACAACTTCATGAAAGGATGGGGATTGGAAAAACCAACTTTCAGGGAAAGAACCGGGTATTTTACGATTATCTTCAGGGGTCCTGGAAAGCCTGTTCTGAAGGTTCCCGATGAACGACTTAGGGGGTTGAATGAGAGACAGATAAAGGCCCTGAGATATATAGAAAAAGGGGGGGAAATTACACGTAAAGAGTATGAAGAGATTAACAGTACATCTAAGAGAACGGCAATCCGGGACCTAAAAGGTCTGGTGAATAAGGCGATTATCCGTGAGATAGGAAAGGGTCCCTCTATGCGCTATGTATTGATATAAATGGCACGATTATGGCACGATTATGGCACGATAATTACGGGAGAAATCACAGAAGGGGCATGATAACGTATGTTTATTGTGAGTTTGTTGAATAATTTTGTGTGCAAAATGGATAAACGAATTTCAGAGAGGAAACCGGTTACTTTGGAATCATCTTTAGAAATCCCGACTATTATACCTTCGAGGCCGCAGGGGGGGATATAACTGGCTTAAATGAGAGGCAGAGAAAGGCCTTAGAATTTATTAAAGAAAAGGGCAGGATCACGAATCGGAAATACAGGGAGATGTTTAATGTGGTCAAAGATACTACAATCAGAGATCTGAAAGAACTTGTTGATAAAAAGATAGTTGTTAGAAAGGGTGCTGGAAGAAATGTGCGCTATACCCTTAGATAATTTATCGGTCGATTATCGGTCGATTACATCATGTGTGGGTAAATCAACATATTATGTACTAAAAATGCGTTAACCTTGCATTAACTTAGGCATCTCATGACAGGATGCGAAGGATTCGAATGCATATGGATGCCGATAGTGGTAGTTGTGGTGTTCTGGGTTTGGGTGTGGTGGGAGTATGGGAGAACGAAATAGACGAAAAACCGCCTATTTATTGGGGTGGGTTCAGTTGAGATTTCTTCATGAACCCTCAACTTCGTCCATAATTCCGTTCAGGAATGGAAAAAATAAAATCATAGCTATTGCATTACTTATCCCCCCATAGCTAATTAATATAATCTAAAATGCATTTCAATTTCAGCGAGAGAGAACTCAAGGAGATAGGTATTTCCGTTATCGTTTTATCCATCGTATTTTCGGATTTCACGATAACGTCGATCATGTATTCATTCATCGCGGTTGGTTTTGCCTTCGTATTCCATGAACTGGGGCATAGATTTGTTGCCCGGAGATATGGATTTCATGCGGAGTACAGGATGTGGGTGAATGGACTGATACTTGCGTTATTCCTGGCCATTATGTCTGGTGGAAGTTTTATTTTTGCCGCACCCGGTGCAGTCTTCATCGGAGGGATCATACCAAGAGACAAGTACGGGAAGATAGCTCTGGCCGGACCAATGGTAAATGTGATTTTAGCCATGATCTTCCTCTTCATCCTCTTTGTTGCCGGTGTTTTTACTATAGCCGGTTTTGGCATCGGCTTACTACTCGTTATATGTCTTCAAAGCATTATAGTCAACCTGTTCCTGGCGGCCTTCAACATGCTTCCATTCCCGCCACTGGACGGCGCATCTGTCATAGCATGGAACAGGTGGGTGTGGGCGATCGTTGAGATTCCATTAATTCTAGTGATGCTTTTCCTGATGTCTCTGTTTTGATTGCAGTTATTTTACTATCAGAGATACATAAAAGCCATAAAAACTATAAAAGAGACCGCGGTAAAAATCGTTACAATTAACAGCCACCTTTCCATACCCGTAGTTTTTATTTTTCTATCTGAAACAAATGAGAAAAGCGCTGCCACTACGAATGCGATAACGAATGCAGTAAATATTCCAAAAGTCTCTTCTACTGAAGCCTTGCAGGAGCCGTCTAATTGACATTCCTGATCAGGAGGGCACCCACATAACGAGCATTTATCGATTAAGATTCCGTTTTTACAGTATCCCGGTTTTATCACTGAGCATTCCTCACAGGGGGTTTCATCTGAGCATGTCGATGACAATATTATGTAAGGGGAGGCTGTTTTTTTGGTTGATGTCACATCGCGGCTTTTGGGATCGAATGATATTTCAAGATCATTATTATCTTCGTTAGATTCGGGAATATCGCTATGGCTACCATACATTTTACCGTCCACCTTTACATAGACATTATGCGTGCCAGGTCTTACTGTCCAACCAATCGATGTTTCTTTTGTTTCCCCTGCCTGAAGCCCCTCTATGATATTATCTTCCATGTATCTTTCATCGACGTAAAAGTACACCCAAAAATCTCGGTATGTATCCCCTGTACCTATATTTTTTATAGTTGCTACAATCCTTACACGGCCCCCGTCGGGTGGATCTGAACGCATCCATCCTATGTCACTAACAATAAGATCTGGTAGTTCCTCCGCCTCACAAATCCCAATGAGAAATACACTGAAAACCAGAAAAAAGATAAAGAATCTTGATATGTTTTTCATCTTTTTGTAGATTCATTTAAATAGCTTTTGTGGGTAACTTTTTGAGACGGTTATGGGGTGTTTTACGTTTGCTTTTAACGATAGAAAACAATATGTTATAAGTACTCTAATTTCTGACTTTAAATTATCCAAAGGGATTCTTTGAAAAATATACATGATAATCCGAAAAAATGCGGTAGTATGGATGGGTTTATGGACAAGTGTCTGACAAATGAGAACGACATAAGATATCGTATGGGCTCTATTATCCTGAATTTATGGCGGAGATGTGACGGCAAAAGAACCCTGGATGATCTGGCGAAGCTAATGTCCGAAGAGAACACCGAAACAGAGTATACCACCGCATTAATTAAAGAAATGCTCGATCTTCTCGAGGCAAGGAAATTGATCACCTACACAAATTCTCTCACGAGTTACAACTAGTTTCTCAGATGTAACATGATACATTATAACTTTCGCACGCATCCATAAAATGCAGCCTCTGAACCCGGCTTCTTCAGTTCCTCAGACTTGAGATTAATTAAATTCCCGCACGAAACTATAAAACGCGGTGTTGGTCAACTACATAGTTTTTTCTTTTCTTGTGTTGATATTTTTATTGGGTGGGAAAAAATGAAAAACCTTAAAGCAATGATGTTTAATAGAAAGGCTTCAGATCCAAAAAACAAACCTGACCAGATATTAGAGGCCCTATCATTGCAGCCGGGACAGAATATTGCCGATATTGGAGCCGGAGGCGGGTATTTTTCTCTGCGATTTGCCAATGCGATTGGAAGAGCGGGAAAAGTTTATGCTATTGATACCGATCCAGAATTTTTGGATTTTATCAGTAATAGCGCTAAGGAAAAAGGACTGAATAATGTTGAAACAATCCTTGCCATGGAAGATAACCTAACTTTACCTGAAAAGAGTTTAGATTTGGTCTTTGTACGTAATGTATACCATCATTTACCAAATCGGGTGGGATATTTTAGAAATTTAATAGGCTTATTGAAACCAGAGGGTAAAATCGTTGTTATAGAATACAAACGTGGCGGACCTTTCAGCTTTCGTAGGATATTTGGACATTATGTTCCCCTGGAGAAAATCATTGAGGGGATGGATAAGGCAGGATACAATGTAAGCAAACGCTTTGACTTTCTACCTCAACAATCCTTCACAATCTTTATCCAGAGAAAATAAGGAAAGTGCCGAGGGCGGAGGCTTGAAGTAAAAGGTGATTTTAATGCATTCAGATCTATTAAATTATATGCGTTTTCTGGTAGCCTTTATAATTCTTCTGTTGGTCTGTGGGTGCATTGGAAGCCCTCCAGATGATACAACAACCACTACAACGATGAAAATGAATGAGATTGTCGTCCTTGAGACGAATAAGGGTGTTATCGAGGTCGAGCTTTACCGCGACAGGGCCCCGATTACTGTTGAGAACTTTTTAACGTATGTTAGGGAAGGACACTATAAGGGTACCGTGTTCCATCGGGTTATCGACGGCTTTATGATTCAGGGCGGAGGGTTTACTCCCGATGGTGCGCAGAAGGAAACTCATGCTCCGATCAAGTTGGAATCCGATAATAGCCTCAGTAATAAGAACGGGACTATTACGATGGCCAGGACGATGGTCCCTGACAGCGCAACCTGTCAGTTTTTCATTAATGTTGCAGATAACGACTTCCTAAACTACAAGCCCAACAATCCAGGATATGCGGTCTTCGGTAAAGTAGTTTCCGAGATGGACATTGTAATGGCGATATCCAAGGTTGAGACCGGAAGCAGAGGATCCAACCAGGACTGGCCTCTTGAAGACGTCGTAATAGAGAAGGCCTACGTGAAGGGGTGATGGTTTTCGAGGCTGTAAATTATTTAAGCATTTAATCCGCTTAAGCGCTTCGTTATTTCATCGAAGACCATCTGTTTTTTTTCTTTGTTTAGGTGGAACAGGGTTTTGGATATCATTGCTTTTGATATTGTGAATATATAGTTCAGTTTTATTACGCTGTCTTTTACCACCCCTTCCTTTTTTGTTAGGGGAATTCCGTTCATTCTCGGGTTGCTCGTTATTCCCGCAACAATCACGTTGTCGAATTCTTCATACAGAACAAGGGCCGGCCTCTTTTTTATTTCAAAGGTGTCTGTGAATTGTATCCGGGCAATTATTACGTCGCCGGCTTTAAGCATTTTCCCACACCCCGTCTTCTTGGTTATCCCATAATTCTTTCATCTTGGGTTGCTGGATCTTGTGGAGGAACTCATCATACTGGTTTCTCATCTTCACATTCAGGGATAGCTCTATCAGGTGTGAAATCAATTCATTGTATGTCTGCCTTGGATATTTCTTGATTTTCTTCAGGGCCTTTACAACGGACTTGTCCAGCTGTATAGTGGTCACATCACTCATTATATACCTCCTATAGTTAATATATAACTAATTATATATAACTACCGGCTCAGATAAAGAAAGAGTTGCCGAGGGCGGGACTTGAACCCACGACTTCCACGTGTCTCAGCCAACCCTTTTCTTTATAAAAGAGCGCAAAACTGCAAAGCAGTTTTGGCTACCAAAAGTGCGTAGCACTTTTGAGTAAAAGCGTTGACGGAAAAGAAAGGAACTCACCTTCGGTGAATTCAACAATTCTTTTCTCACCACTCTTCTCTGTTAGAGCACCAAATTCAGAATTTTGCCGAAAGGCAAAATTCCTTTCTTTGGGGATGAAACACCCTTCTTTCGTAAAGAAAGGGGTTCACTTATGAGCGTGGCACTCTAACCAGCTGAGCTACCTCGGCGTGATGGTAATTATATACTATCAGGCGTTTAAATCTGCCAATTTTTCTGTACCAAATCAAATATAGATATAGAATTTATATATCCGACATACCTAATATTAAACTCACGAAACCCGCCTTTGACGCAACCTTTTCTAAAGAAAAGGTTGATCAAAAGATTATATTTGAGCGGTTCAATAACCCGCCTTAGCGTAGCTTGGTTTAACGCGGCCGGCTGTAGTTTGATTTTTTGGGGAAACCCAAGAAAGGCCAGGCGGAAACCGGCAGATCCCCCGTTCAAATCGGGGAGGCGGGACTACACTAAAATAGTACATATCAGATTTATCAAGAGGTGATAAAATGGAGGCATATGTATTGATAAAAACCACTGGCGGAAAGGCCAGAGATGTTTTGAATAAGATCCGTGCCATGGATGGTGTGGAAGAGGCTAGCGGGACATATGGGTCGTTTGACATAATTGCGAAAATGGAGGCAGAAGATCTTGCTAGCTTAGTGGTTGACGAAATAAGGAGATTAGATGGTGTTGTAGATACAAACACACTGATCGTAGCACTTTAACCTTTATTTTTTGCCCGATAATGTGGCAGACCCACCCTTTCTTTCAAAAAGAAAGCGTGGACGAAAAGAAAAACCAAAACATGCCCCGGTAGTGTAGTGGACTATCATGTGAGCCTGTCGCAAACTTTTAAGAAAAATTTGATCAAAAAAGTTTGCAGTCAGCTTGCGACTCGGGTCCGAATCCCGACCGGGGCGATTTCTGGTTCTCTATAGAATCAGCCCAATAAATAGCTATTTATGAGCATCATTTCTTCTTTGATTTAATATATTCTTCGATCGCCTCTTTTTTTACGTGCCAGTTCCTGCCCAGTTTTATCGCCTCAATCCTTCCTTTCCTCGCAAGCAGGCTCAGATATTCCTGCGAGTATGGAGAAGCCTTTGAAGCCTCAGCCAGACTAATGAATTCTGAACCCTTCTTGAACACATCCAGATACAAATCCAAGCTTCTTTCAACAGCTCTGCCGGTGAAGTCAACAAAAGGCTTTACATTCCCATTATCAGCTTCTTTAAGCCGATTATAGTATTTTTTCCTATCTACCTTAAGCACCATCGTAACAGGATACCCATGTCGCATGAGGAAAAGATTCATGATAAGCCGCGCAGTCCTGCCGTTTCCATCAGTGAACGGATGAATCTCAACAAGCCCGTAATGAATTAATGCCGCCAACTCTATGATATCCAACTTATCCGGATTCTCGTTAACGTAATCCACATATTTCCTCATTCTTTTTGGAACTTTCTCGAATCTCGGCGGGCTTTTTATCGCACCCAGAATCCGAACATTAATGTTTCTGTATCTTCCGGCATAATCGTTGTCGATTCCAGACAGTATGATTCCGTGTATGTCTTTTATCACGTCTTCAGTTATCCTGGTTTTTTTATTTACAATCCCTTCCAGAAACTCGAACGCTTTCTGGTGGTTTAGAGCCTCAAAATGCTCCCTGAGAGGTTTACCTTTGATGGTTATCCCCTCCTCTATTACAAGCTGCGTCTCTTTCAGGGTGAGGGAATTGCCCTCTATTGCGTTTGAGTTATATGCAAGCTCTATTGCAAACTGTTTTCTGAGCTTCCCAAGAACGTTTTTCGGTAAAGGCCTTAAAGCATCAAGTTCCCCCCTTTTCCTGACTATTCGTTCATAGATATTTTTATCAATTAACATGGTTGATTATTGTATCGGATAGTTTAAAAATGCTTCTATCCGATATATAGTGTATTCAGGGCAAATACCTACCGATACATAGAATTATTGTGGATTTGTAGACGCCCGACCGGGGCGAGCTTCTGGTTTCTTTTGGAATACGTTTTGTGAGCCTGTATATTTTAATATCCTGTACATCTTAATACATAGCATATATATGCGGATGATCAAATGATTATGAAAAATTATAGAATTATCGGGTTTGCAGGTCTTCTATGTATCTTATTTGCAACAGCCACTTCTGCGTTCACATGTGATGACATAAATCCAAAAACCGGTCTTGGGATAATATCATATCTTAAGATAGAACATAAACTTTCTCTTGGCAGGGATGTAATAACAACTACAAGGCACGTACGCTTTTGCAAGAAGATCAGGGAAAACGAGCAGCAGATCCCGCTTATAACGAATAGGAATTATGGGAGTATCGGGCTTCTTAATTGCACCATAGTGAACAGTAACGGAAGGAAGGATTGTGACGATGATCTCATTGAAACGTATCTTGACGGCGTAGTAATTCGTCTGCCGTCTATGGAGGTAGGAGATAGCATTGAATACTCCTATCAGAAGGACATAAAATTCCCGATAGAGGATAAGGTCTGGAGTACAACAGATATCTATCTGGAAGCGGTCGCGCCTATAGAGGAAATGACTCTCAGGATAGAGATGCCCAAAATACAAAATTTCAGATATTACTCCTCCAAGCAGGAACCACAGGTCTCGGAGGAGAAAAACAAGAGAGTTTATACTTGGGAAGTTAAAAATGTTTCTTATTATGAGGCGGAGCCGTTAATGCCTCCTCTGAGACATAGCTTATCTAGGGTGTCATTTACCTCTTTTGATTCGTGGGACGAGGTCGAGGAATGGTTTGAGGAACTTTTCAAAGAGGTGATGAAAGAGCAGTATGTTGAAGATAAGGTAGAGGAACTTACAAAAAATGCGAAAACAGAGAGGGAAAAAATAGATACAATATACAAGTGGGTGAGGGATAACATAACCTATGAGCAATTTGGTTTTACATTTCTTTCAGGTTACAAGCCTCGTGACCTTAATGACATCATACGGGATGAATCTGGTGACTGTAAGGGGCAAACCGCATTATTGGTTACTATGTTAGAGTCCGCTGGAATAAAAGCCCACCCTGCCGTAATTAGTTATCGTGATATAAATCGTGACGTTCCGGGACCCTACAGCTTTTTCCACACACTAACCTATGTGCCTGATGTTGATGGTGGTATGTGGCTTGATTCAACGTGCTACTATTGTCCGGCCGGATACCTGCCTGTGGAGGAGCAGAATATGTATTCCTTGATACTTCTTGACGGGGAAAAGGGCTTTACACCCACTCTAACCCTCCCGCCAGAGCAAACATCCAGGACTCTTGTCTTTGAGAAAGATACACTCTCAGAGGATGGATCTGCTATAGGTGAAGTTGTTGTAACCTATTATGGAGACATACCTTATCTATATCAGTATCTGGCGGACAGAATAGGAATCGACTCGATAAAGGCCACTCTGGAGGAAGTGATGGATACAGCATTGACGAAAAAATGCGGTGATGTGTCAATAGATAACTTCACAATTGATATTGGCGATGGTTCTCTGAATGTGAATCTTACGTTCACGTGTAAGAGATTTGCCACCAAGTCCGGAAAGAAACTGATAATAAGTTCGGAGGCAGATGACGTAGAGAGTCTTAGCACTTTCTCCGAAGCCATTGCCAAGGACGAGAGGAGGTTTCCAATACGTATCACTCATGATACTATATTTGAAGGCAGTTCAATAATCCAGTTACCTCCTTGTTATGGAATTGAAGAATTTCCAGTAGAAAAACAGATAGACGAGTCTTTCATAACTGTAATCAGTCCCCTTGAGCATAACAGCGATAACAACACCATTGAGTCTCATGCAAGAATTCAATTTCATCAGGATGAGATTCCTGCAGAGAACTTTGCTAACTTCAAAGAGGTCGTTTCTAAGATCTTGGAGCCCGTATCCATCATAGTATACCCACAAAAGGATGAGGTTTCTGAGAAAATCCAGGATACAGAGGGTCTTATTAACCTGTCTACTGCTGAAACCGAGGACAAGGTTTTATGGAAAAACAAAATCCAAGAAACAGAGAATCTGGTGGAAGAGGGAAAATGTCAGAGGGCGTTGAACGAACTCAGTAGCTTGGAGGAAGAGATTAAAAATTACAAACCAAAGGAGGTTGAGGAAACAGAGGAGCCAGTTGAGAGGGGAGAAAAGGGCGAAATACCCGACATTACTCTGGTAGCAGCAATAGCACTTATAGCTCTGTTAGTTGCAATAGTTCTGATAGTCAGGGGTAAATCCAAGGGGAAGTAATTCATCCCCTCGACCCCAACAAATCTAGAAAATTATTCGAACCCCGACCAGGCGATTTCTGGTTCTCTATAGAATCAGCCCAATAAGAACTTCATTTTGCTTGCTGTTTTTCTGCTTTAGGCAGAGAGGTGTGTTTTTCCTTTAGTGTGATGGCGAAGAACATAAGGCATGCGAGAAGTGCAGAGAAAAACACGAGGATGTTGTATAAAACAACCATGCTGAAGTAGAGTTGAGCGCAATCGCTACTGACTAATGAAGCGGTTCCGGAAGAAGACAAAGCGAACAATGCTAGATTCGTCAGAATTATGGTTGTCACTGCAACCCCCAGGCATTTAATGAAGGTTTTTAGATTCATATTGAAATTACCTCACGGTTATTCATTAGAATCAGTTTAATAAATAGCGGTTTTATTTCCGTTTATGTAATTTTATATGATGAAAAAGCTTCTGGCTCTTGGGCTGGTTTTTGTGGTTTTGTTCAGTGCATGTATCGGTGAGGAGAGGGAGCCATCTCCGGGGGTAACTACGACTACGGTACAGACAGAAGATCCCAGATTCATTGAGGCGAGAGAGCACATGGTGAGATTTGATCTCAGGAGGAGGGATATTACAGACGAAAAGGTACTGGGGGTTATGGCAAGGGTTCAAAGGCACAACTTTGTTTCCAAGGATCTTCAGGATAATGCTTATGCAGATCACCCATTACCAATAGGTTACGGACAGACCATCTCGCAGCCGTATATAGTTGCTTTAATGACTCAGGGTTTGGATCTCAGAGAAGGGGACAGGGTCCTGGAGATAGGAACGGGATCGGGTTATCAGGCAGCCGTTCTGGCCGAGATAGTGGATGAGGTCTACACAATTGAGATCATCGAGGAATTGGCCGGAAGGGCAAATAAAACTCTAAAGGATTCAGGCTATGAAAATGTAGAGGTAAAGGCGGCAGATGGCTACTTCGGTTGGGAGGAACACGCCCCATTTGATGCCATCATAGTAACCTGTGCTGCGAACCACATACCTCCGCCCCTGATTGAACAGCTGGATGATGGTGGAAGGTTAATAATCCCGTTGGGCAGTACAAAATACCATCAGACCTTGACCTTGGTTGAGAAGAGAAATGACACATTGGAAACAAAGTACATTACCTCAGTAAGATTTGTCCCCATGACCGGGGAGGCTTTGAAGGGGGGTTGAATTCGGTTATAGAATCCTATAAATTATCCCCAGCGCAATTAGATAAGCAACTGCTGCCAGGATTAATACGATAGAAAATCCCATAGAGAGAGCGATAACCGCCGCAAGAACGGAAGCGATCACGGAAGCGCACGCATTGGCACAGAATGCCCAGGGGATTAGTTCCCTGTTTATACCTCTTATCACCAATGGAAATGGCACACCCATCAGGATTCCAATGGGAGAGAGTATGATGAGGGAGGCAAAAATCCGGGTCAGGAAATTATAGCTTAAAAGAGAATGGAAGAAAATGGGGAGTGCGAAAGAGTAGAATGATATCAGAACACACAGGGCAATTAGTATATGCCCCAATTTCTCCATCTTCAGTTTCTCGGAGATTAAACTCCCAATTCCGGAAAATAGGAGCAGAGAAAAGATTACTGTGGAAATGGCATAGATGGGCTGTCCCAAAAACAGGATAAATTTCTGTATCAATGGAATTTCAATCAGCATGTATCCAAGGCCGATGAGGAGGAAGTAACCGATGATTTTAAATTTATTTGAAATTTTCTTTTTTACTCTATGAAATGAATAGATGGGGAGTAGAATCAGAACTACACTCAATATTACCGCTTGGATGAGAATCATCACCCCTAAAAATCCGCCCTCGAAGAAGGGCTCCCATTTCCTGCCCATGCTCTCATACAGGGGAATTAATTTATTCCATCTGAAGTAACTGAAAAAGAATGGTTTTTCGTCATCTACGGGTGATATGTCGAAGATGTATTCTTTATAGAGTTTTTCCCTGTCAGATAAAATTCCCCGGGTTAGTTGATAGTAATAGGGCTCTGGAAATTTGTTGTAGATATTTACATCAGATTCCTTTATTCCGGGAACGTAGACCAGATCAAATTTTCTATCCCCGCAGAATTTCTTTATTTCCTTAATTTCGTCTTTTGTGAATCTGTCTTTTTTCATGAGAATGGTGAGGGTTACATAGGTTCTGATAACTACAAGGTTGTGTTCATAATTTTCTATACCCTCTTCTTCCAGCGTCGATGCGACGAGAGAAACTACCCTGATGTCCTCTCGGGGGGGGTATTGTAACCATCTGGTAATGCTTAGGATCCCGTGTTCGGATAAATGCTCATAGTAATCCTGAAAGGCATTTGTGGTAAAGAGATAATTCTCCGATAGGCTGTACAGACCGGTTGAGCTCGTAACGATATCCTCCCTTAATGATAAAGAGATGATGTCGTATCTCTCCCCGGACCTTCGCACAAAGCTTCTTCCTTCGTCCATGGCTATCTCTACTCTTTCATCCTGATAGAGATCGGAACTCTCTTTAACTGAATTTACCACAATGGGATTCATCTCGACTACCTGAATAGAGGAGGCGTTCTGATATAAAGCGGTTAGAACATCCAGACCACCCCCCGGGTTTATTATCAGAACCTTTGATTTGTTCTGCAGTTTGTAGGGTAGAGACATTGGAAGATAGTCTATGAATTCGAGATCGCTTAATTCCTTATATTCTGTTATCCCATGCAATGAATTTCCATCAATAGTCAGCCCCAACTGAGAGGGCAATCTCCCCCGAAACGTGTAGCTCAGACCGGGAGCGTATCTCACCGCTCCGCTCTTTATCACATCCACTCTAGAAAAAGAATTCCATTCCGTGGAAAGAAGCTGTGAATCCTTATAGTTTAAGGCGATGTTCAGTGCCTTGTATGGGGAGATGTTTATTCCGAGAAAGGGGTAAATTCCTGGCAATAAAATTAAAAAGACAATAATTCCCGCAGTTGCAAAGATAAAATTCCTTTTAGTGGAACTGAAAGACAGAACAGAGAGCATACCCAGAAGAAATGTGGCTATAACCACCTCCGAAGCACTGAATAATGAGAACAATAAAATAACCAGAAGGCAACCCAGTCCTGAGCCGGTGAGATTGAAGAAATACAGCTTGCCAATTTTCTGTGGAATCTTTGAAAATACCGCCCCTATACAGATACCGGAGAGAAAGAAGGGGATTGCCAGTACGAGGTAGTAGAGCATTATATACAAGATTTGATTATGGTCCCAGGTTATCCTGAATGGGTCAAAGGGAATTCTCTGCGTTATTATAAAAGAGATTAAGCAGCTTAAAGAAAAGAGTGAGGATGAAATTACCAGTAATCCGTTGATATTATCGAGCAGGGAACGACGTAAAGCCAGAAAGGCTCCACTCGCACCATAGCCAAGAAAGGCAATGCTAACTATCATGAACGCGAAGTGATACCACTGGGAAACGGAAAAGATTCTGGTGAGTGCTATCTCTAAAAGCAGGGTAGCTACGGAGATGAAGAATATCCCGAGGTAAATGCCCCTTAGATTTCCCGTCGGTTTCAGTTTAGGTTTCATTTTAAAATTCCTTTGGAATTTTGAAATTATAGAACAATTTCAAAGCCATCAGATTGCTCTGCAATCTGAATGTTTTAAAGCCACAAAACCCGAATTTGCCGTTGGCAAATTGGGCACAAAAATGTTATATAGCAAAATTTTTCGTGATCGCTTTGCAAATTTTGATGTTCCGTTATTATTTCGCGGGAATTTGTAAAATAGACTTTTTTAGATCCAAATAAAATATCTTATATGAGTGGGATTTTTGGGGTTGTTTCTAAAGGCGATTGCTCAAATGCTCTTTTCTTGGGGACGGATTACCATTCCCATCTGGGAACTCAATATGGCGGTCTCGCTGTTCGTTCTGGTGGAAAGATCTCCAAGAGGATTCATAACATAAGCAGGAGTCAGTTCAAGTCCAAATTCTTTGATGATATCGAGGAGATGAAGGGTAATGCGGGAATCGGCGTTATAAGCGGCAAGTATGCACAGCCCCTGATTTTTCAATCAAAATTGGGCCTGTTTGCCATATGCACGAATGGTTTAATTGAGAATGAAGATAAGCTGATATCTGAGCTGATCGGTGAGGGTGCTTTTTTTAATGAACTTGCTAATGGTACCACAAATGCAACGGAGTTGGTTGCTAAATTAATCTGTCAGGGAGATTCTATCGTGGATGGAATCCACCACATGTCTAAAAAGATCGAGGGATCAATATCCTTACTCCTGTTGAATAAAGATGGCGTCTATGCAGCCAGGGACAGACACGGTCACACCCCGTTGGTTATCGGCGAGGGCAAAGATACGTGGGCTATAGCCTCAGAATCCTGTTCCTTTCCAAACCTGAGTTTAAAGACCAAAAAGTTTCTTGGTCCCGGAGAGATCGTCCTTTTAACTGAAAATGGATTTAAATCCTTAAAGGGTGATGGAAAGCTCAATAGAATCTGTGCGTTTCTATGGATCTATACGGGATTTCCAACATCCAGCTATGAGGGGATAAACACAGAGCTAGTCAGAGAGAATTGCGGCAGGGCATTGGCAAGAAATGACGATGTTGAAGCCGATCTGGTTGCCGGCGTTCCCGATTCAGGAATCGCGCATGCAATTGGCTATGCAATGGAATCCGAATTTCCTTATAGAAGGCCGCTGGTAAAATACACCCCTGGTTATGGTAGGAGCTACACCCCCCCCTCCCAGGAGATCAGGGACCAGATCGCCTTTATGAAGTTAATCCCATCTGTTGATGTTATTAAGGGGAATAGAATTATATTGTGTGAGGACTCCATCGTGAGGGGAACGCAACTAAAGAATTTTACACTAAAAAAGTTATTTGATTCCGGGGCAAAAGAGGTTCATGTCAGGCCTGCATGCCCGCCCCTGATGTTCCCCTGTAAATTTAACATCTCCACTAGAACTAAAGAGGAACTTGTAGCCAGAAGGGCAATAAAGGCAATTGAGGGAAGGGACATTGAAGATGTTAGTGAATACCTAAATCCCAATTCAGAAAAATACAAAAAAATGGTTGAATGGATCGAAAGGGATATTGGAGCAACCTCTCTGAAATATCAACGCTTGGATGATATGGTGAAAGCCATCGGCTTGCCAAAAGAAAAGCTCTGCCTCTACTGCTGGACAGGGGGATGTTACTAGCGTGTTCTTTTTTATTTATTCATAACATAAGATTAATGCAATGGAAATAGGCATTTTTGACCTTTTATGGTTGTTCTTTATCCTGATATTTATAGTGCCATTGGTAAGGAGGAAGATTCTTGACAGTTCTAGGGCCGCGATGCTTAAACATATAGAGAGGAAGAGAAAATCCAGGGTAATAACCATGATCCATAGACAGGAGGCTATTAGCCTGTTTGGAATTCCCTTTACGAGATATATTGATATTGAGGACTCCGAGAGGGTTTTAAGAGCCATTAGACTTACTTCCGATGACGTCCCCATAGATCTTATACTGCATACTCCCGGAGGTTTGGTCTTGGCGGCAACGCAGATAGCCTTGGCAATAAAGAAACATCCTGCGGAGGTCAGAGTAATAATTCCCCATTATGCCATGTCCGGCGGTACCTTAATCGCTCTGGCGGCCGATAAACTTATAATGGACGAAAATGCGGTTTTGGGCCCCATAGATCCTCAATTGAGCGTTTTTATGAAGATGTATCCCGCAGCATCTCTATTAAAGGTGGCCGAGATAAAAGACCCCAACAAGATGGATGA
>DAOVSE010000005.1 GCA_030633595.1 Candidatus Altarchaeota archaeon
AAACCCTGCAAAAATATTCCGAATAAAGAACAAGGGAATGATAAAGGAGGGCTACGATGCAGATCTCACAATCATTGATCTGAAAAAAGAGGCCAGGGTAGACAACTCAAGATTATTCACAAAGTGCGGTTGGAGTCCATTTGATGGCTGGAAATTGAGGGGCTGGCCAATAAAAACATTCGTCAGAGGCAATTTGGTATTCGATGAGGGCTCCGTAGAAAAAACACAGGGAAAAGAAGTAACCTATTCAAAAAATGAGAAATGAGGTAGTTTTAATTTTTCTGGTCGTATGCTCGTGCGCGGTTTCTGCTCAGGCTCAGGAGAATGCGTCTTCTATCTTCACAGAAGCTAAGGTGTCTGCACCGAGCCTGCCTACGGAGGAGGTCAGGGCGGAATTAACTCTCGTGATCAGGGATATGGGGCAAAATGTTATCGGGAATAAACACATTCTTCTGGAGATAGAGAACCTTGAAGAAGGTACAAAGGAAAACACGCTCAGATACAGCGACGAAAACGGCAGAATTTCGTTAAATCTCGAACCTGGTAATTGGCAGTTAATGGCCAAGATCGATGATCTACTCACGCCCGGAAAAGATTACATCTCGGATGAATTTAATATAAACCTGAAGAATTCGACAACAGAGGATCTATTTATGTTACCTGTTGGCAGTCTGAGGGGGAATGTCTACAATGAACTTGGAGAAAGAATAGTAAACGCAAAGGTCAAGGTGGATTGTGGTAGAGACTACGGGGATAAAAATACTGTCTCTGACGAATTCGGTTGCTTCTCCTTGGATTATGTTTCTGTCGGAGCGTGTGAGGTTCTGGCATTATCAGGTAACAGGGTAGGCTCCAGCACAATAAATTTAACCAAGGGTGAACTAAAAACGATCGACATAACCCTCGGTCAGGGGGTGAAAAATGACTCTGATCTAACAATTCCATTAATATTGGCATTTATCCTGATCATTATCGTCATTATCTTCTATTTCTCAAGGAAGGGAAAACCAGAACCCGGGATCGAAAAAGCAACCAAAATAGAATTAACCGAGAGAATGCGGGACATAATCCAGACATTAAATGACAGAGAGCGGGACATTGTAAATCTTCTGATCGAGAACAACGGAAAACTTACACAGGCAGAAGTACGCCACTTTTTAAGAATCCCCAAGGCCACAATATCCAGGGATATCTATTCCCTCGAACAGAAGAAGATTGTCGAAACAATCAAAATCGGCAGAAATAAGGATATACGGCTTACAAAGTGGTTTCTCGGCGTTGAGGAATAATCTCAGGGTTCTAAAACCCAAATGGAACCTTTTGGAACCTTTTCTGATGAATCTATCCACCCCCCTTTTTTATATCGTTTCAGTCAAGATTTAACTAAGAAAAAATTCGAGGCGAATGAAATGATGAATAAAATCTTACAGGGTTTGATAATTTTTGGTTTAATTTTTGTTCAAATAACGAGTGCAGAACACTCTAAGGGAATCTGGGATGGACAAGAATATCAAACTAAAGTAGCTCCACCAGATGAAATATTAGATCAAGTTAAAGAAAAGATAATCTCTCTAGGAATATCTGAAAATTATTTTGATGAACATTTTGAGATTAGTTATGCTTCTATAAGTAGAGGAGGTCCTGATAGATGGTATGGGATAGAGACAAGATGGAATTATAAGGTAAACGAATACATAGTGGAATATTTTGTAGGGGTAAGTCAAAATGAGCAAAGAGAGATTAGTTTTTCTACACCAACAGAATCTTTACATGGAATTAAAGATACAATACCTGAAAGAGAAGCAAAAGAAAAATTAAAACAATGCTTGCCGGACTATCCTTATACCCGGGTGATACTTATCAAAAATGGAGATTTAGTACTATCCACTGATGGAATTAAAAATGGAGTAACCTATTCAGCAAATGTAAATCTCGAAAGTGGGGAATTAAGTTGTGAACCAATAATAGGAACTATAGATGTTGATGATAGATATATTACACAAGATACACTAAGTATTTTGTTTCCAGACCGAATAACGATAGATAAAGATAATCTGAAAGCCTTGATAGACGAACTCGATGCATCTTATGTTGTAGTTAAAGATTTTCAACCCACTGATCCTAGTAAATTACCACCAATGCCCTCAATTATCGCAGTAATCTATGCTATTAATCCAGACATAGTAGTTTACATCGGATGGCAAGAAGATTGGATTATCTTTCAAAGGGCGAATATTTTAGATTACAGAGATAGAGTAGTAAGTGAATTAGATCATCTATCTATGTTACATGTTATTGAAGGCTACTCAACAGATGATTCTACTAAGATAGACAAGACTCTAAGCGAAGCAGAAGAATGGGATTTTGGCATTGCATTAGTATATGCCGGAACAGAATGGAAACAAATATTTCCAAAAACTGTTTCATCATCATTAATTGCAATTGAAAATACAAAACTATATAAATTAAGTCTGTCTGAGATATTACCCTCTGGAGGAGAATTACCAATTACTAATATTTCCTGCGATTCCTGTAATCCCTGTGCAGAAGGACTAGAGTGTATTAGTTTTCCAGGCATTGGATCAAGATGTGCTCAATCCAATCCTTGTAGTTATTATCCATGTCCACCAAATACTGAATGTAATGTTCTGAGGACAGCAATGGCACAGGTTTGCCCTGACGGCAGAAATGTTGGGGTTGTTCCAAGAGTTAACTGTCAGTGTGTTGGCCCAGACTGTCCTGTCGCGGATGGAGAAACCGGGATATCATATGACGCAAAAACAGGTAAAGTTGAAATTATAAAAGGTGCTAAGAAGGTATCAACAGAAATAACTATTCGAACCGCTCCGGGTTATAAGGGAATATTAGAAACACCTATTGTTTCAGCTAAATTCTCCAAGGAATTGGTTATTGAAGAGTCTAAACTCTTAATGAGGACCTCTGCGGGGAGAAAAACAATCAATATTCTGCCAGAAGATGCCGTCGCAGTTTCTGCGACTCCTAAAATAGAAATGGTTAAAGCAATAGAGTTAGGGGAAGAATCACAGAAACCCGTTTACTCTGTGGTTGGAACAAAACAGGCAAGAATATTCTTTATAATACCTGTGTCTATGGAAGTGACAACAAAAATAAATGCGGAAACCGGAAATGTGATTTCTGTAAACAAACCTTGGTGGAGTTTCTTAGCTCGATAATTAGATTAAAAAAATGAGGTGAATGAAAAAATGACAAACAATAAAAAGAAAAACAAAAAGGGGTTTTACCTAATAATGGGAATCGTCTTGGCCTGTCTTATAGGGGCCATTGGCGTGGTTATGCCGTACAGCGATACGACCGGTACAGGCACAGACTGTGGAGACGTTAACTGCGACGGCAAGGTGAATATGGGTGATGTGGGCCTGCTACATAATTATGTTAGCTATCTCGGTAAGTATGAGATCTGCAGCGAATGGGCTGCAGACGTCACCTGTGATGGAAAGATAGACATGGGTGATGTCATACTATTGCAAAATCATGTCACTTATCCAGATGATGAAAGATATTCTCTGAGATGCTGTGAAGAACTTAGCATAGAAATAACAAACCCCAAAGATAAAGAAACCGTATCTGGAATTGTTAAGGTAGAGGCAACTGCCAGTGGTCCAAATGAATTAAATGATATGTATCTTACTATTTCAGATTATCAGGTAGCTGAACACCTTAAGTTAACTGATTGTATTCTGAGTGTTTCTGAATGTGAAGAGGAATATGACTGTAAACCAACATATACAAAAACCTGTTGGTACGACTGGGATACGTCCAATTGGGAAGGAGAAAAAGTAACCCTGACTGTGAGCATATCGGATGTTAAAGGAAACAAAGCCGAGGATTCGGTTGCGGTTTACGTGTCAGAAGAAAAAGAACTCGACATAGAGATAACCTCACCGGGGGATGGGGAAACTGTATCTGGCATTGTTAAAGTAAGTGCAACCGCAAGCGGTTCAAATAAATTAAATGATATGTACCTTACCATCACGGGATATCAGGTAGCAGAACATATAAAATTAACGGACTGTGTATGGTACTGTAAACCCGTCTGTAAACCACTAGGTACCCGCGGTGAGGGCTGGTATGACTCATGCAGTGGTGAGCTTATAAAATACGCAACTTGTGCAGGCTGTACAGCCGAATGTGCAGCAGTAGGTACGAAATCAGAAAACTGGCATGATACATGCAACAATGAAATAATTAAATACGCAAACTGCGATAAAACACCGTATGGAGGTTACTGCACATACAATTGGGATACATCCAGCTGGGAAGGAGAAAAGGTCACCTTAACAGCAAGCATATCAGATGTTAAAGGAAATAAAGACAGCGATTCGATCAGGGTTTATGTGTCCAAAACAAGAGATCTTGTAGATGTTGACATCTATCCGGAAATACGAACAGTTGAGATAGGTAATCTCGCAGAGTATAAGCTTGTAATAACAGATAACCACCCCATTGCGAGGTGTGGAATTGCACTGGCGGACGAACCAGTTCCAACAGAAGCTGAAATTGCAATGGCAGAGGCTTCAACTACGAGTGCAGGCAAGGGAACAGCAACAAGATGTATAGTCTACTATACCTACAATCTGGAGGTTATTGGCATTCCCTTCGATGCAGAATATCCAAAAAGCGTTACGGTCTACCAGGGAAGTTCCTGGACTGTTCCATTAACAATTAAACCTACCTACAAAGGGGATTTCAGATTTACGGTTAAAGCTACTTTGTCAAATAATCCAAGCGTGCACGATTCCGACTCAGCCACTCTCATAGTGAATGAGTACAGAAACTGTAACCTGGAATGCAGGAGACGGGGCTATGACTATGGAGTTTGTAGAACCTCCTGCGGAGTAAATGAATATGACATAGGCACCAGATATTGCCTGCAGATTATTGATAGAACGCTTACAGCCTCTAAGAAAGTAGCTGGTGTAAAGGCCGTATCTACAAACCCTGTAATAACCGCAGTAAAGGCAGTGCCGGTAAGTGCAAGTAAAATTGAAAGCGTGGAAGTAGATGATAGTATAAAGGAAACAACCCCTGTAGGGGGTGTGCTGATACGTGTAGATACTACTAAAATCGCAGAGGCTGATACTGACATATACTGGTATCCAACATACCACTGCTGCTGTGGGAATAAAGGCATTACAGTAACGGCGTGGCCGGGTAAAAGCACCTATAACTCGGGAGAAATGGCAACGATATACGCGAAGGTCTATTCTACAGATAACGGGGATGTTAGCGCGAAGGTCACAGGAACGATTAAGAGGCCTGACGGGGAGGTAGATACTTTAACCTTCAGAAAAATTTGTGAGGTAAGGGAGATCCAGAAGATTAAGGATGAAAATCCTGCTATGGAGATCAGCTGTATTGGTGGTGAGTGTTTGCCGAGGTGCCTTTATGTTGCAACGTATAGGGATACTGAGAAGAGTGGTTATTATTCTGTAACTGTAAAAGCAACAAGCTCCTACGGCTCGGCAGAAACTAACACGGGTTTCAGGGTAAGAAAAGAGTTAAAGAGCTGTAATACTTACTGTCAGGGGCTGGGTTATGACTATGGGGTTTGTAGAACCTCCTGTAGAGGGGATGAGAAAAATGTGGGCCCCAATTACTGTCCTCAATTGATACCTAGGCCTATTGAATCAACAGATGAGTCGGCAATGGAAAAGGCAGGATACAGGTACATGTACTGCTGTTGCGGTAACTTGGTTCCTCCACCACCACCCGGGGAGAAGATAAAGTTAGAGCTTCAGGAGGGCTGGAATCTGATAACACTGCCGGGTAAAGGTAAGCTCTCGCTCGGTACATGTGAAGCTTTATATGGCTTCGTTTACATCGATGGAGAATATCTGAGTATAAACAAGGCAAAGGAAAAACTGGGAGAAAAAAGGTTGATGGAATATCTCAGGAAACATTCCTTCTGGGCATATTCCTTCAGAGAATGCTATTTAGAATTTACCCTTGAGGAATACACATCATATACTGAATTAGAGCTATCAAAGGGATGGAACTTTTTACCGATAACCGAGGATATGATCGGAAGGAGTCTAAAGGATATACAGGGTAACTGTGAATTCCAGAAAAAATATATATGGAATGCGAAAAAACAGAGGTGGGAAAACATTGATTTAGAGGAGAAATTCTTAGATGGGCAGAAATTCCAGGGCTTCATTGTAAAAGTGCCCTCTTCCTGTTCCCTGAGTGGGATTCATATTCCAAGCATACCACCACTCCCGGAATGATAAAAATGAAGCGGATATTCACAATTTTACTGGGAATTGCTCTGTTCAGTGGTTGCATTCAAGAAGAGCTAGAGTGGACGATTGAGGATATGCTGGAAAAGCCAGAACTCTATCGAGGGAAAAATATAACACTTGATGGGGAATATATGGGGTGGGAAACCGGCTGTGCCTCAACCGGTCCTCCAGTAACGAGGAACGACTGGCAGATTCGAGACGAGACCGGTTGCATGTACGTTACTGGTGTATTTCCGGAATTAGATCCCTATCAGGACATTGGAACGGGGGTCAGGGTTACTGGTACAATAAGGATGAATGATGCGAGTATCCCCTACATAATGGCTCTAAATGTTGAGATTCTAGGAGGAAATGAAACCACGCAACCAGATGGGAATGAGACAGGGAGCATCGGGGATATATTCACAGAGCCCAAAGAGGAGATAAAACCACCAAGCCTGCCCCTGTAGTTTTTTTACTTCCATCCAAATTATTAATGCAATGCTTTTGGAACTATACAGAAGGATCAGGGACGAAAAGAACAGCAACCTATGCATTGGCTTGGACCCTGCGGTAAAAAATTTTCAACAAGAATCTATTAGTAAAAAACCGGGGGAAACCATTCTGAACTTTTGTCTTGATATCATAGAGAAAACTTCAGAGTATGTCTGTGCCTATAAGCCCAATTCTCAATTCCTCCTATTTGCTCTTAATCTTGAGCAGTTGAGGGAATTAAACAAGAAAATTCACGAGGCAGGATGTTTCTCAATATTGGATCACAAGTTGGGTGATATAGGGTCAACGAATCTATCTGCCCTCTACTGGATTAAAAAGGCGGGGTTTGATACCTTCACTTTCTCCCCCTTTGCCGGGAACATACGTGAGGCAACCTTAGCAGCTCATAAAAATAATCTGGGGATTTTTGTTCTAACCCTGATGTCAAATCCAGAGAGCAAATGGATACAGAAGGAGTCAGAGAGAAAGGGAACACCTCTGTATAAGGAAATTGCTAACAGGGTCAGGAATAGCGGATCTGACGGTATTGTTATTGGGGCAACAGACAATGTCACCCCCTGGGATATCAGAGAAATAAAAGATATCGTTGGTGAAAATACAATTTTCCTCTGTCCGGGAATAGGGGCCCAGGGTGGCGATGCTGAATTCATTATAAACGCCATTGGTGAGAATTCCCTGATAAACGTCAGCAGGGCAATAATCAATGACAAGAACCCGGCGGAAAAGGCGAAAGAATTTCAGGAGCTATTTAACAGTTACAGATAACTAGAACATCCAGAATGATTTTCAGGGTAACATTTAGAATGTGTCACCCTGTATCCTCTAATTTCATGCCTGTTATAATGTCTATAACTAATTCAAGATTCAAAGTCGATTTCAGTTTAGAGGGTTTCCCGTACTTCCTACGGTATAATCAACATTTCTTGCGCACGATACCTATGGAACGAAAAAATGGAAAAATAGGTGGATTGGTGCAAAAATCGGGAAAATTCGGGAAATCGAGGGATTTTCGGGTGGTTTGGTGGGGAGTTTCTGGTTCTGTGAGAGTTAGGGGTTTTTGTGAAAGAAAAGAAAAGCGTTGACGGAAAAGAAAGGAATTTCCTTCGCAAATTCAACAGGATTTATTTCTCCTCAATACTCTCTTCCACCTTCATCCCGAAGTGCCTTCCTGCTTCCTCTATGTAAACCAGAACCTCATCTCCTTCCTTCAGATTTGCGACTGAGATGACCTTTCCCTTTTTATCAACCAGCCTTATCGTCTCTGCATTCTGGACAAGCGTCTTCAGTTTTTTTCCGTTGGATTCTGCCTCTATGAGCATCAGCGGGCGTTTTTCTATCTTCAGTCTACCAATGATCATACTCCTGGCGTTTCCTTTAGAATCAACTGCGAGAACCTCGTCCCCAGCATTTAATTCGCTCAGGTACGTGGTCTTTCCATCCGGCATTCTGGTATATGCGTGCACTGGTCCGGCGTTAACTCTGAAGGGTCTTGTTGCGACATAAGGGGTCTCTATGGTCTCCGAGTGTATCAGAAAAAGGGCATTTGATTGTGAACCTATGAGCATCCCCTCACCAACGTTAAAGATAGAGCAGGTATCAACACATACCCTGTCGCCCATTCCAACTGGTTTTATTCTGGTAATTTTTGCGATTTGTAAGTTTAATTTTTCTGTCGATATTCTATCAAGTAATCCCTTGGTCTTCTTTATCTCATTTACATCTGCATCGACTAAGACACCGTCAGATCCTATCTCGAGGGTTTCAAGAGCCAGCTTTGCATCTTTTTCATTTGTTACTTCAACGATGATCTTTGCTTTGTCTTTCAGGGAGGCAATCAGATTCTCCAGGGGGATAACCTTCCAATTTGTTGCCTTCACAACCACGTAATCTGCCTTTTTACCGGCTCTTGATATTTCCTCCTCATCTCCTTTACTCTCAATCTCCTTGTAGAATGCCTCCTTACCCCCTGTTTTTCTCAAATCTTGGAAATCTTTGACTAGTACAATATCCGCACTTTCGTTTTCAGAAACGACCGTGATCTTCCCCAGTTCCTTTACCTTTTCAGACTCGCCTTTTCTCACCATTACGGCATCTGCGCCCGTTTCCAGTGCGGTTGTTACCAATTTCTTCCTTTTTTCCCATTCGCGGTCCTGATCCGCCTTCACCCAAAGCTCCTTTTTCATACCTTAACTATATGAATTTCAATATTTTAATATGGAGCTGAAACAGGTAATAGTGGTCAGGAAAGATCTAAAGATGAGCAAGGGCAAATTAGCGGCGCAGGTAGCTCATGCCTCTGTTGAGGCAGCTGAACGGAGCAGATGGAAGGACAAATGGCTGAGAGGATTCCAGAAGAAATCTGTTTTGAAATGCGAGGATCTGGATGAATTACTGAGTATCCACGAATATGCTCGGGAACAGAAGCTTCCAATTTCCCTCATAAAGGACGCAGGTAGAACGGAGATCCTCCCCGGGACCATAACCTGTGTTGGAATAGGTCCCGCTCCGGAGGGTGATATAGACAAAATCACGGGAAAATTAAAACTACTCTAACCCATCTCGAGGAACCTGCCGACGTTCGGGTCTATATCAGGGTCCTGTTTTTCGCCTTCACTCCCTTCTGATCCAATTACCTCACCCTTCAAGACCTTGCACATTTTGACGGCGGCTTCTACCGCTCTTTTTGCGTATTCCACTCTCTGATGAGCCTCCAATCTGCTCATTCCGGGACCGGCTATTCCCAAACCTATGGGCTTTCCATATTCGAGAGACAGGTCTGCAATCTTTCTGGATGCGTGCTGTGCAACGATCTCATCGTGCTCTGTCTGTCCCTCTATTACCACCCCAAGGGTAACTACGCAATCGATGTCGTTTCTCCCAAGGAGCTTTTTCACAGCCAGTGGTATATCAAAAACCCCCGGTACCTTAATAACCTCTTCAACATTCACGTTCAGGAACCTCGCGTGTTCCTTGGCCAGTTCAACCATGGCATAGGTTATGTCATAGTTAAATTCCGATGCCACAATTCCCATATTAATTCTCTCCATTTTTCACCTCTTTGAATTGAGTCTAAATTTTTATCGGCCCCACATCTTTGCTGCCTTGTCTCTTGCCCATACCAGCGTCCTTGGTTAATCTGTCGGAATGGAACAGGAGCTTTACCGCGTTCTTTGCATGTTCTATGGATCTATTTCTGGCAATCTCCAGTAGCTTTTTATCTGTATCTGCCTCATCCTCGTGGACAAATACCTCTATAATATATGTATTTGTCATTAACTGCGCCATTATTATACCAAGAGAGGCTTCATGAGCACATGTCTTGTCGATTTCCTCTTTCCCGGGCATTCCAAAGGCCATTATTAGATCACAGTTCTGTTCCTCAATTAGTTTCTTTGCCTCAACAGGGAGATCTTTTACACCCGGAACGGTGGATCTTAAAATTGAAATGCCGCCAACATTTTTCTTTATCTCATCTATGGCATCTTTTGCCATATCATATCTTGCAAATGTTGTGTCAACTATGCCGATTCTTGTCATTTTTCCGAATCACTGTTTTGATGATGTGGCAGACCTTTGGTCTGAAACTTTCTGAAGTTTCTCATAAGCCTCTTTCACCTCATCCCCCCTGAGGAGAATTAAATTATGTTTTTTTGCATATTTAACTGCATCGTTTTTCGATAAAGCCTGATGGGTTTTTGAGTCAAGCATCTCACAGATGGCCGCTATCGGGGTTATGCCTGCCATTTTTAAAAGTGC
Source organism: Candidatus Altarchaeota archaeon (assembly GCA_030633595.1). Classification (GTDB taxonomy): domain Archaea; phylum Altiarchaeota; class Altiarchaeia; order IMC4; family QMZM01; genus QMZJ01. The sequence goes on from DAOVSE010000005.1 coordinate 10,536, forward strand.
TGTGGACAGCTCGGTATGGCCCTCCCTGTTCTCAATGCCGGACGAGATCAAGAGTTGAATGTGTCCAGGTGATCTGAATTTCTTTCCAAGCTCGATCCTTGCGTCATTTGGCAGATTTTTGCATAACTCTCCAAATTTTCGGATCGTTAACGCCCTGTCTTTGTCCGGAATCCCCGTAAAGGTTTTTCTGTAATTTATACTTATCGAAAATGACGACCTATCATCGTATGGAATGTCATTGGGCGTCAGATATTTCAGAATTGGGAATTTATTATTTGTGGATTGATATATATCGACCATGAACGGCAAACCCAACCTTTCTGAAATACCCTTATCAACAGCCAAACAGATCAATCCACCGCCGTCTGTCCGCATTTTTGCCACATGTTCTGGCATCACAAGCTCTGCAGCTACAATGAGGTCTGTCTCATTTTCTCTTCCATCTGAGTCGTGAATCAGGATAAAATTCCCCTTTCTTAATTTTTTTATTGTATCATCTATACTGGTCATTTTGTATCTCATCTACGAGTTCGTTCACAATTTTATCAAAATATTGTTTTCCCCTTCCTGCAGAGGCATCTATGGCGTCGCCTATCACTCCAGTTTCTGAGTAATCCTTTGTCCTCCATCCATTTCCTTCAGGAATCTTATACTGGAATCTCTCAATTTTATCTTTTCTCACCCTCTCGGGAAAGAGATAAAACATGAGCGACGTTTCTACCTCCCCCGCATGGTCAAACTTTCCCAACCTGCCTAAAACCCTATGCAATGAAACATCAATTCCCATTTCCTTGATTTTTGGGATCAATTCTATGAGGTATTTCTTATTGCCTCCGTGATAGTTGATGATATATTGTCTACTAAAACCGTGTCTCTGAAGGCTTGTACATATGTCGAAAACCATTCCTTTAAATGAATCCTGACTGAGTGTTAGTGTTCCCTTAAAATCCATGTGCTCTTCTGAGATGCCAAAGCATATAGTTGGTGTGACAAGGCAATCTGTCCTTTCACCGACTTCTTCTGCGATCCTTTCAACCAACAGGGAGTCAGTACACAATGGCAGATGGGGGCCATGCTGTTCTATACTCCCGATAGGGATAATTACCTTCTTATTCTTCATCTCTTCTACTTCATACCATGTTTTTTCTGAAAGGGAAGTCATTTTAATCCTTATCAACGACAAATCTTCCATTTACCATGATCTTTCTCACGTTTTCAGGCTCACATCTGTGGATTATTGTAGGGATTAAATCCTTATTATCCCTTATATTGGGTGCGTTTTTGTCTATAAATAAGAGGTCTGCATGTCTTCCTTTATCTACACTCCCTGAATTGAGATGAAATGCCTTTGATGCATTCACTGTTGCCATCTTCAATATCTCTGTAGGGGGTATTCCATCATGGAGATAGGACAATTTCGATACAAATTCCATCTCCCTGAAGAGGTTTGGTGAATTTATCATGACATTATCAGTTCCCAGGGAAATATTTATACCTGAGTTGAGCATTTCCATCACATTCAGAATTCCGACACCGAGGACCGCATTACTCCTTGGGCAGATCACTACGGAGATCTTCCTTTTCGCTACCACTTTCATCTCCTCAGGGGTAGCAAGGGTAAGATGTATTAATATATCGGGCTTATATCTCAGGGCATTTTCAATCTCTCTCTTACATTCTCCCGCGTGTATTGCAATCAATTTTCCCTGTCTATCCCCTGGAATCTGATCTAATTGGTAGGTATTTAGGCCGAGACCATCACATCCCTCCATATCGGTATCCCTGCTCAGGATTATGGCCTTTATGGGGATACCGTTTATCGCATTTTTCAATTGTTCAATTCCCTTTACTCCAAATTCCCTGAAATCCGCAAAGGCAGCTGTGCCGGAATTTAACATGTATCTAAGGGTTTCATGCATACATCTAACAATCTCGCCATTCTCTGTTTCTTCATACAATCGCCATTTCAAACCCTTTCTTCCAGTCGCATTCTTTACCGAAAGACCCAAAACAGCCTCCTTCGCAAAGGAATCCCCGAGATGTGTGTGAGCGTTAATCAGGGAAGGCATTATCAGGTAATTTCTTGCGTCTATCCCCCCCGGGATAAAGCCATCTTTCACATCCCTGATAATCCCCTCCTCTATAACTATGTGCCCTTCTTCCAGCAACTCAAAATTCTCACCGAGGAGTATGGGGGCGTTTATTATCATCCTGCAGTAGTATATATTGATTATACCTGTATAAATACTCATAAATGTGAAATACTCAAAAATGAGTAGATATCCTGAACTAAACTCTCACGGAAAAATAATATCATTTATAAAATATCTATTAGAGTATATCTATCATACAATATCTATAATAAACATCTTAATATAAAATATCCTTTATTATAGATATTATAAAAACAATCTAATGAATAAGATATATTTTCCTTTTTTACGAGATCCAACTGCTCCTGAAATGATATATCTTACTCGTGAGGGGTAGGGTAAATAACACAAAGAAGCAAAAGAAATCAAAAATACTATGCAGGATATCTCTTTCTACATTTCTTGTGCATCTTGTGGTCCTTGATCACCTCGATTTCACCTTCAAGGGGCTTCCTGCAGACGCAGCATTTGGGGTTCAGTATGCTGTTCAAGTACTCGAGACACATGTTCTTGTCGTATGAGCAGGCATTGCCCTCTGATATCGATTTCTGTATCTTTTTGAGCTTTTCTATATCCTTATCCGTCAATGTCTTGGTCGTTGTTTCCATACTGGTTATTGATATTACAACAGATACTTTAAAAATAGAGGATTTTTGCAGGGAAAAATCGTGAAATATATTGTTACAATAACAGAAGATATTCTTTTCTATTATTTTTGCCTACTTTTGTCGTTTTATCAGGGGTAAACCATCAAAATATACTATTCCATATTGTTACAATATACAGGATGAAATTATTCACTTAAGTGAAACTTAGTTTCATCTATTGTAGCAATAGATTTATAAAAAACGAAAAAAATCTTTTCGTTGAGCAGGTGTTTTTACAACGCAAAAATTTTTTGCGTTCTATCGAAGATTTTTATAACTATTATAAACCATGTTTTACATACGTTATTTCATAAAAGATTATTCCTAAATAATCTTTTTTTGTAGATTATTAGAAATATATATATCACAATAGATGTATTCTAAATATGTAAAAATCGGCTAAGAATACTGAGATTCTCTCGGTGAGAGTAAGAAAAACAGGGAAAAGGCCGGATGCGTATGATGCAGCCTTTCAGAACCCAAGAATCTCATCTATGGCATCCAGATACTTCTTTAGCTCATCCACGGTCCTGTCACCCATGTGAGCTATCCTGAATGTCTTGTCAGCCAGTTTACCATAACCATTGGCGAATATGTAACCTCCTTCAGCCAGTTTCTGCTTGAGGTCATTGCAGTCAATTTCTTTCGTATTTTTTATGCAAGAAACCGTATCTGAGGCATATTTCTCTTCTGGAAGGATATCGAGGTTCTTCTTTGCCCATTTTCTGCATAATTCGCCCATATTCCTGTGCCTGTCAAACCTATTCTCCAGGCCCTCTCTATTTAAAATTTTGTCCAGCTGATACCTTAGACCCTGCATTATCGATATCGCCCCGGTTGTTGGGGTTTGCTTTTTACCCCAGTATTTCAGATAGGTCAAGAAATCGAAGTAATAACCCCTGTTATCTACTGTTTTGGCCTTTTCCAGACTTTTATCGCTTACAGAACAGATAGCTAATCCAGCGGGAAGTGCCATTGCCTTCTGGACGCCGAAAAGGCAGACGTCGATACCCAGTTTATCCACCTCAACCTTTATACCTGCCATCGAGCTTACTGTGTCAACTAAAAAGCTGACATCGTAATCTTTAACTATTTCTGCGATATCGTAGATCGGGGCAGTAACCCCTGTAGATGTTTCATTATGTACGAGTGTTATGGCATCATAATTCCCTGTGGATAATTTCTCATCTATCAGATCCGGTGTTGGTGCCCCACCCCATTCCAACTCCAATAAATCTGCTTCCTTTCCATTGGCCTTGGTTATGTCGTGCCATCTATTACTGAATGCACCATTGCCGACATTTAAACACCTTTTTTTAACACAATTCCTAATCGCGGCCTCCATCAGACCGGTTGAGGAAGACGGGCAGACGAAGATATTATTCTTGGTAAACATTAATCTCTTCAGGTTCTCTACGCAATCTTCCAGTAAAATACCGAATTCCTTTCCCCTGTGTCCGATCATAGGCTTTGACATCGCGTCAAAGACATCCGGACTGACGTCGGTAGGCCCTGGAATGAAAAGCTTTTTTGCCATCTTGACACCTTTAAATATATTAATCAGCAAATATTATTAAAGGATGAAAAAGAAAGTCATGGTAACCCTCAATGAAAAGCAGTACGAAAATCTGAAAAACTCTTCAGAGCTTGGAGATACTGACTCGGAGAAACTGCGAAATTCTTTCCTCATCTACAACTCTTTAAAGGACTTGCTGGAAGTGATAAAGAAATTAAAGGAATAGGATTCAGCCAAAGAGTGATGCAAGTCCAGAAGCCGCATCTTCCTGTGCTTTTTCTTCATCCTCGGGTTTCTCTTTTTCCTTCTTTTCTCCTTTCTTTTCCTCTGCTGGAGCTTCTGCCGTTGCTGGAGCTTCTGCCGCTGCCGGAGCTGCTGCTACTGGCGCTGCCGTCTTTATTGCCTCATCTATATTAATATCCTTTAGAGACGCTACTAACGCCTTTACCCTCGCTTCATCCACTTTAGCGCCACTGGCTTTTATTACCTTCTTCAGATTGGCATCATTTATCTCCTGCCCAGCAGAATGCAATAACATTGCACTGTAAACGTATTCCATTTTCGTATCTAACTATTTGGAATTTAGGATTTAAAAACCGCCATAAATTTAAAGATGTCCTGCGCTGGGGTTGGTTTGCACATAAGGGCAGACACCTACGGTTTCCGCCCTTTCAACGCCATAAGGGCATTCATCTGAAAATTCGCAGAGCGAATTTTGAGAAATCAAAATCCAGAGGATTTTCATTTGCCCTTATCAACCCTGAATTTAGGCTAAATTTTTGGGGATCCAAACACTTTTCTAAAGGGTTTGGGTTCTAATCAACCCTACCTTCCCTTATTGAATTTTCGAAGAAAATTCTTTTCTTTTGATCAAGGTTTTCTTTTTGAAAGAAAAGCTTGAGTGTAGTGTCCTGCGCTGGGGTTGGTTTGTACTCACCATTGGAGAACAACTCCTCGAGGGGCATCACTCTCTCGGGATCTTTCGATCCATCATACAAAGGCCACGAACAGCGCAGTGTCGCCCCCCTTTTGCCCTGTCTATCATTAATCAAGACAGCCTTCGCAGGGAGGCATTATCATATTGGAGTAAGGGATAATAACTCAGTAAGACTCACTAACTGCAATTTCCCTCAGCGTTTGGACAACAACAGAATTGGGAAACACTGCGATTGCTGCTCTAAGGTTGTGTCCCTCTTCGTCCTTACCCAAGAGGATCGTGTGCTTATAAACTGGTTTTTCTACCTTTTCCTTCCCAAATGAAGCGATTCTTGCTTCGTCCAGAGCATCCATTATAATCCCACTTCATGTATCGTTATCACCTTCCCTCCTGGTGAGGGTTTTCCCCCTTTCTCTTTACTTTTTGCCATTTATATCGCCCTCAAAATTATTTGAATGAAATCTAAAAGCCAAAAAAGGATATATAACTAATCTCTTAATAAATAATAGAATGCTCGAATTCATAGTCCTTGCCTATACATTGGGGCCAATGGCAACTATTCCCTATGGTCTAGATGTAATGTCAATGTCACCCCTTGAGATTTTCTTTGCTCTTTCTATTCTCTATATAACTCCAATACCCTTCCTGTTCAAATTCTTTGAGCTTGGTGGAAGGCACAGGGAGTTATACAGGAAAACCCTATTCAAAAAGGTCTCAAGAATAACTGATGAGAAGGTGGATGACGTAATGAAGATGGGGGGTAAAATAACGAGGATGTTCCAACAGAGGTTGGGGCATTTGGGCTTTTATCTGTCAATAGTACTTTTTACCTTCCTCTTTGGCGTTTTTTGGGCCGCTTTTGTTTCATATATCCTAATGGTCAAGAGGAAGAGGGCCATTTTCTCCATATCTGTGGGGGCAATTCTTGGGAATATATTCTGGCTATTTCTAATAGAGCACTTTATGGGCTTTATAACGCCGATAGAGATGATAACAATTGCTGTATTAATCCCCTTACTGATTTATGGGAGTAAGCGCGAGATGAAGGTCATAAAAGAGATTGTAGCTAAATTAAAGATTGGTAAAGGCAAGAAATTACAGTCTCATGGCCTTTTTCTTCAATCTTGAGCCACAGACCTCGCATAAATCGGATTCCATTGAATATTTTCTGCCGCAACCCTCACAGACCTTAAACCATCTGAGTTTGTGTTTTATTCCCTCATGAGTGGTGGTTTCAAATCTCAGATCTAGAGCAGAGGCAACGTTTTGAATCCTGTAATCATCACTTATTATCGTGAGATTTCTCTCGAGAGCAACAGCCAGAATATCGAAATCTGTAGATGATATCTCAGAAATGTCGCCCGTTTTTGTAGCCGTTTTCCTTACTTTCTCCAGGAATTTCTCATTTGGTTCAACAACTACAATGTTTCCAGATTTAAGAGCGCTCTCTACGGCAATTCGCGCCGATTCGTCCAATAACTCTGAAAGAACGGAATTTGTGATAATGTACTCATCTTTGGAAAAATCGAGGTCTGAGCGCAATATTCCTGAAGTATCTAGGACTTTCATTTTTTATTAGCCCAACAACAACTTAGTTAGGACTGTTGGATCTCTATTTTTACATTCAAACTCACAATGAGGATCACCATTTGCTGTGCATTTGGTTTCTGTGATGATCCACTCCGCCTTGGTTGCTTCGATAAGAGCTCCTTCTATGATCCCCGCTATGAAAATGCATAACTTCATGTTGATATTCTTAACACCGGAGGAATAAACAGATTCTCGCATCTTTATCACAATGACTTCTGGGTTCAGTTCATACCATATTATCCCTATTTTTAGGTCCAGAAATAGATCTTTCAGATAGTCTAATGCATCGAATAAATTATTTTTCTCAACCCTTTTGATTATTCGTTCCCCGACCTTCCTCCCGGCCCACTTAGAGAGCACTACATGACCCTTGGATGTCGAGAGTAGCAGATAGTTTATAGACTGAGATATTGCGATCATTAGAGGATCACCTAGTTCCCCCCTCCCGCTAGTCTTTTCCTTACTGATCACGAGTTCGATGCTCATGTCCAGTATCCTGTCATATTCCTCTTTTGTTAGTACAGATATCTCGGGGTGTATTTCCCCTTCATGTAGGTGTAAGTCCATCTCACAAAGGGGATCTCCCTTAGCTATGCACTTAGTTTCGACACCATCCCATATGCCTCCAAAAAGAGCCTCTGCCTGCCCCGAGAGAATGCCTATCTCTATGCAACTGCAGGGTTTAGTCAAGTGTTTATATTGATATCTGTCTGCAAGGGTTTTAATTATGGCGCAACTATTTTCACTCATGGTGTATTTTAACCTCTTTTCCTCTTTGTTTACCTCTATCAACTCTATAAGTCCGCCTCCATCGCTTTGCCAGCCCTTCCTCAGTGCTTCCTGTATCCTTTTATTTCGAAAAACCTTGGACAATAATCCCGTTTTTGCCAGGGTACTAACGAGTGATTTTATTTTCAGGGCTTTAAATAACCCGTCAACAGTGCAATATCCTATTATCTTTCCAAGCCTGTAAAATTCGTATGCAAATATTGGTGAGAGATAAAGGAATGAGAAAACACGCGGGGCAAGAAAAGCTATATGTTCATAATCCCCCAATTCTGAACGAACGGGTTTAATTTTTTTGTAGGGACTAATACCAACATTTCTTACGGCCTGGAAATTAGAGTATAGAAATTTCCCCCTTCTCTTCCTCTCCAGTAGATATTCTATCTTATCTATACCCTGTTTTTTTGATTTAGAGTCATACTTCATTTTTTATAAAAATATGCTTCTGATGCAATAATAGGGTATCCTGACCAGAAACCACCTCCTGTATTCCTGATAGGTTATTCTCCCAGCTGAAACCTCAAGGGTTTTATTGACCAGGGATTTGTTGGAGGCAATCATTTTGACAAATATCTCCGGATGCTTATACGCAAGCTGGGATACTCTCAGTGCATCTTTTAGGTATCTGCCGAAGACATCATGACACATACTATCATACCCCTTTAATTCCCTCTTTGAAAAATCACCTTTCTCATATGCATTTACCATAACATCGGCGGCTATCTTCCCCGAGTTTATTGCATATGGTATGCCCTGCCCGGTGAGGGGGTCAACAAAACCCGCCGCATCTCCCACTAAGAGGATTCTATCCGAGTATGTTACTCTATCATAACCGCCAAATGGGAGCAGATGTGCGCGATAGGTTACATCTGTGTCGAAATCTAACTTCTCCAGAAAATTCTTGAATATCTTACCAGGATTTTTGAATCGAGATAATACCTCGTAGATTCCCACGGAGAGGTGCTCTCTCTTGGGGAATATCCAGCCATAACCTACATGAGTATATCCAAGGTATGCACTGATCATATCGGGATCTTTTATATCATTTGCATCGATTGGTATTTCCGCCTCCAATGCAAGCGCAACTTCTGTAGGTTTGAATCTCTCCCGCACATGACGGGATACAATACTACCTGCGCCATCCGCACCGATCACTGCAGATGCTCTGTAATTATTATTTTCTGTTTTGACGTTTACGCCCTCCCCATCTAAATCCAATGACCTAACCCGTTCGGAATCTCTCAGTTCAGCGCCCGCATCTACAGCCTTTTCCGCCAGATACATGTCGAATTTATCCCGGGATGTGAGGATCATTACCCTGTAGGGTGTTTTAACCTCAATCTCACGACTGCGGTAATGGAACCGGACACCATAACACTCCCTCTCCACCAGCTCCTTCCTGATTTCAAAATCCAGCAGAGAAACAGCCTTTGAAGTAACACCCCCTCCACAGGGCTTGTATCTCGGCAGTTTCTCTTTTTCAAGTAATAAGGTTCTTAAACCATTCAGGGCACATTGCCTCGCAGCCGTCGACCCTCCCGGACCGGCCCCCACAACTATGACGTCATAGTCCATAGACCACCAAACAACGGATAACTCACAGATCTCATTTAACCCTAGCACCAACCTTAACCTTTTTATCGGGCATCAAAAGGACGGGCTTTCCGTCAACGTCTGCTGCCAAAATCATCCCCTCAGATTTCTCACCCCTTACATCTATAGGCTTCAGATTTGCTACAACCACAACATGTCCCCCTCTTAATTCTTCTTTTTTGTACACGGTCTTAATCCCCGCAACCAACTGCCTTACATCACCCTTTCCCAGATCAACCTTCAACAGATAAAGCTTATTTGCCTTTGGATGATCCCTAACCTCTTTTATCTTACCAATTCTTAGATCCAGTTTTTCAAATTCCGAGAATTCAATGTGATTCATTTTCTCACTCTCGCTCGTTTTCAGAACTTTTTTTTCAAACCTCTCTATCTCGTCATCCTCGATCTTTTTGTACAACAATTCGACCTTACCGAGTTTATGTTTTTCTTTAACGTCGAGCTCCCCCGCGCTGTCCCAAGTTTCATCGAAAACGGAACCCTTTAAATTCAACACCCTCCAGAGCCTCTCGGCAGAATGAGGTAAGAATGGTGCTGACAGGATAGCCAATGTTCTGGTCAGATTTGCACACAGATACAGGGTAGTGGAATTTTCATTCTTCCATGGCTCCTTTTTCTGGAAATATTCGTTTCCGAAATGGGCGATTCTCATTAACTCTTTGAGGGCATCCAGAAATTTGAATTTCTCTATATTACCTCCTACGTGTGAGGGGGACTCCCTTATAAATTCAAGCATTTGCTCATCCAATTCGTCAAAGTCTTTCATCTCAGGGATCTTTGACCCTTGTTTTTCTATAAAACTCAGGCTCCTGTTAACGAAATTTCCTAGCGCTGCTACTAGCTCATTGTTTATCTTGTGTTGAAATTCCTTGAAAGAGAAATCAGCATCATGTCTCTCAGGATTTATGCTGAGGAGATAGTAACGGACCAGATCTGGATCAAATTCCTTCAGGAGTTCGTGAAGCCAGAGAACCCACCCTCTGCTGGTGCTCATCTTTTGTCCTTCCAAGGTTAGGTATTCGTTACTTGAGATCTGCCACGGCAGATTGAATCCGGAACGGGCCATCAGCATCGCGGGCCACATTATCGCATGAAATGGGATGTTGTCTTTACCGATAAAATGCACTATCTTGCATTTTTCTACCCAGTATTTCTTCCATTCATCTGGCTTTCCCACTTTTTCGGCCCACTCCTGTGTTGAAGAGATATACCCTATGGGGGCATCAAACCATACATATAACACCTTCCCTTCAGCCCCTTTCATGGGTATGGGAATCCCCCAGCCCAGATCCCGGGTAATTGCCCTGTCCTCCAGACCCTCTGAGATCCATCCCAGAGCAAAGTTTCTCGCATTATCTGGCCAGTGTCTATTGCCTTGAATCCATTTCTTTAATTCATCGCTAAATTTATTCAATCTAAAGAACCAGTGCTCGGTTTCTTTCTGTTCCGGCTTTCCATGACATATAACACAGTATGAGTCTTTCAGTTCATGTGGTTCTAGTTGTTTACCACACACCTCACATTGATCCCCTCTCTGATCCTCAGCATTACAGTATGGACAGGTCCCCTTAACAAACCTGTCCGGGAGAAATCTTTCACATCTGGGGCAATAGGGTCTTTCCACCCTTTTCTTGTAGATAAAGCCCTTTTCCATAATTCTCAGGAAGAATTCCTGCGAATTTCTATAGTGTAACTCTCTGGTTGTTCTCGAGAAATTATCGAAACTGATTCCAAGCGTTGAGAAAGCACTTGCTATAATCTTATAATATTTATCCACGACCCTCTTCGGGGTTATACCCTCCTGCTCGGCGGTTACTGTTATGGGGGTACCGTGCTCATCTGTTCCACATATAAAGAGCACATCATTCCTCTTCAGTCTATGATATCTGACATAAACATCCGCTGGTATATAAGCGCCAATAGCGTGCCCTACATGCAATGGACCGTTGGCATAGGGTAATGCCGAGGTAACCAGTATCCTCTCCTTTGCCATATACAATATTTTGATTTGAGGATAGAAAAACGACCTAAAGTCTATTGATATCTAGAATGTCTATTTCGCTTACCTGATCCAATTTTCGCAGTTTTTCCTCTATCTCGTCGATTCCGCCTTTACTGTCGTCCAGTAGAAGAATGGCCTCCAGGCAGTTAAGACCGAATGCGATCGGCTTGATCTCGGAGCTGTGCAGTTTACCATAACTTTTGGAGATCTCAGAGAGTTCTTTTTCAATGGCATTGAGATCGGTATCAATATCAGCAGGGGTTACCCTTATTTTAACAGAAACATTCAATCTCATTTTTCCTTAACGGGCTTTATTATGATCTTCAGATCCCCCGGAAGTTTCATCATCCCGGTTTTGAGGGCCTTTTTTGCATTTATTATTCGTTCTTCACTCTCATTTATGTAAACGGAGAGCACTGCCTGCCCCTTTCCTATCCTGGCGGCAGTTCCGATGGGTTTTCCAAAGGCGCCCCTCATCCCACTCTGTACTCTATCGGCTCCGGCACCGGTTGCCATTACATTCTCTCTTAGAACGTGGTGGGGGTAAACCCTGAGTTTAAATCTATAATTATTTACCCCGAGGTTTTCCTCGAGAATCTTATTGGTTGAGATCCTCGCAGATTCTAAAGCATTGTGTCTGATCTGGATATCCTCCATAACTATAACGGAGAGTTCCGTATCAAATTTCCCTGTTAGATTTCCCATATCATAGTGGGTCAGCTTAGATCCCGGAATTCCTGTAATGAACGAATCCTGAGGATTTTTAGCAACCCTCGTATATGCCGGGCTGTCCCATTTGTAGCACTTTGCCGGTCGTAATCCCATTTTAGTTCATGTATTGTAATTTTAATTGCAGTACAGTAGAAACCCGAATTTGCCTACGGCAAATGGGGGCACCAAAATTTCCATAGGAAATTTTTCGTGTTTCCGAAGGAAAGTTCTTGATTAATTTGCGATTTTACACATAAAAATTCCTTTACGTTTTCTTCAGAATTATAATATTCCCCCTACCTCTCTTGAATTTCTCGATCAATCCACGGTTTTCAAGATCCGCCAGCATTAAACTGACCTTTGCCTCTGAATAATGCAATTCCTTCCTCAGTTCCAATTGGGTCATTCTGTCGCCATACCTCCTGAGTATGTTTACTATCTCCCTAAGATCTTCAGGAAGCACCTCCGTTTTCTTCTCTTTTTTTCCAGCCTTTCTGCTAAATTTCAGAAAATACAGCAAAACCAGCGAGATAATGATAACGATTATTGCCCCCCAGGAGATCAATCCCCCATCTCTGTCACCTTCAATGCCTTCCAGCAAACTTTTATCGATACTTAGATTTACGTCTAAATCCTCAAAGAATGTCTCATTTAGATCGATATTGGGAAACATTATTATGTCGAGGATAAAATCCCCATCAGTCTCTATAGACACATTCTCTTCAGAGTAATATACAAGCTCGTTATTCTCATAGTATCTGGCTTCTATCCTATATTGGCTCTCATCCAATTCAAATTCATATGTCCCTTCTTTTGCCACAAGTCTCTGTGGTGGTGTTGAATTTACGTTTAGGATCACATTTTTTAGAGGTTCCAGAGTATGCCATTCATATATAGTTCCATGTATTGTAGCTGCCGATACCGATCCAACTACATAGAGAAGAAAAATAAACGAAACGAATAAGTTCGATACGTTGACCATAATCTTAATTTCGAATGATTCAATAAAAATAATTCGATATCGAAAAGGTCTAAAAATCACCTATTAAGCCTTTAAAGCATAATTGATGTTTTATAAAGCAAAATAAGGTGTAATAAAGCTTTATTTATTCAGAAAAGTAAAGTTTGCTTTTATTATACCCCTACCACTATTTATTGGGTCGAAAACTTGACCGGTCGAAATCGATACTAAAATAAAGGAGGTGATTTTATGAAAGCCATGAAGGGATTAAAGCTTGGAATAATTGCCCTGATAGCATTTGCATTGTTAGCACCTACTGCAAGTGCATATTTTGGGTGTATCCTTGGAGGTAAAAATGCGATATGCTTCAACAAGGGAATTTCAGATATTCTGGGCGATGATATAAAGACCTTTAATGTGTATCAGGCAGATCTGAGTGGTTTAGGATATGAACCAGTGAAAGCAGAGATCCAGTTTACTGTTAAAAACCCAAGCAATGTTACACTTGGAGTAAAGTACGGTGTAAATGGAAAATGGTACCAGACAGTGCGTGTTGAACCTGGAGAGACAGTTACTATAAAGTCAAATGTAGATCTAAATGACTTAGTGCTTGGTCAGAGGAATGAAATTGCATTTAAAACCACAGTGGAAGTAGAAGAGGTCTTACCCATAAAGGGACATTTGGCAGTTAAATGGGCAAGGGAATAACCTTGCCTTTTTTTATTTTTTATATAAGATAAAAATAATAAGGGGGTTAGAATGAAAATGAAATCAAAAAGTTCAAGAATAAGACTAATTACGATAGCAGTTTTGGTAATACTCCTATCTACATCCGTGAATGCAGTAGAAGGGGATCAGAAACTTCTGAATCTGGTGAGGGATTTTCTCATAGGTAAAGTAGATAAAGTTATTCAGTATCTGGAAGATATGAAGTCGAAAGTGGATTTGAGAGATGACTTTGCTGATGAACAAAAAAATGAGATAAAATCAAGATGTAATGAATATATAAACTTCTTCGAAGACAAGAAATCAGAGATAAATACTGCAGAAACAAGATACGACTTTATCTCCCTCGTGAGGGATATGCGGCAGAAATGGAGGGAAATAGGGGCATACAAGGAAAGTCTCAAAGGAATTATCTTCTGCTCAAAATTCGATAAGGTGGTGGTAAGGGCTGAAAACCTTTCGGACAGAATTGATGCAAAGATTTCCGGGTTGGAGGAAAATAAGACTGATACGACAAAACTGAAAGGGCTTCACTCCGAGTTTGATGCAAAAATTGATCTAGTGGAAGAAAAGGTCTCGGATGCAAGGGAAAAATTCAAATCTGAAAGAAACAGGGAAGGTTATACTCTCCTGAGGGAGGCAAAAAAAAGCCTACATGATGCATATAAAATTCTGAAAGATATCGTGAGAGAATTCAGGGGACTGCGAGGGGGATGATGTTGCTGAGAGATAATGTAAGATATCTGATATACTTATTTATAATTGGAATTCTCCTGCTCGGAGGATGTGTTCACAGACCTGAACCTACAACCACGACAACAACTACAATTGTAACAGACTGCGGCAACAAAATCTGCGAATCTGGCGAAAACGGCTACAATTGCCCACAGGACTGCTGTGTTTCAGGGGACGGGAAATGCCCTGCTGGATGTGAAGCAGTTTCAGGTTCTCTAAGATATGACGATGATTGTGATTGTTATCTAAACCTCGCCGAGACTACTGAATATTACGCATTGGAAAAAGAAAATTTCTGGTATGGTGTTCTTGCGACAGACAATTACAATGTTTTAGGAGAAGAACCGAAAAGGAAAGATGAAATCGTGCAACTCATAAAGAAAGCACAAAATGAGGATGGTACATGGAACACACATTCTGAAAAAATACATTATGCCCCAAATACAGCAAGAACGTTAATGGCTCTTTCAAGACTAGATGTAGATTTCTCTACTATAAAACCCTTAGAACCATTTTTAGAGACAGTAGATACTTGGGAGGAAGTTACCGCTAATGTCCAAGAATTTAAAGCCCCCGACAACTTCTGGGGGGATTTTTGGGGTCATATAACAATATGGAATGTTTACAAAAATCAAGCACCCCCCTACAGGGATGATTTCATGAACACCGTGAATAGTGAGTTTGATTCCTGGGCATACGATACCCATCAAAGAAATCACTTAATAGACATGCTGAGACAATTATGCATACCATTTCCAAGGAGAGATGAGGTGGTTCAGATTATTCTTCGGCAACAAGAAGAAGATGGTAGTTGGATGAATGGCAACTGCGGAGAAACAGCACAAACTATAATCATTTTGAATTACCTCAATGCTTCAGCAGATGAAGCTAAACAAAAAGCGATAGACTTCATTTGGAATAAATGTTACATTGAGATGAATATTGATGATAAGAGGATGTGTGGATTCAAAGGGTTTCCCGAGGAAGATAGGGTTAGTTCAAATCCCAATCCAAGCATAATAGCAGTGCTTATCCAAGAAGGTTACCTAGATGGAGACCCTGCCATTTATATGAAGTGGCGATCTTGTCATCTATGATACGACCTAGGAGGTGAACTATGAACAAAAGAATCTTAATCACAATAGGAATTATAATAATTACAATTGTTTTGCTTGTGGGATGTATACAACAGGAGAAGCCTTGGGAATGCAAAACGGATGAGGACTGCAAAAATGTCAGATGTGTTGGGGCTTTTTGCGATAATGGAATTTGTAAATGCCCGCCAGGTAAACCGAATCTCTCCCAGGTTAACGTTGCTTCCCTCTACGAAAGGGTAACTGATGGCATCTATTACGAACCCTCGTATAGAAGCGTGGATGATTTAATTAATCTACTCAATGAGACGAAAACCGATTTCATATTTAGGGGGTTCTGGAGATGGTCTCCTCCATGTCCAGATTCCACTGAAACTGCTTCGCCAGTTTTAATTAAATATGGTTACAGTTATCAACAGCTTGAAGAAGTTCTAGCGCAAATAAAAAAAGAGATGCCTGAAGTCATTTTCTGCGGGGCAATTCCAGCTCAGCGTGTTAATCTTGTGGAAAGAAATCCGATAACTGGTAAGATCTACAAGGAAAAGGAAACCGGGAACATGGCACTCGATCCTGCTAAATGGCGTATTACTACTGTCTCCAAAGAGCAGCTACAGGACTATATGCGAGAACGCGGGGTGGGTGAAGGTGGGTATTTCCCGGACATAACAAATCCAGAATTTCAAGAGCTTCTTTTGAGCTGGGCGAAAAAGCAGATAGATTCTGGCGCAGACGCTATATGGATTGATGGACTCTTTGGGCAGGCAAGAATTTTTAAAGGGATAACCAAAGACGAAAATCACCCAGCGGTAAAAGAATCCTATGAGGCTGCTTCAGAAATAGTTGATAAAATCCATGGATATGGTTACTCGCAAGGAAGATATATTTATGTCGGAACATGGTGGGCTTTCGTTGAACTGCCTTATCCCCCACCAGATCTTGATTTTGTCACAGTAACCCCCTCGCCCGATGAAGTTAGCTCAATGCACCTTAATGAATCAAAGTGGGATAGTGTAGCCGAAGAAATTAAAGGCAAGCGAGGGAATGTGCCGATATTTGCTTTCATTGATTGGGCTGGAACCACAAAAACCCCTTTAGGAAGATTCAGTCAAAAATTAACTCCAGAAGAGCAGAGAGAGTTCTTAAAGCTAGCAGACGGATTCTTCCAGAGGAAGGCAATAAATTTTGTTTACCCCCTCCATGGAGGCTTTATGGGGCAAGAGGCAACAATCCTCTCCTTCAATAGATCAAAAACTTACGATTCCCTCGCTCCAGAATTCCAAACATATGCAACAATCAAGGAACTTGCTCGGAATAAAACATAATGAAATAATAAAATAAAAATTATGATGAACAAAAAAATCTTAATCACAATCGGAATATTGGTAATCATAATTATACTGCTTGGGGGATGCATTCACAGACCTGAACCTACAATCACGACAACAACTACAATTGTAATAGAATGCGGCAACGGCATCTGCGAATCCGGAGAAGATGGCTACAACTGCCCGGAGGATTGCTGCGTTGATGGGGATGGGATTTGTCCTAGTGGGTGCACTTCTGGGAATGATGATGATTGTGAAACAACTAAACTATCAGATGTCAAGGTTGCTTCTGTTTATGAGAATGTGGTTGATGGTGTCCCGCCTGGGCGGACAATAGATGATATTGCCAATATTTTTGCTGAAACGAAAACAGATCTAATATTGCGTGGTTTCTGGAAGGGTATACCTACAAAACGGGATATCGGTCTTGAGAAATATAATGATCTTAGTGCGGCGGTAGCTAAAATCAAAGAGAAAAATCCAGATATTATATTTGTCGGCGCTCTTCCTGCGCAACGCATATGGCGTATTGATTTGGATCCATCAGACACTGTTTCGTATAGTGTTGAGTATCCAGAGACTTGGGAGATGGCGCTTGATCCTGGAAAGTGGGATATTGATGTCTCAAAAGTTGAATTGCAGTGTGAGATTGCAAAGGAGAGGAGGATGTTTGTTGGTGATTGCAGTGACTTTAATCCTGAGACAATAAATGCTTATTTTCCTGACATGACTAATGAGCAATTTCAGAATCTATTTTTGAGCTGGACAAAACTCCAGATTGATAGTGGGGCAGACGCAATCTGGATAGATATGCTATTGACGCAGGTAAGAACTCTTGATAGAATAACGGCTACTTCTGATCATAAGGCCGTAAAAGATTCATATAATGCTGTTTCGGAAGTTATTGACGAGATTCATCGTTATGGAAAAGAGACCTATGGGAAGCATATTTATGTTGGTACGTGGTCTGGTTTTGAATCGGATTACCCTTCTTTAGGTATTGATTTTGTTACCATTTATCCATTTCCGCACAAGGAAGAAATTTACCCGAGAAAAGCTATAGAGGACGTAAGATGGGATAAGAAAATAGATAATGTGAGGAGTAAGCTCGGAGATATTCCAATTTTCGCTTTTATTGATTGGGGTGTGCATGAGAATAGTCCGATGGGGCGTTTTAGCCAGAATTTGACGTCTGTTGAGCAGGGAGAATTTTTGAAGTCTGTTGATGAATTTGCTGAAAGTCGCGGCATAACGTTTGCTTATTCAATTCACGGCGGATTCATGGGCGGTAAAGAAAAGATTAAGAAGAAATCTTTTGGTAACTATACGTTTTATGATTCCTTCGCCCCTGAATTCCAGACCTATGAAACAATCAAGGAGTTGGCGTTAAATAAAACCAAGAGATAACTATGAACAAAAAAATCTTAATCACCATCGGAATATTGGCATTTTGTATTATTTTAACAGTTGGGTTAATGAAGCTCTGGGAAAAGCCAGAATTTGGAACCTGCAAAACAGATGAGGATTGCAGAAATGTAAGATGCGTTGGAGCTTACTGCGATAATGGAATCTGTAAATGTCCTCCGGGCGGAACAGGAGATCTTTCTCGGGTTAAGGTCGCTTCTGTTTATCAGAAGCTAATGAACAAAATGCAGATTGATATTGGAAGAACAACAGATGATACCATAAATATTCTGAAGGAAACAAAGACGGATTTTATATTCAGAGCTTGGTGGCGATGGTCTCCTTGCCCGGAAACTTGTGATCAATTACCTCAACATTTAAGGGGGAAATGTGAGAGTAATGGTTACAGTTATGCACATCTCCAAAATGCAATTTCAGAAATAAAGGCAGAAATCCCTAACATCATCATTACGGGTGCAGTTCCTGCCCAGAAAATAGACAAGAACTTATGGAATCCTGTTACTGGAGAAGTGATAAGGTACCCAAAAACATGGGATATGGCTTTTGACCCTTCTGAATGGGGATTTACAACTATTTCTAAAACGGAACTTCAGTGTAAGTTTGCAGAACGATATGGTTATATGGGTGAGAATACAGATTGCAATACGTACGACCCAGCAAAAGCAACTGCCTACTTTCCAGATATAACAAACCCGGAGTATCGGGAGCTTCTAAAAGCTTTTATTGAAAAACAGATCCAAACAGGTTGTGACGGTATTTGGATCGACCTTCTCTATACTAATATACGGACAGCATATATATTGGCCGGGGAGGATGAAAAACACCCTGCAGTAATCGAATCAGTAGTTGCAGTTGAAAATATTGTTAACTGGTTCCACATAAAATATCCAGATAAATATATTGGTTCCTGGGCTGGAAAGGAACTGCCTTTTGTTGCCCCAAAATTAGATTTCGTTACTTTAGCGTCGTTTAACCGGGAGGAAATTCTGAATATGCAAATAGATGAAGATTTATGGGATATGAAAATAAGCAGGGCACAATCAAAATTTCCAAATGCGCCCATGATAACTTTCATAGATTCAGGCGAGAGCAAAGCACCCATGTATTACTTCAGTCAGGAGTTATCCTCCGAACAACAGTCGCAATTTCTACGGATTGCTGATGATTTTCTACAAAAGAAAGGCGTAATATTTGCTTATCCCGTTCATGGTCTTTACATGTCTCGCGGGGCTGATACTCTTGCTTATAGTGAGCATGCTTTTTACGACTCCCTTGCCCCGGAATTCCAGACCTATGAAACAATCAAGGAACTTGCTCAAAGTAAATCAAAGGAATAATCATGAACAAAAAAATCTTAATCATAATCGGAATATTGGCTCTTTGTATTATTCTGGCAGTTGGATTAATGAAGTTCTGGGAAAAGCCGGAATT
>DAOVSE010000059.1 GCA_030633595.1 Candidatus Altarchaeota archaeon
GATCTGGCCGCTTCATCCCAGAGAACAACTCTTATGCTTCTGGTCTCATCCTCCGCAATGAATGATGCCCTTAAACCAACACTGCCATCTGATCTGTTAAACTCGGTAGCTGGGTAGTAAGATGAAACCCTGCAGATAATATCTAAAGAATTCATACCCTCTTTCAAATCGTTAATCTTGACCAGGTTTTCCTTGATCTCTGGTAATTTTATCTCCAGTTCTGGATTTATTCCGATATTTGTCAGTGAGGTTGCGTGAAGCTCTACCTCATTATCAATACCTTCTTTTCCATAAACATTTCTCGCTATTAGAGTGTCTCCTTTAGCGATATTCCCTGCTATCTCTGCATTATTATCCCATAGGATAAGCCTCTTCTCACTGGATTTATCCATCAGGATTATGCTCGCAAATTTACCCTTGCTCCCGTCTTTTCTATCAAAGGTCTTGGAGGGATATGCTGCCTTGACCCTACCAACGACATTAAATGCCTTTTGGGCCTCTATATCAGAAAGTTTCGTAATGACAGTTTTCTCGTTATTTAACCCTATGCCAAATTCCTTTGCTACTGCATAGATAGCGCCATAATCAGAAAGAAGTCCATGCGTTGCTTCCTTGCGCTTTTCCATCATAGCCCTGATTTCTTTCTCTGATTTTCCGGTCCCATCGATCACACGATCAATCAATTTTTCTACTTCAGCCATCCTCAATAAGAATTTAGATTAGAGAAAATAAAACTTACCATCTATCCTCATGTAATTCTATTCTCCTTGGAGGGGTCATCGGGATTTCAGCAGGGTAGCCAATAGGGATTATCGCAATCGGACTTACGCCAGTTGGAATGTCAAGGATTTCTCTTATCTCTTCCTCATCAAAGGCTCCAACCCAGCATGAACCAAGTTCAAGGGAATGGATCATAAGTAACATATTCTGGACCGATGCAGAAGCATCCTGTATACAGTACAGAGACTCTCCCCTGAATCCATATCTTTCTCCTGAACGTCTCCTGTTTGCACATACTACAAAGACTACTGGAGCCTCTGAGATAAAGCCTTGATTCAGTGCTGCCCTGGCTATTTTATCCCTTGTCTTGGAATCTTTGACTAAAATAAAATCCCTCGCCTGCAAATTGCCGGCAGAAGGAGCCCACTTAGCAGCTTCCAGAATTTTATCTACCTTATAATTTTCTACATCCCTAGAACTAAAGTGCCTGATAGACCTCCTATTTTTAATTAGATCAAGAATATCCATAGATTAAAATAAGAAAAGAAAGAATAAGAAAAAAATAAGAAAAGAAAATAGAAAGAGATATTAAGCCTCTTCCTCTTCGGCTTCTTCTATGGCTTCCTCTGCTGGGGCCTCTTCTTCAGCTTCCTCCGGAGGCGCTCCCTTCCCCCCCATAGCCACGAAGTATACCACTATTACAATGATAACTATTATCACAATTATCCACAGCCATGGGATTCCACCAGCTGCTGCTACAGTTGTTGTCGGAGCCTCTGTGGTTGTCGGCGCTACTGTGGTTGTCGGAGCCTCTGTGGTTGTCGGCGCTACTGTGGTTGTCGGAGCCTCTGTGGTTGTCGGCGCTACTGTGGTTGTCGGAGCCTCTGTGGTTGTCGGAGCCACCGTGGTTGTAGTCGTCGTAGTTACCGCTTCACCGGATACCGTTATTGAGAACTCATCATGGCGATAGTTGTGTTTATCTAGTGTTACCAAGTAAGTTCCTTCCTTCTCGGGAGTAAACTCAAAGAGCCCGTCATTATCCGTTAAACCATAATCAACCTTCTTGTTATTTAAGAATACATCCACTTCTACATCATCTAACGAATCTTTTCTTGTCCTATCCGCCACATATAGTGTAATTGACTCACCCGGCTTGGGTTCTTCCGGTACATAAGTTGCAGTCATATAGCGCCTTGGCCTGCGACCGCTCCCAACCTGAATTTCAGCATATCCTGTATCTGTACCATTATCCGCAGTTATATATAAGGTTCCAGAGAAGTCGGCTGTAACAGTGAATACTACATATTTATCTCCACCAGAAGCTGTTGGTCCGTCACTAACTCCACAGCCAGATAACGTCACATCGGTGAAATTGGTGCTTAATGTCACATTTATAGTAGTCGGCGTTTTGACATCGATCTGACTAAGCGCATTACCGGCCGAATCTTTTGGAGTTACCGTTATGGTAGCACTCGCACCTTCGATCAACATAAAAAGTCCGAAAATAATCAATCCATAGATAAAAAATCTTTTGCCATTCATTTTTAAAATACCTCCTTTTCTATATTAAAAATATGCTTTACGTCTTTAAAAATAACATAAACGTATTGGATATGAATATTATATTTCTTTATATATAAATACCTTTCGTTTTTTAAGAGTTCTAAACGTCACTTTTTATACTACCTTGAAACAATTTCCCCTGAATCCCACCTTACCACGGCAGGGGGCAAAAACTCTACATCCTTGATCCGGTACTCCAGAATCGCTTTGTCATCACTCTCTAAGGTTCCAATATACCATATTAATTCGGTACCCTTTCTCTTGACTCCAGCAGTCGAGATATCTACCTCAGCCCCCTCTGTAATTCTGTCCACTATTACACAATCATTTATCTCTCTCTTCGTTTTGTTCCATACAGTGACTTTGACCAGCTCCCCATCCTTTTCTTTTTCTATTTCTACATCCCCCAGCTGCGAGTACTTCTGGATAATGATGAATATAAAAACGGCAAATAAGATAAGAAACAATGGGATCAAAACCAACATCCAGTTTAATCCCTCTTCCTCCGGGGGCGTACAACGGGTATGATCTACAACTACCTGTGTTTTCTTCCGGTCTAGTTCATTTCCATTAGTATCATAGAGAATCGCGAGAACATCAAAGGATGTAGGTGAGATATTCTTCGGTGTCTCCCATCTGAAGGGTATGGTTTTTGAGGAGTCAGCACCTATTAGCCCAGTATACCCCTTCTCTTTGTAAACCAAATTGTCATCCTCGTCTTTGATCTCTAAACTCAATTGTCCCTCATTGCCCGATTTTCTGCTTATCACATCGACTTTTAGAATAGCCAATGAATCGGGGCAGTATATTCCATCACGTTTATCCGGAGTGATCTCACCTATACCGATGTCCTTTGAAACTGGCAGGATAGGTTCACCATTTAAATAGCTTGTTGCAATTGCTATTGTTTCACCTGGCTCTATTCTCCCCGGGGTATAGTAGAGAATAACTGCAGAATCCCCCAGAATGGATCTAAAGGGATCTATTTTATATTCCCAGGAGGAGTACATGCTTTTTTTCCAACATGCGACAATAACCTTGTCCGGATAACTCTGCCCATCTAAGATTCCGGTGGATATTACAGATGGGCTTTCTACCGTGTTATACGCCTTCCAATATCTGAAATTTAGATCTGATCCAGAATACTCTGTCTCATTTGATCTCAGACCATCTCCCGGAATGTAGATTGGAGCGCCATCATTCTCCCCAAGCATGGTATCGAGATGCAGTCTAACCCCAATATCAACGCCCCTATTGCCATAATTTGTTATCTCTATTTTTATTCTACTACCGTTACCGATCAACTCAAATGTCTGCTCCACACGAATATCCTCTGGAAGTTTCCACGACATAGAAATTCTATCATCCTCATGCGTTGGCTTCTTCTCAAGATAGGGATCAAGAAATATCTTATTTCTCGAATCCAAGGAGTTGGTATAAACAATATCATCAACCTTTACGCTTAGAAAGGTGCCTTCCCATGGTTTTGGATATAGATAGGTTAATTTCTCCCAGTTATCTTTACCATAAAGACCGCCGATGGAGAACGTCCCTATATTTCTACAATCTTCAACCGTAACATGAATGCCCTTTGATATGCTCTTAAGTTCTACCTCGCAGGGCCCGGCCATGACTAATTTAGAAGATATCAATACGATAAAGATCAACAGGATATACCTATTATCTGAAAACATTTTAAATCCCTTATTATATTAAATTCGTCAGAAAAAAAGATTAATCTACTTGGTAATTTTCTCCCCGGAATCCCATCTCAACCTCGCTGGAAGCAAAACCCACTCTCCCCGGATTCTGTATTCTAGGACTATAGTGGCTCCGGGTAGTAGTTTTCCTACCTCCCAAACAAACTTATCGCTCTTGATGATTATCAACCGCCCACCCTCCCCAATAATGCTTGGGCGGGATATAGTGACATCAACACCCTTGGGTATGTTATCCTCCACTATACAATTTCTCAATTCCCTTCGAGTGTTATTCTTGATAATTAATTTGATATTTTCGCCATCCCGTATTTTCTTTATCTCAACATCTCCCGGGCCCCTTCCGGTTATTACATCATAGAGCCTCCACCAAATCTCGATAGATTTATCCCTTGTTGGTGGATTCAGAAACAAAAAGATTATTATTACCATTACTATTAGAGAAACCGGTAGGATAATTGTGATAAAAGACGGGTGGATGGGGTATCTTTCCCCATCTTCTTTTTCATCAGGTGGGATGAATGATTCATTAGAAGAAAAATTCAATGAAAAATCCTGAGTAATTTCGTCAATCCTCTTGAAATTCTTGTACAGAGAAACAATCAGGGTCATAGGCTCCTGAGTAAGGTTTCTGGGCGTCCATGTGAATGTTATGGTTTTCGTCGTGTCAGGACGCACTGTGCCGGTAGATTTCATACTGCTGTAGATGCTTTTCCCATCCTTCAGGATTTCAAGATCCAGCTCACCCCGGTTCTCTATCCTCAAACTTTTTACATCTACCTCAATTGGAACGCTGCCCTCTCCATGATTTTCAACCCTGACATCGTCCAATATGAACGCGTGTTTTTCATAGAATTCGAGTATGGAAAACCTCTTTCTTCTATGGTCAACCCTCTTTCCGCCCCTAAATAGTGAGGCTATTATTTCAAACGAGTCATTGGTTGTGAATCTTTCCGGTATTTCGAGGTTGAATTTTACGGGATTTACCGTGTCTGGTTCTAGAAAATCTTTTGTTGTGTTGTATGTATGGATAATATCCCCCTCTGTATCCACTACCTCGATAAGTATCTCCGTATCGTTTTCTATATCCCTGGTTACAACATCAACACTCATCGTGACATTTTCACCGGGAACGTATTTCCCCCCCACCTCACCTGATACAATATCGGCAATCCCCAGAGAACCCTTCGAAAAGGGCAAAACTGGCCCCCCCTTCTTGTATATTGTTACTATAACCCTTGTTTCATTGGGTAATAAAATTCTGGGGTTGTAGTAGATCAACACCGAGGAATCTCCAAGTATCATTCTTTTTGGATCGACCTCATAATCCCAGGAGGAATACATACTCTTTTTCCAGTCTGTAACGAGAAATTTATCCGGATATGTCAATCCTTCACCGTATAGAACACCGCTCGCAATCACAGTTGCGTTTTCCTCCTTGTTATATGCCTTCCAGTATTCAAAATCCAAATTTGATCTAGAATATTCTATCTCATTTGATCTCAGACCATCTCCTGGAATGTAGATTGGAGCGCCGTCATTCTCCCCAAGCATGGTATCGATATTGAGCCTTGCACCTGCCGTAATGCTTCTATAATCTTTATTTGTTATCTTTATGTACAGTTTTGTACCATTTTCTATAAGCTCAAAAACCTCCTCAACAACAACATTTTCTGGAAGTCTCCACTTCGTACGTATCTCAGTACCCACTACATGAGGATATTCCACGACGTACGTATCCATCAAATTCCCTTTTTCCGCCCTTACAGAGGTTGGGTTGGCAGAATTTGAGTACACCTTTCCATTAACATAGATGCTCAAAAAAGTACCTTCCCAAGGACCAGGATAGAAATAGGTCAATTTTTCCCATGTACCGTTGTAGTAACCCCCGATAGAGAATGTGCCCACATTTCTAAATTTTCCGACAACAACATGAACTCCCTTTTCAATATCCATTAGCCCCTCACTACGATAGCCGGCAATGGCAAAATCGGACAAAATTAGAATCAGGATTATCATCAGTTGAAATCTGTATGTTGAGTGCATTTTTGCCTCAATTACTAATGTAGCAATGATTTATTTATATTTATGATCGAATATGAGGTTTGGCTGGTAGTAGCTATAATATCCAAGGGTTTTTCCTTTTCATTTTATACCTTAAACCTGAGTAACGCAGCCTTTCCACCAAACGTGTTCCAGAGCTGGAAGCCCTCCTCGAAGTTATCCGGGAGAATTTCTACATCTGCTCCTGTCGCCTTTGCACTCTCATACAATTCATCAATAATTTTATCATCCAGGTTTTCGGACAAAAGCAGCGTTTCTATAGCCCCAACATCCAATGCCTTTTCTATATCGCCCCCATAAGCCATATTACCGTCAGAAACCAGCGCCTTCATGAATCTCTGCATCAATGTCTTCTGCCTTATCATCTGCACATTACTCAGGACATCCTGGGATTTGTCAACTAGCTCTCTGATTCCGGATTCATCGGTATAGGTTATGTCCTGAACCGCAATTATCTTCTTCTTTAATTCGTGATGTAAATAATCTCCTTCCACAAAATCGTCCTTCGTTCCGGCCGGACCGCCAATGATAATTCCCTTCAAATTCTTTAGATCTTCAAGGAAGATAGCTGCAGAATGCTCACCAACCCTCACCTTGAATTCATGAGACTGCTCCATTACCAATCTTTCAAATCTTCTCTGTGATTGACCCCCAGCTCTGTGCTTGCCCCTATAACCAGAACTTAGTTTCTTTATTACATTATATCTGTCACCCTTCAGGGTTGCTATTGTTGCCTCCTTGTTGTCAATTGCTATCAAACCATAAACGTCCTTTGGTATTACAAGGCTTTCTAGTGGTTCTGTAACAAAGGTCTGATCACATCTGTATATTCTTATGAAGATGGGTTCAAAAGGCTCTACCGACCATAGTTGTAAATCCTGGAGTCCCTCTCTCTCAGAAACATTTCCACAGAAAACTGCCAGACCATTCTCTGGAGTTTTTTTAAACAGCCTTAGATGTTGAATAATCCTCTCCAATGCATCAATAACGTTCTTCCTCGTGGTTTTTGACTTTATATTCGTTGCGGTTCCCTGTTCATCTGTCAGTTGATTGATGACATTATTTATGTCAAATCCCTTGGGGATATATACAGATACTAGCTCTGTATGCCGTCCCTTTTTCTCTTTTAACTCGCGTACGAGTTTCTGCAGTTTATACTTTTCTTTGGGGTCCATATTTAGAACAAAAATATCTTGGTATATTCCTTAAAAAATCAGGTTCACATTTAACTCAAATGCGGTTACCGGAGTTTCTAGGTTAAAATTTTCCAGAACCTGAGGATGGATTTCACCGAAAAAGCCATATTCTACAGATGCACACCTTCCAGGTATAAAACTTCCGTGTTCGAATTCCTTTATCTTATAATTCACACCCAGATTTTCCAGTAAACCGGTAAAGATTGCCTTCATCTCGGAGAAATTTGTCTTTGAGTGCGCAACAACACCGGCTAATTTTCTTTCATCCTCTCCCCTTGCTGTAATGCAGTCCCCAACCTCGAATATCCTCTGGGGATATTCCCTGTTCTTGTTCTTTTCCAGAACCGTCATTAAGGAAGGCAGAAGCCATGTTCTCGCCATCGAGTGTTCCATAGATACTGGATTTTTTGTCACTACTGTTTTTTCCTCTGGAATCTCCATTCTCCTGAATAGATTCCTATCGTCGGTCATTATGAGCGTCATAACCTCCTGAAAGCCGAAACCGAGCATCAGCTCTCTCATTGTAGAGGAAGATCTCTCAAACTCATCCCTTTCTCCAAGAGTACCTAACTTGGGTATCTCTGGCCCAAAATTCTCATAGCCGTGTGCAATCGCAATATCCTCAACCAGATCTATCTGATGGAGAATATCAGTTCTATAGGTGGGGATTAAAACCTGAATCCTATCTCCATCCAACTCAACGCCGTAACGCATCCTCTCCAGGAGGATTTTTACCTCTCCCTGACCGAAATCCGTTCCTAATAGCCTGTTCGCATAATTTAATTCAAGATTCATCCTCCTAGGTTTCATGTTAGGGTTTTTCATATATTAATATCTATTTAGAAAGTATCTAATAAACGGGATTGCAGATATAAATATTATTTATATTTTACCCATCTTTGTTCATATATTGTCTATTTATATAGGCTGGGTCCAATATATTATACAATAAAAATGAAAATTGATAACCTTGATCTGAACATAATCAAGCATCTTCAGGAGGATGCAAGACTCAGTTTCAGGGAGCTTGGACAGAA
>DAOVSE010000032.1 GCA_030633595.1 Candidatus Altarchaeota archaeon
TTCAAATCTTGATTAGATTTTTGGTCAAGCTCAGCCCTTTTAGAAAAAGCGCTGGCGGAAAAAATCCATGTTAAATTTTTGCTCGAGCTTTTCTAAAGCTCGATGGTCAAGGTTTTCCAAAGCTTGAGCGTTGACGGAAAAAATTTCACATAAATTTTTGGGATGATAGCCCTTTTCTAAAGGGCTATTTCTAAAGGGGTTGCTTTCTAGTTAATCCTCATAAAAATTCTTGGCCTCTGTAAGTATTTCCCTGAGTTTATTTTCCTTGAGATGTGTTTTTCCTAACAGATCGTTAAAATCATGTCTTATCAGATCCTTTGCCAGTATGAGGTCTGCATCAAAGAACCTGTTTCTGGATCTCCTGTCTATTGAGTGTAGAATGGTTATGGGATATAAGCCCTTGGACTCTATCCTGTTCTCCAGGGTGTCTTCCGGAGGATATCTCCATCCAAGGAGTTTTAACCCCTTACATTTCGCATACTGTATCGCGTGGGGTGAGAATCTTGTGTTCGTTACCAGCCAGACCTCGTCAAAATGCTCACATCTCCCGTCTTTAAAACCCTTAATTATGTCAAGAAAGCGAGCATGCGTATAAAGAGCTACCTTTAAACCGGAGTATATACCCTTTGCATTGTGGTATTTGCACTCGATAATGGATCTTTTACCGTTGGGATCTTCTGCAATGACATCAATCTCATGCTCAACGCACCTGCCCCTGATAAATTGCCTCAGTTTGGTTTTATATTCATAATCCCGGAGAATCTCCCCTATATAGGTCTCAAAGGCAAAACCCTCGGGTCCCAGACGCATTATTGCACCCTTTAAATCGTATCTCGATGCCAGCGACGGCTTTTTCCTGTGCAATAGCCGATGAACAATTCGAAATATTTCCCTTGTACTTATGCCGTCATAGAGTTTCCCATCAATCTCCCCAAGAATTTCAGAGACCAATACCTCAGAGGCGCCAGAACGCAAGATTGCTCTTCGAACCTTCTCTGGATCAAATTCCTCCATCTCACCGGATTCCTTTCTGATCATAACGGGCATTCTTCTATTTATTTATTCTTTATCTACAAAGATAAATTATCATAAAATGTTTCTCACAGATCTGATGTTGTTTATACTAACCTGCCTGATCCTGGTGAAGAGCGCGGAAACCTTAATTGGCACATTATCAAAGATCGCCTCATACCTGAGGGTTACAGAATTCGTTATTGGATTCATGATAATGGCGTTTGCCACGTCTATCCCCGAATTGTTCATTGGAATCTCTTCTGCGATAGAATCTACCATAGAGCACCCGAAGACATCACTCGCCCTCGGAAATGTCATCGGCGCAAATATTATTGACCTGACATTAGTCATTGGGATAGCTGCTATACTTAGAAGAAACATAAAGGTCGAAACAAAAGCCGTTAAAACAGATACCCTGTACATGTTCCTCATCGCGACATTGCCGATCATCCTTATGATGGATCAGGAGATATCCCGTATCGACGGTGTTATCCTGCTTTTTGCTTTCGCCATCTATGTCCTCAGGCTTCTTACCCAGGAGGGCAGATTCAGGGGGAAGATTAAGACCGATGTCCCAAAAAAGGAGTTCCATAAAAATCTCGTATTTTTTGTTATCAGTATAAGTTTCCTATTTATAAGTGCCCATTTTCTGATCAAATATGCGCATGCACTGGCTTTTGGGTTGGGAGTGCCCGAGATACTGATAGGTCTGTTCCTTATATCCTTGGGGACAACCCTGCCAGAATTGACATTTACATCAAAGGCGGTTCTATCAGAACATCAATACATGGCTCTGGGTGATCTGATCGGGAGCGTAATTGCAAACTCCACCCTTGTTCTCGGTCTGACCGCGATAATATTCCCGATTCAGGTGATTCAGGCCGCTGACTTTTCCTTATGTCTGATAAGCGCCTTCTTTATGCTCACCGTGGCCTTCTTATTCATGACATTCATAGAGGCAGAGAAGCACATTATATGGCAAGAGGGGGTGGCCTTGATTTTTCTGTACGTCCTATTTATGATTGTCATACTCAGTATAGGATCTTTTGAAACAATGCAGGTTACAGGATAGAATACCCTTAATCTGTAATTATTTATAATTATAAATCTAAGAATATACCAGAATGAAAAATGATGAATTTTCAGAGAAGATTGGGAGATTTTATCTAACCCCTGCCAGGGAGATAATGCGTCGGGAGTTCCCTGCTGTTAAGCGTGATGAACCAATCAGGAAAGTGATAAATGAGATAAGTAGGCAGTCAATCGATCATTTATGGGTAGTGGATAAAAAGAACAAGATAGTGGGTATAATCACAGAAAAAGATTTATTAGATGGTATAAAAACGCCATTATTTGGGGGAAAAATTGCCTGGGATGTACTTGAAATAAGGTCACTTCTCTACAGAGACGTAAAGACTGCAGAGGATATGATGACCCCTCGTTTGTTCAAATGCACACCAGATACTGATCTGAAGAGAATAGTTAAGCTTATGGTAGACAACAGGATCAGGCACCTTCCAGTAGTCGATGAGGAACTGCCTGTGGGGGAGATCACCATAGACCAGATAATAAAACTGACAGATAAGGTGTTTTTTGATTAACAATGACTGGAGACATTATCTTGTTACTGGAGTTAGGTCTGGCGCTATTACTGGCAAAACTATTTGGTGAGGCCTTCGAAAGGATTGGTCAGCCGGCGGTAATTGGAGAGATTCTGGTGGGGGTCGTTATTGGTCATGAGCTTTTGGGTCCTTACCTGGGAATAGACATATCCGGAGAGATATTTGAAGCCTTTGCTACGGTAGGTATAATGCTCCTGCTCTTCCTTTCAGGACTGGAAGTGGAACTAAAGAAATTAAAAGAGACTGGAAAATTGGCTGGCATTGTTGCGATGGGTGGCGTTATTTTACCATTCTCCGGCGGTTATGTGATAGGTATGTGGCAATTTAATGATTTCAATATTGCCATGTTATTGGGAGCGGTGTTAACTGCAACCAGTGTTGGTGTTACTGCCAGGATTTTAATGGATGCAAAGACGTTGGATACAAAAGCGGGGTCAACGATCATTGGTGCTGCGGTAATAGACGATGTTCTAGGAATCCTGGTAATTGTTATCGTCTCCAGTGTAGCCCTGACTGGTGGAATAAGTTTTGAAGCCTTAAGTGTTCTGTCTTTGAAAATGCTGGCGTTCTTTTTCATTACACTGATAGTGGGTCTAAAGATAATAGGCAGATTAACAAACCTGTTTGAAAAGATGGGGACTGAAAAGGCATTTATAGCACTTTCACTAACCATGGGCTTTTTATTTGGTGTTTTTGCAGAGTCCGTACAGATCGCGGGAATAACGGGGGCATTTATCGCAGGTCTAATTATAGGGGAAACGCCATTCAGGAGAAGAGCTGCCGATGAGATAAAAACCATAGGTTATGGATTTTTTATTCCCCTATTCTTCGTATCCGTTGGTACGTGGATAGATTTCGAAGCCTTTTCTGAATCTATAGTATTAATGACCATTCTTGTTGTTGTTGCTATCCTTGGGAAATTAATTGGATGTGGGTTGCCAGCAAAGCTCATGGGATGTCCCACCAAGGAAGCTATTATAATTGGTGTTGGTATGATTCCAAGGCTTGAGATAGGTCTGGTTGTTGCCGCTATAGGCATTAGTGCTGGCATGGTTGCCGATCCCCAGACTGCTAAGGAGGTATTGTCCCTGGCGGTAGTAATATCTGTAGTTACCGGAGTTATACCCCTGTTCTTCCTGAGACCATTGCTCAAGGGATATAGGGGAAAGTAGATGAGTTAGATATACCCCACTAAAAAGAGCAACATCAGAGCCAAAATCCCAAGCCAGAAAATAACATCCTGAGAAATTCCCGAATCTGTGGTTATCACTGAACTCGATGCTTCTTTTTCCTGAGTACGTCGGGATTCTCTGGTTATATCAAAAACCCGTCTTTTTTTCTGGGCTTCAGCGTGCTTCAGTCGATTTTCCTCGGAGTCAAAGATCAGAGGGACACCAAGATAGCCGCAATCCCCGCACAGATACTGATTATCTCCCAGAGACAGGTAATGCCCTCTCACACCATGAGTTCCTCGAAAAGCAGATAAGTTGCTGCTGCCACATCTCATACACGCTAGAATATTTCCTATTTCCTCCATTTTTCACTTCTCATTCACTGAATTTCTGAGGAGGTATATAATATCCAAATTTCTCCTGTGCCTCTTCCAGCCTTTTTTCCTGCTCCTCCAACGCAGTAAATAGAACCTCTGGTGTGTCAGAAACCTTGTTTTTGTAGATATCCCGTATTCTTTCGATCCTTGAGAGATTTTCCGGGATCCTGAGGGTGAAGATCTCGGTATGGAGCTCTTCAGAGTAATCTTGGTTAAGCACTTCCCTGAATAAGGGCTTAAGATCCTCATACCTTGGGATCAATCCGACCGGCGTCCAGATGGCTTCAACGTCCCCATGCACGCGCAGTTCCATCCATTTAAGCCAGACCCTCTTGGCAAGCATATCAGTCAATGAATTACCATCATAATCCCGTAGAAAATAGTTTACAGAAAAAATCTTTGGCACGTTTCTCAATCCCTTGACAAAATCCAGGTGATTCTGTATATACCTACCCAAGGGTATGGACAAGAAATCTAGGTTAGACATTGGATTGAACTTCCTGACACCCGACTTTCCAATGGTTGCAGCCGTTGTTTCAGATTCCAACGTTGCACCCATGGTGAGTACTCCGTGCTTCCAGTCGAAAGACTCCATAACCGGAACCGATGTATGTGAGTCTCTCCCCCCAAAGATTATTCCACCGACAACAACACCCTCCGGATCATCAATCCCGGGGTCGAGATTGGTCAGGAGATCCATATTAAAGGTAAATCGAGCATTTGGGTGTGAAGCCGGGATTTCATTGCCTTTAGCGTCTTTCTTTGCAATCGTCCATTCCCCTGAATGATTAATACCCTTTGCCGGAATTTCGCTGCCCTTTCCAACCCAATAGACCTTCTCACCTTCATTGATGAGCACATTGGAGAATATAATCTCCCCCGGATTATTGAGAACATCCCATATTAGGGGATCATCTCTGGAGTTTATCCCCCTTATTATCCCGAATATTCCTCTCTCTGTATTAACTGCACATGTTTGCCCATCTATTTTTTTGATATACACTATATCATCTCCGATTATGGTTTCCCCCTTCAACATGGCGGTGGAGGTCTTTCCACATAATGATGGAAATGCCCCTGTGAAGTAAGTAACTCTGTTATCAGGACCATGAACCCCTAGGGCAAACATATGTTCCGTCAGCCAGCCCTCTTTCGAGGCTAGGTTTATTGCCAACCTCATTGCCAGCTTCTTGAGCCCAATGGTATTGCCACCATACTGTGTATTCGCGGAATATACGACATTCTCCTCTGTATCGATGTATACCCTACGTTTGTCAACATCGGCACTTACCCCGTTCCGAAGTTTTCCTGCACTATGTACAAATCGGAAGAAACGCTCACTATTCCCCAACTTCTTAAATACCTCATATCCCGGCCGGTAGAGCAGGTCTTCGCTGTGTGCCACATAACTGGAATCGGTAAGTTGGACAGATGGTATGGAAAATTTGGAATTTATGGGCCCCAGACAAAAGAATCGCACATATAACTCATGACCCTCCATGATGTTTTTCAGAATTCCGTGAATCTCCTCAAGCCCTTCATCTCTGTCCATCACATTTAGATTGAGGCCTAAATCTACATCCTTAGGCACGAGAATCTTTGTATTTTTTTTATCCCTTGCCTGGTCATAGTAACCATCGAAATGAACAGTATGCCCCGGAATGGCGAGTTTCTTTTCCTCCCCAGTTAGGACGGCTCTCTCCCTTATGTACTGAATATCCTCCGACGAATCGGTACATACAAATACCCTATCGGGATTACAGAGTTGTATATACTTGGATATGAAATCGTGAAGTTTTTGGTTTTCTATCTCGATAAGTTTCCTGTAATTCTCTCTTCCCAGTTTCGTTTTAACCCGTTCTATCATCCTCAGCCAAGAATAATAATAAGAAGGAATATAAAAAAGCTAACCACCGAACATTAACCAGTGTGGCTTAAAGAATAAAATTGCACCTAAAATGAGCATGATAATGCCACCGGCTAATTTTAAAATCCTGCCCTGTTTTTCAGACAATCTCTCGGATTTGAAAGAATAAAGAAAATTTCCTAAAATAGCGAAAAGTGGGATAATATAGACAATGGCATAGAAAGTGGTGTACAGCACTACCAGGGGGAAGCATTTAGAAGACAAGGTAATTTCATTTTCCCCATATTCCTTCATGCATCTATTTTCTATTGCTTTTGAATATACTGTTGGAAGCATAGCGGTACATCCAAACTCAACTAGATTAACAAACGCCGCGAGCACTATAACACCTATGAGGGCTAGAGCTAATGCCTTTTTTGTCTCTGCATCCTTTACCTTTCTGACAATCTTTCCCGCTCTTATAGATATCCTGTTCCTATTCTTTTCAGAAATTCCCAATGAGATTCCCTTCTTAAAGAAGAAGAAATCCTTGAGATTTATAATCCCGGCTATTATAACTATGATTCCTATCGATTTCCAGAGGAGCTCTTCATATTTCCCTACGAGGGCGAGCAACCAGGAGATGGCTAAAATTAAGAGCATTATAAAGATAAAGTACATAGCTCCAGATGTGAGGATAAATACGGAACCTATCAGACTCATCCGCTTTCTGGAGCGGGTATGAGTTAAAAGAGAAAGCAGGACTATTAGGACCGTGAACGCACACGGATTGAAGCCATCTGCTAGTGCAACAATAAAAACAAAGGCTGGAAAAGGAAATCCCTCGGCAAATTCTTCTATTGTCGTCTCGGGGGTTGTCACAACCAAGATAAAAAATGAAGCGATTACAATTCCCACGAATCCCGCTACCCAGTACCTTCGACTCCAGCTTAATTTCCGTTGTAGCAACAGGTATAGAACCAGATAGATTGCTACAATTAAAAGGATAGATACGTGAAGCCAATTTATTCTCTGGATGGGCTTTTCTAAACCTTCTATGGGTTCTGAAGGAATTTCGCTCTTAAGTACCTCACCTGTTTTTGCATCTAGGGTAACCAAGATATCTGGAAAATTCAGATTCGATTTTATCCTCTCGGAGGACCACCACCCAACAAGGTAGATATCGTCGGTCAGAATTACATTTGCTCTTGTGTCCTCATTTACTGCTGTAAAATTGCAGACAAGAGAGTTCTTCCTAGAGATTAATATTGCATCGGCTTTCGAGATCCTAGAAGATAGATTCATAAGCTCTCTTATTGCGTTTTCAATCTGATTTGAGCATCCGATACGAGCAAGATAACCCTGATGCCAGATCAGGTCACATTCTTGGGGATAATAAGCAACGAATACCCTGTCCCCTATAAATGTCCTTGGAACCCCCGCAGAGCTTGTATTATAGCCCTCACACATCTCCAGAAAGAATTCCCAGTTATCAGAAGCTACGAGGTAATTCACCTTCAACCTTGGATATTTCTCCTCCAATTCCTGAAGAAAGACCTTTTCCTCCGCGCAATAAGGACATGTTTTGCCGTAGAAGAAACAGATCTCCACCTTGTCCTGATCATCAATCTGAGCATTTGCAATAATTGAGGCGAAGCAGATAAATACAAGTGTTATTATAAAGAATATGATTGCTTTGTCTCTCGTATCAACCCCCCTGCCCTCACCGAACTTGGACATCTTAGGATATAGGAATTATTCACTTTAAATAATTTGACCTAATATGATAATTGGACTATGGCAAGAAATTTCATCGGCACATCCGGCTGGAGCTATGATCACTGGATCGGAATCTTTTACCCAGAAAATCTGAAAAAGGACAGATGGTTGGAATACTATATGAAAAAATTCGACTCGGTAGAGCTTAATGCAAGTTTTTATAGATTACCCAGAAAAAAGACCTTTCAGAACTGGAAGAAGAGAACTCCCTCCGGATTTACCTTCTCTGTTAAGATGAGCAGATACGTTACCCATATGAAGAAACTCCTAAATCCCGAGGAATCTCTTCGTATGTTCTTCGATTCAGTCAGTGGCTTAGAAGAGAAGTGCAATGTCATTCTGATTCAACTGCCTCCAAGCCTGAAATTTGATCCGGAGAGGGTGGATAAATTTTTACGTGAATTGGGAAGGAACTACAAAGAGTATAGATTTACACTGGAGTGCAGAAATCAATCCTGGTTTAATGATGAAGTGTATTCATTGTTCCGGAAATATGGGATTTCCCTCTGTATCTCCGACACACCATGTTACCCCTATGCCGAAGTTGTTACCTCTGATTTTGTTTATGTACGATTACATGGGCACGAACAATTATATGCGTCCAAGTATAGAGATCAACAGCTATTAGAATGGGGCGAAAAGATAAGACACTGGAATAAAAAAGCCCTGGATGTTTATGTCTACTTCGACAACGATGCCAATGCCTATGCTGTAGAAAATGCGCTGAAGCTCAAAGAGCTTTTGGGATAATGTTAATTTTTAAAGGATAAATCCAATTATAACGATAAATCATTATAGTTAGGTGATACAAATGGTTGAAATAAAGATTGACAAGGAAAAATGCACTGGCTGCGGCACCTGCGTTGATACGTGCCCGGTAGGTTTGTATGGGTTAAATGACGACAAGGCAGTTATAACCGGTGATATATCGGAATGCGTCGTTTGCAGGGCGTGCGAGTCATCATGTCCGGTAGGGGCCATCGAGGTTATAGAATAGATTCTATTCTGCGTCTCCGGTCCTTTACGAATTCCAATATCCTCTTAAATTCGGGGGTTTCTGCATTAGCTGCTAACTCGTATATCAATGCCTCGGTACTGGTAATTGTTGCTCCAGAATCTCTCAATCTGTTAATTACTATTCTAAAATCCTCTTTTGTATGAGAAGAGGTGGCATCCTCGACGACTTGAATCTTGTACCCATTTTCCATCAGATCAAGTGCCGTTTGACTGACACAGATATGTGCTTCAATTCCACAGATCAACAGGTTCGATCTATCCGTTTCTTCTAGAATTCTCCTAAATTTTTCATTTCCATAACAGCTAAAACTTAATTTTCTGATGGGATCATAAGAACCAGATCTCTTAAGTATTTCCCTGAGTTGTGGGACCGTCTCACCCAGTTTCTCCTGTTCTGTTAACAGGATGGGTATTGTATAAATTTTCGCGGTCTTGATCAATGCCTCGATATTTATCAGTATTCTATCTGCCCCTGAAATCGTAGAGATTAATCTGTCCTGTACATCTATAATCAACAATACAGTATCCTCTCTCGATGTTATGGATTTTTTCATTTCAAAAAAAAGAAGAAAAAGGAAAAAGAAGGGGAAGTCTATTTCGCATGGTCCAATCCTTCAACCGCTTCTGGATTGGCAAGTGTAGAAATGTCCCCCACTGGTTCACCCTTTGCCTTTGCCTTTATGACCCTTCTCATGATCTTCCCAGATCTCGTCTTTGGCAGGTCTTCTACAAATCCGATTTCCTCCGGTCTTGCGATGGGACCAATTTCCTTTCCTACCCACTTTTTCAGTTCATCCTTCAATTCTGCAGATGGCTCTTGGCCTTTCTTTAAAAGCACATAGACTTTTATTGCCTCGCCTTTTATTTCGTGTGGTATCCCCACTGCTGCCGCCTCTGCAACCGCCGGGTGACTGACTAATGCCGATTCTACTTCCATTGTGCCTAATCTATGTCCAGAGATATTAACTACATCATCTGCTCTTCCCTGAATCCAGAAGTAACCATCATCGTCTTTTCTTGCCACATCTCCAGCTAAGTAAACGCCTGGAAACTTGCTCCAGTATACCTCTTTATATCTATCCGGATCTTTGTAAAGGGTTCTGAGCATCGCCGGCCATGGTGTTTTTATCACCAGATCGCCACCTTTATTTGTTAGGGATTCGCCATCCTCATTGTAGATGTCCGCATCAATTCCCGGCAATGGCTTCGTGGCAGAACCCGGCTTCAGAGGGGTAATTGGAAACGGGGATATCATAAAGTTTCCCGTCTCTGTCTGCCACCAGGTATCCATTATCTGACACCTCTCGTTACCAATTAGGTTGTAGTACCATATCCAAGCCTCTGGATTTA
Organism: Candidatus Altarchaeota archaeon; assembly: GCA_030633595.1. Lineage (GTDB taxonomy): Archaea > Altiarchaeota > Altiarchaeia > IMC4 > QMZM01 > QMZJ01. The sequence goes on from DAOVSE010000032.1 coordinate 10,178, forward strand.
TTGGCTCACCTACGGTTCCCAATACTCTCAAGGAGCTCAGATCGTGTTTCTTAGGCCATTCATCACCGAGCCTCATGTGGGCCCTGATGGCTGTAGGTGCGGTATAGAGTATTGTTATGCCGTGCCTCTCTACCATTTCCCACCACCTGTCGCCGTGAGGGTACGCCGGTGCTCCTTCATACATGAATGATGTCACTCCAGCGATTAATGGTGCATATACTATATAACTGTGACCAGTAACCCAGCCAATATCTGCTGCACACCACCATATATCGTCCTCCTTTAGATCGAAAACAGTCTTAAGTGTGCTATAAGTACCAACTGCATAACCACCCTGAACGTGCACTATTCCCTTTGGTCTTCCTGTTGTTCCAGAGGTGTACAGAATATATAAGATATCCTCAGCGTCCATCTCCTCTACATCAGCGTGCATTGATTCTCCCTCCACGAGTTCATCCCAGTAGATATCTTTGTCATCATGCATCGGGACCTCTTCCCCGGTACGCCTAACGACGACGACGTTCTTAACTGAAGAAGCATCCTTCATGGCCTCATCTGTGTTCTCCTTCGATGGAACTGCCTTCCCTCTTCTGTAGAATCCATCACAAGTAATAACTAATTTTGCCTCACAGTCATTCATCCTGTCCCTCAAAGCCTTTGCACTAAACCCAGAGAAGACTACTGAATGAATTGCTCCAATCTTTGCACAGGCAAGCATCGCTATCGGCAGTTCAGGAATCATTGGTAGATACATACCAACCCTGTCGCCTTTCTTTATACCTAAACTTTTTAATGCGTTGGCAAATTTATTTACTTCAATATAGAGATCCCTGTAGGTTAACTTCCTTACCTCTCCTGGTTCGCCCTCCCAAATGTATGCCACTTTATTTTTATGCCAATCCTTCATATGCCTATCAACTGCATTATAAGTTATATTTATCTTCCCATTGACGAACCATTTAAAAAAGGGTGCATCGCTGTCATCCAGTACTTTATCCCAGGGTTTAAACCAATCCAATTCCTTAGCTGCCTCACCCCAGTACCACTCAAGATTCTGGGCCTTGGAGAGTAATTCATCATAATCCTTTATGTTGTGCTCATCCATCCATTTCTTGATATTGCTCTGCCCTATAAACTCTTCAGAAGGTTTGAAAACCCTCTCTTCCTTTAACAAAACATCCAATTCTTTCTTTGCCATTTTTTACCTCCACGAATTAAAATTTTCTCATTTATCATGATTAATCATTTAGAATAGATTATTTAAAAACAGTTTTCTTTTTAATCTCCTCGATAAAATCCTCCGGAGAGTCCAATGTTAATTCAATCTTCTTGAATTTGAACCCCTTGGTGTGGATTACGACGACCTTTCCACTCATCCTGCTCCTGAAATATAGTTCAACATCATCGTCTTTGCCCTTTAGTTTACACCCATAACCTGTAAGATAATCACTCCATCTTCGATCTACGATTTCCATAGATTTTATTTTATTGTATGGTATGGGTATTCTTGCAAAGGGAAAGGAAAGTAGGGTAATATTCTTATTTCTTATCTCCACCCTCATGCCGTAGAAGCCTTTGTGTATAAAGATTATATAGCTGATAATTATAGATAGTGTTATTATCATAAAGAAAATGTCCTTATGGAATATGCTTATGTATGTAGTTGTCGTAAGAACAAGAATCGTAGTCATATCTATAATTAGTCTTAGGGTAGGAGCTATAGGCAATTTCCATTTTTTTATCAACTTTTTCTGAATTTTCTTTTTTTTCACTTTAATTTAAAGTATAATAGATTTATAGGTTTCTCTCAACAAGAAATTTCCGAAAGGAAATTTGTTGGCTATTATAAAGTATACCTTTGATATACTTTATAATTCAAAAATAACTTAAATAACTTAAAATGTCGAAAGGAAAGGTAATTGAGGAAAATCAGAAAGCGGGCATTGATATATTATTACTCTTTGTTGGAATAATCTTGGTATTATATGCAATGTATTTTGTTATATTGACCCTTGCTTGTGGTCTTGACAATTGGGGTTACCTCCTTTTTTATCTCTTTATGGCGTTCGTAGTTGTTTTCATTGCAAAAGGAATTATGGCCAAAGGAAGGATATTCATGATTGCAGGGTTTTTCTTTTTCATAATGTATGTGTTGTTCGTCGTCGTGGGTTTAGTATTCTATGGATATGAGATAAGTGGTGTTATCCCCCTCATTTTTATTATTGTGAATTTAGTTGCTGCTTTGATATTGTTCATTAGATTGGAGTGGTACAAGAAATTTATGAAGTAAATTTCTTGGTTATTATAAGGTATGACTATACTTATTATAAGGTATGACTATACTTTATAATTCAATAAAAAATAAGGAGGTAATGTACTGATAAATTCGACTTTAGTCGAATTTTCTGTTGTTCCTTTTTATAGTCTGATGCTAAAATTGTTAATTATTAATAATTTGTCATTATTAATAATGATAAATTATTATAACATCATGTAATATTATGTAATGAGGTGAAAAACAATGGCAATATTTGGTATAGAGGACACAACATTTTGGATATTGACAGGGATTGGATTGTATTGGATATATTGTATCTTTTGGGGTGTCAAAGGTTACCTTAAGGCAAAGACTGCATCCGGTTATTTTATTGCGGGTAGGGGTCTGCCTATCTGGCTGTTTGTTCTGGCAGCTACAGCGACTTCTTTCAGTGGGTGGACGTATGTCGGGCATCCTGGTACTATATTCAATTCAGGTATAGCCTACGCATTCGCAGGACTTTATGCGATAACGATACCGTTTACAGGGGTACTGTTCCTAAAGAGACAGTGGATTCTCGGTAGAAGATATGGTTTTATAACACCACCGGAGATGTACAGGAGAATATTCGATTCTAAGTGGCTTGGGTATTCAGTAGTATTGGTAGCCACACTATACAGTGTATTCTATCTGGCGGTTCAGCTTATGGCTTCAGGATTGTTGTTTTCAGTATTGACAAATGGATTCATACCGTTCTTTGTAGGAGCGGTTGCATTATCCATGGTACTGGTATTCTACGTATCGATGGGGGGTTTGAGATCAGTAGCATACGTTGATGCGGTGCAGTTTTTCCTGCTGGCGGCCGGTATTATGATCATCGGCTTCGGCGCAATAAACGCTTTCGGTGGAGTAGATGCATTCCTTGACGGTCTGACAAAGATTAACCCATATTATACAGAGGGTCATGGAGCTATACTCCTGGAACAGAGCTGGAAGAAGTTTATCCCGACCCTTGGTGACGAAGGCAAGACAATGGGGATGTGGACTGGTGTTATGATGTTTACCTACATGCTCGCGTTGGCTGGAATCCAGTGTTCACCGGCATTCACAATGTGGGGTTTCAGCAACAAGTCGCCGAAAGGAATGGCGTGGCAGCAGGTTGTTGGTTCCACACTCATAATCGGAGTTATACTTGTGATTTTCAGTACAATACAGGGGTTGTCTGGTGTGGTATTAAGGGATGTTGTAGGTGATGCATCATATACCGCGGGGGGGCTGGAGGCTCTCATCAAAGGATCAGGAGGAAGTGGTGGAAGCAGCGACGCACTCGTCCCGAAGTTGATGCTGGACTTTTTGCCATTGCCGTTACTGGTTCTGGTATCGGTTGGTGGTCTGGCGGCGATGCAATCCACGGGAGCGCCCTACATCAGCAGCTTTGCAGCGATATTCTCCAGAGAGATAATATCACCCTACCTCCGGAAAGGCGGCAAGACAATAGAGGAATCCACGGAGATATGGATTGCAAGAGGATTGTCGCTGGTTGTTGTAGCGATGTCATTCTCTGTAGCATTTTTCAGACCAGACCTGATGGTTATGCTCGGTGGATTAGCGGTTTCGTATGCATTCCAGCTGTTCATAGCACTGTTTGCAATGGCATATCTAAGGAATACATTCACCGGAAAAGGTATTACTGCAGGGGTCTTTGCCGGCCTACTCGGGGTTACATTGACTTATGGTAGCTTCCCGATAGTCGGTGATATATTCCCGGCAGTCAACGAATTCCTTGGACAGTACCAGTATCCGCTATCAATCCACTGTTGTGGCTGGGGTATACTAGCTAACATGATAGTTACGGTAATCGTCAGTGCAATGACCCAGCAGAGCAAA
>DAOVSE010000054.1 GCA_030633595.1 Candidatus Altarchaeota archaeon
TCTTTTTCTTCTGGGAGCTCCTCTTCCCTTGGTGGTTCTGGTTTTTCTTCTGGGATCTCCTCTTCCTTTAGTGGTTCTTTTTCTTCTGAGAGCTCCTCTGAGACCCCCCCCAGAATTTCTTCTATAGAAATATCTTCTTCTGGAACTTCAGCGACTTTTGGAGGTTCATGTATCTCTCTTTTTGGAGCTTCTTTTTTATACCTTTTCTCCCTTATTTTTTTCTCTTTAGGTTTCTTGCGTAGGATTAATATAGCAAACAGGATAATAACAATACCAAGAATAAATACCACAAATATGCCCCATTGCGGTATAAATGTTACAGCGCTGAGGGTGGTGGTTGTGGTTGATGAAGTGGTAGTTGTTGTGGTTGTTGTTGCAGAAATAGTAGTAATCTGAATGGAATCCTCCATTTTCCTGAAATCATAGAGGTATTTGGAATAACTTTCAACCTCAGCCAGATAGGTGATGATGTAAATATTATCATTTCTTATCGTGTAGACCTTTAATGCCTTCAGATTGTAGGGATATTGCCTAAATTCATAACTAAGTTGATGGGCATTCTGATCTGCCAATTTAACATCGCTTGAACCAAGGAGTTTGAAGCTAGGTAGCATTTTAAGGTCATCTATCAAAGATGTCGTAGATTCACTCAATGTTATATCCGACGAAATACTTTGAACAGATATGACAACATTTTCCTGAAACGTATCCATAATGTCTTCGATAGGGGTTGAGAACCTCACAATAGCACCCATATAGTTTTCTCGTTTTTCCCACGTAGATAGATAAGATATCTGAAACCCATATTTTTTATTCTCATAGTTTAGGTAAACCTTGGGTAATGTAGTTGTAGTGGTTGTCGTTGTGGTGGTCGTTGTGGTGGTCGTTCTCCTGGTAGTTGTTGTAGTGCTCGTAGTTGTAGTAGTTGTTGTCTTGTTTGCATCGAGTATTCTTATGATAGTTTTATATTCGTCATCAACTTCACCATCCCGACGGTCTATAATCACTATTCTGAGAACATGACCTTCTGGCTTCAGGGGGTCTTTGCTCAGATTCCAGTCAATGTCATTCACCTCTGTTACCCCACAACGTAATAGCTTCATTCCATGGTATAGTTTCTTTGAGGTAAAATTTTTTTTATCGATATAGAACCATATCTCACAGTTGCAGCTATTCCCATTGAGTGTAACATTGACATAAATGACATCATCCAGATAAATTTTACTAGGATTCGGAGTTATATCAACATCCTCAATGGACAGAGCATCTGTTATATTTGCAAACAAAAGTAAGATACCAAAAAAGGTTAAAAGCTTTCTGTAATTCATTCTCAATTAATCTATGAGAATTCGGACTTAAATAGGTTACGTATTCCCTGTGTTCAGCCATAATAGGAACAGATAGTTGTAACCCCTTACTAGTCGGAGTTTGCCGAGCGCAACACGCAAGACCTTCGGTCTTGAGTGCGTTCTCAAAACTCCTTTGGAGTTTTGGAATCTTCGAGCCTTTGGCTCGAACGATCCGACGGTAGTCGGCCACAAGGTGCGTTTCGCCCTCCGGGCTCAAGCGCACTTAATAAATTTAAGAATTGTGTAACCCCTCACTAACCCCCAGATTCATCGATCAATTTCATGTCATCTCTCTACCAAGGTGACCCTGTGAGGGGCAGTAAATTATTGGGATGTTGAGGATAAATATTAACAAGCAGAGTTATGTAGATCTCCTCCATATCCTGACGGCATTTTCTGGTGTTATTCCCAAAAAGTTTACGAGGATATCCGAGATTTCGTCGATATTGAAACCGCTCTTGTGAAAGGCCAAAGAAAGCCTGTACGGATCCATAGGTATCTTTTTCTTGAGATTGTCCTTCTCTGCTTTTTTCTGGACATCTGCTGCATTTTTCCCTGAACCCAGAGATATGGAAAGGATAAATTTTATTCGTTCCGCATCTGTTCCTCTATCCTGTAGATATCCGATCAACCTAGTTATATCAACGATTGTTTGGGGCTGTTTTTTTGTCCTTATTTTTCTCACAAAATGGATTAATAGGTCAATTAAAAAGAGGAGAAATCTGCTCAGAAAAACGGACAGGAAGCCCCAGAAGCTGAAGAGGAGGATCGAGTTTAAAAGTCCCAGGGGTTGAATGCCCAGTAGATATGGAATATAATTTCCAGATACAAGGAAGATTACAAAAAGCAGGAGATACAGAAACTGCCTCAAAGAGCCCTTAACGCGGCCGAAGATCGAACCGGCTACAGAATCGCCGATGAACATCCCCATCAGCATTAAAAGCAATACGACTACCTGATTTAGAAATGCGATCATGATGTCCATTTTTTATCTATGAGGCGTTCTATGCTTAGATCCGAGCACAAAAGAATTTCTGATGTATTTATGCACGCTCTCGGTGCTTTATTCGTTTTTAGTAAGAAATGGTTATTTGGAAGTCTTTCTATATAGACAGAAAAGTTTCCCTCTATCGTGGAAATCTCCTCTGGCGTGTAATTCTTAAGATATTCGTTTAAATTTTTATTTATCTCTCTTTCGAGTTCTTCCTTCGTTTCGTTTGCTTTTTTTGAAATCGCCCTGTAGGAGGAAAATAAGGCTATAGTATTTACATTTGATTTCAGTTCCTCCATGTCCAGAATCGCTCGATTTATCTTACCTTCTTTATAGATGCTATCCGTTCTCCTCAGCTCTGTTTCCGTGAAGTGCAGAGAGATAGTCAAACCCAGGAGAATGAGAACTATTATGACGAATGGAGAGTAGGTAAATCCTTTATTATCTGAAAAGGGGATAATTTTTATCATAGTATATATATTACTTTAGAGTATTATAAAATGGAGATTTTATGGTGTATAACCGGGGCAGGGCACTTATTAGATGATAGTTTTAGATTTATGCATAAATTTTCAAAAAAACAGGGGATTACGATAGCCTTTTCTAGAGCGGGTTATGAGGTAGCAGGAATGTATGGCCTTCTGGATTCTGTAAATAGATATTCGAAGGAGATAATTCTGGGGCAGGAGCAGGGTTTTAGTTCTCCCATAGTCGGTAGACTGGCTAAAAAGGAGTATGATCTCGTTATAGTGGCACCATGTACCGCAAATACCGTCGCAAAGGTGGTTAATGGAATCGCTGATTCTTTAGTCAGTAACATAGTCGCACAGGCGGTCAAGAGCAAAACTCCGATATATGTATTACCGACTGATGTAGAAAAGATTCAGGAGACAGAAATCCCCATCATGATAGATCCCAAAACGTGTAGGAATTGCGAGATTTGTCCTCCAGTGGAGGTCTGCCCAAATTCTGCATTTCTCAGGAGTGATAAAGTCAGGATAGATCTATTGAAATGCAACGCATGCAGGATCTGTATAGAGAAATGTAAATGTGGGGCAATAAGCTTCGGTAAAAAGGTAAAGATAAACATCAGGGATGTTGACATAGAGAATACAAAAAAATTGCGGAAAACTGAAGGTATTAAGGTTATTGAGAATCTGGATGAAATTGATCTCTGTTATTAAGAATTTTTTTCTAAATCTATATGATGAAAGTAGATATATTCTCTGCCTTTGGTGAGATCACATTGCATATGGATGTTATAACAAAATTTCTGATCACCGTTGCAATTGTGATAGTCCTTGTCTTTACTCGCAGGGTTTTGATTAGACTCCTAGAGAGGGTAATGCAGGGATTCAGGATAGCGACCGGGAGGAGGGTTTACGATCTAAGGATTGAGGAGTATTATATAAAGCCAGCAAGACACTTTCTCTCCATTTTACTCTTCTGTATCGGAGCCTTGATGATTCTCGGTATCTGGGGCCTTGCCGGTGTTCTCGAGGGGGTCGTGATCGGTGCCGGCGTTGCCGCCGTTGTTTTGGGATTCGCAGCTCAGGGCATTTTAGCCGATATGATAGCGGGAATTATGCTCTTGTTGGATCACCCCCTGAGGATCGGTGATTGGGTCGAAGTTGTTGGTGTTGAGGGAATAGTGAGGGACATTTCAATAAGGGCAACGAGGATCAAAAACTTTGATGGTGAGGTGGTCACTATACCAAACAGGAAGATGGTGGAGGAAATAATCATAAACAGATCCAGAAATCCAACCTTGAGATTAAAAGTTACCATAGGTATTGATTTTGGGGCCAATATAGGAAAGGCGATCGATCTCGCCCTGGGTGTGATGAAATCCAACGATAGGATTTTGGATAAACCAGCATCCTCCGTAATAGTCAAAGAACTTGGGGACTCATCTATTAATTTAGAGATGAGATTCTGGGTAAAGAGAACGGAAAGACCAGAGACATTAAAACTGAAAAGTGAGATAATAACCAAGGTAAAGAATGCGTTTGACGAGAATGATATAAAGATACCCTTCCCCCACATAGAGCTGATAGAAAACAAAGGTAAAAAATAAGAAAAAGAAAAAGTTGGGCAGTTCAGCCCTGTTTATTCATTTTTTTTTAAGAGTCTCTCCCACCTCTGAAATAGAATCCTTTAATCCGAGACCGATGGCAATAGCTAGACCGACTGCCATACCAACTATCAAAATCTGGAAGGATTGCGTCATAACCTCTAAGGATGTTTGAAACACCTCCGGATCATCTATATTAAAGAGCCTTGGCAATGCAAGAACCACACCGAAGAAGATGATCACTAGCTCAACACCTATCGCAAGCAATTCACCAAAGCTTAGCTTTCTTACCCTGATCCTGTTTGCTGCAAAGTCGGCAATTACTAATGAGGCTAGGAGTACCAAAAGGCCCAGTATTGCATTGGGTACATAGATCAACAGACTCCTCATCGTATCGGTTAGGATTGTTTCAGCTAGCAACTGCTGAGTCGCTTCGGCTACAAATAAAAGAAATGCATACCACTTAACGATTGTTGATAATATACTCGATACAGGTACACCACCAAGAGTATCGACAATCCTATATTTCTTCAACCCCTCTTCCAAGCCGATGGTTATCAGAGTGTCCTTTGTAAGCTTGCCCAATATACCACCGATCAGTAAACCAATTATTATCAGGGCTATAAATGCCGTTAATGGTACCATAAATCCATCGAAGAATGTTTTTACTATGGGAACCTGTTTCTCAGCCAATATCAGCACAAAGAATACCACCAACCATATACTGTATTGAGCCGAAAATTCCACTATTGATTTCCACATGCTCGTTGTCGTTGCTCCGAATTTTACCAGGGTTGTCTGAATCCTGTCAATAAGTAAGATTCTCCTAAGAACCCTTGAAACGATATAACCCAGAATGTAGCCAGCTATGAAAAGTAGTACCAACACCAGAATAATTTCTAGCAGATTAGCTGCACGCGTAATAAGAGCGTCTATAGTCTTTGTGCTCAAAGCAAATATGTCCATTCCATTCATTATAATCACCTCTCAATTATTGTTGTTACATATGATGCCTTTTAAGTATAAAAACCTTTCTTTTTTACGGGATGTGGATCCAGAAATATAAACCAAGAAGGCTTGATGAGATTGCTGGAAACCCGAAACTGATTCAAGATCTGAAAGGATATCATTGGAAGAAACCCCTTTTGATCTATGGCCCTCCCGGGGTTGGAAAGAGCGCTCTGGTTAAAGCTATAGTGAAGGAGTTCGATTTCGATCTGGTTGAGATCACAAATGAAAATCTAAATAATGGAAGGGCTACTGCACAGACTGCTAGCATATTTGGAAAAAGAAAACTGATTCTTATTGATAATGTAGATCAGATAAAGGACATCAAGGAGGTTACAGCGCTCCTAAAGGAGACAAAAAACCCCACCGTTTTGGTTACATCAGATTTCGGTTCAAGAAGGCTTGGGACGATAAAGAGAATCTGTGAAAAGGCTCAGATGAGAAGATTAACCTCCAGAGGGATCGAAAAATTACTAAGGAATATCTGTGATAAAGAAGGGATTTCTTTTGAAGAGGGGGTCCTGGAAAAAATAGCAGAAAATGCAAAAGGGGATATAAGATCAGCGATAAATGATTTGGAAACCATCACCAAGGGTAAAAAAAATGTCTCCATCGAAGACATGGAAATTCTGGAGAGGAGAGACAGGTCCATAGACATCTATAATGCATTGAATCTTATACTGATAAAGAAAGATTTTAAGGGTGCAGTTCGCTCAATTTATGATCTATCCGAACAGCCGCGAGATATACTCATGTGGATTGATGAGAATATGCCCAGAGTCTATAAAAATGGAGATATAGAGAGGGCATATGAATATATAGCAAAGGCAGACATCTTCCTAGGGAGAATAATCAACAGGCAGTACTGGGGCTTCTTGAGGTATGTAAGCCCATTGATGAGCGGCGGCGTTAATATATCCAAGAGTAAAGAGGTAAACTTTACTATGTATAAATTTCCCAGCTATATCATCAAGATGTCTCAAACCAAAAAAGAGAGGGGTATTAAAAAATCAATCGGACAAAAACTATCACCATTACTTCATGTCTCTAGAAAAATCATAAGTAAGGAGTATATACCACTATTCAGAACCCTGTTGAAGAACGAAAAGATAAGTAAAGAAGATCTAACGGAGAAATACAGACTGGATGAGAATGAAATTGAGTATCTTAGCAGTTAATTATTTTCTCTTTTTACCTCCACCACTCCCTCACTTTTTCCCTTTCTAACTTCGGTTTTTTAGCTTTCTTCTTTTTCTTGACCTTCGCAATCAATCCTCCTCCTTTTCTGGTTTTTGCTTTCTCTTTTCCTTCTGGCTTCTCTTTCTTGACCTTTTTTGGTTTTTTCTTGACTTTCTTCTTTCTTGTATAGAGAGATACTGCCACTATTATGATGATCGCCACAATTACCCAATTCCACAGAAATTCTTTCTCTTCCGTTGGTGTTGTCGTGGTTGTTGTTTCTATTGCGGTTGTGGTAGTTTCCAGAACTGTAGTAGTTATCACAATAGCAGTTGTCGTGCTCGTAGTAGTTACTATGGTAGTGGTAGTAGTCACAGTGCAAGGCAGACAGGGACCTCCGCAATCTATTCCCTCCTCTCCCTGATTCTGTATTCCGTCTGTACAGCTGGGGCAGGGTTTGCATGGTCCTCCGCAGTCTATTCCTTCCTCACATCCACCGCTATGACAGTTCTTTATCCCATCGAAACATGAGGGCTTAGGCTTTGCTCCGTAAGCTGGGCCTCCCCCTCCGCCACCTCCATTGCCACCACTATACTTACATCCACTTGTAGATATTTTACAGTTAATACAACTCAGAGAACCATAATCATACCCATAACTCTCACACGTCTTTCCACCGAAGTCACTGCCATCGCACTCTTCACCCGCTTTATTAATAACGCCGTCACCACAGTATGGCTCCTGCTTTATCGAGAAGGCAGATAAGTTGCTAACATTTAGCAGGAATCTTTCATTATCTGTATCGTTAATTACATCCGTTAACTTTTCCCAGTTTCCAGAGTAACTCCTCTCAGAAAAGTTCCAATTACTGCACTTATAAACTCCCAGATAATCCTTATTTCCATACACAGTCCCGGAATAGCCCAAATTTAATGTGGCATTTTCGATCTCGTATGAATTATTTACGACATACGTCACCAGATAATCCAAAACAGATGTTAATCTATCAAAGCCAATTACCCTGTTATTATTTTCGGATAGATTAACGCCCTTGAGCAAAACAATTAAAGAGTTATTAAAGGTTGAGAACTCTAAGTCATAGGTATAGTTTGCAATTGTCAGAACCACATTACCTATCGACTGGTTCCATGTGATCAGACTCCCATTAAAATACGCCCTCAGAGTAACGTTCAATCCGGTACCATTGTAATAAATGGATGATGAATTGAACAGTATTCCCTCTTCAGATATGAAATAATCACTAACATTGACTTCATTCCCGGCAGAGTCGTTTGCATAGAAAGTAACATTATGCCTTCCTGTAATATTTGCAGCATAGCTTGCAGGTGGATAAAGACTTACCTGAGGTAAACCTGGCGGCTTTACAATGACCCACGTCTTATCGAGATTAAAATCGGTTACGTTCATTGACAAAGACACATTACTCCCGTTAATCACGACCTTTGGATTTATTGAATACGCGGTAATGACTGGAGCACTTGTATCCACAGATGCCAGCAGGTTGTGAACTGAACAGTTGCCTTGACCAATATTTGATATATCACGCTGGTTTGACAGATAATTCTTCAGTCCAAGCGTATAATCGCCAGATACTGGAACATGCATATTGTAATACCCATGATTATTTATTTCCACAGTCTGTTCCCATGATGAGTTCCACAACATGACTTTTGTATTGTTCATTGATTCGTTTGTGGTTGCATTAAAAACAGAACCTGCTATGACGCTTCCATTCTGTAATGTAAGATCACATGTCAAATTTGCTAAAATGCTATCAGTGCCATTTTGCATTGCATCTGATCTGTCAGAACCAGCACAAACATCATAGGTGCCTGAAGAAACATAGGCGATATAGTATCCGGAATCGCCTGTATATACCTCATAGCATCCTATTGACTCATTACAGAGAGATATGCTCGTTATTGGAATGTCGGTGTTTGTTAGAAATGTATAATTTATCGTTCCATTTATCCATTCTGTAGTATTTGTTACTATTGATCTAAATTCAATGTTGTATTCATTACTTCTACATAGGATCCACTTAGAACTATTAGACTTAACAGTGAAATTTCCAACTAATGTTGAATTAGTAATTTCATTGCCATCAACTTTATGACATGGTAGGTTTTGCATCGCCACTACTTCCACGTCCGGCCTGTACTTAACATTGCCAATAGCATTAATACTCATGTTAGCAGAGAATGTGTAATTTCCGTTCTCGGGATTTTTTATATGCCACTCAACACGATCACTTTCATTATACATATCACCCGGCCCAGACGGATCAGTAACATTTACATCAATATAACTCAGAGATCCAA
>DAOVSE010000076.1 GCA_030633595.1 Candidatus Altarchaeota archaeon
ACGGCAGAACGTGATGAGTTTGCAGAGGGTGCCTGGACCCTGAAGGCTGGGGCATTGATCCTGGCTGGTGGGGGCGTGGCGTGCATTGATGAATTCGACAAGATGAATCCCGAGGACAGGGGTGCGATGCACGAGGCCCTTGAACAACAGTCCTACCACCCATCTACCGAGATAATGTTGTCTGATGGAAAAACAGTGAAGATAGGTAAATTGGTTGATGATTTGATGGAAAAAAATAGGAGGGATATTATCGAGGGCAAGGATTGTGAGATACTTCCAGTTAACGATATAGAGCTTTTAACGACCGATTTTCACAAGATTTTCAAAGTAAAGGCAGACAGGGTAAGTAGACACACAGCACCAGATCACTTTGTCAGGATAAGCTATAGTAACGGTAGATCTATAACCGTAACCCCAGAGCATCCAGTATATGCTTTCAGAGATGGTAGGATAGTGGAAGTATCCGCGGAAGAGATAACAATCACTGACCTTGGAATAGCGCCATGTGAGTATCCAACAATATCTGATGTTAGGAATCTAACGTCAATTACATACCCTAGCAATTGTAAGGAAATACATTTTCCAACATCTTTGGATAAAAATTTAGCTCGACTTCTTGGATACATAGTTACTGAAGGACATTGCTATTATAATGAAGAGAGGAGATACGCGGAGATTGGAGTTAGCAATACGGACCCGAGAATAATATCTGATGTTAAGGATCTATTTGAGACTATCTTTAAAACCACGATAAACATAAACTACAGAAAAGCCGAAGAACGTGCAAGGGCAACAAAAGATCTTACAACTATAAGATGCTCCTCACTGCCTCTATATCGATTTTTTATGACGAATTTCAGAGAGATCATGCATAAGGCGCGCAAGAAGAGGATACCCGAGATCGTTAAAGTGGCCCCGAAGGAGATACAGCGGGAATTTCTGTACTCTGCTTTTAAAGGGGATGGTTTTATTGACTCAGAACGATTCGGTTTTTCCACATCATCTGAAGAATTAGCAGAGGACTATCAAGATCTCCTACTACAACATGGGGTATGGTCATACATCTCAAAAGAGTACAGAAAGAGGGAAGATGCAACATACTACAAGGTATGTATATCGGGAACCGAAAGCATGAATGTCTTTATTAAAAATTTCGTAGATAGACATGATGAACGATTAGAAAGACTCTGTAAATTTTATGAGCGCAGTGGGAGAAGACTTAATTATCGGGATGTGATCCCCACTGATATCGTTAAAGAGGTTAACACCTTGTTGAAGGAATATAACCTGAGTGATGGTTATTTTGTCAATATTATCAATAAAGGGCAAAATTCGCACAGGAGGGTGATTAAGAGGTATCTGGATAAAATTGAGCGCAAAATAAGCCAGACAAAAGGTGTTATTTTTTCGAGCTCTTCCAGGGAGATAAGGAAGAACGCATGTATCCCATTAAAGGATGTCGCCCGTGTCATGGGCCTCTCTGTCAGTATGATAACATATATAGAGAGGCATAATCCTAAAACGAAAAGATGGGATGAATTGCTTGAGACTATTAGAAAGCTAACTAAATGTAAAATAAATAGAACAAAAAGCGCCATCATGAAACTAAGACTCGTCGTGGATTCTGATGTCAGATTTTTGAAAGTTAAAAATGTCGAGAAAATTGATGGGGATGTTAAATGGGTTTATGATGTCACTGTAGAGCCCACAAACAACTTCATTAGTTCGGGTTTAATCCTCCATAATACGGTTTCAGTAGCAAAAGCAGGTATAGTTGCCAGGTTCAAGGCAAATACCTCGGTCCTGGCGGCATCAAACCCCAAGTTCAGCAGGTTTGACTCTTATAAACCATTGGCCGAGCAATTCGACATTCCGCCGACTTTGTTAAGCCGTTTCGATTTAATCTTCCCAATTAAGGATATCTTAGATAAAGAACTGGATAAAGAAATAGCTGATCACATGCTAAAGATGCATAAAACTGGTGAGGAAATGAAAGAACTTGAACCAGAGATTCCGACGGAGTTATTCAGGAAGTATATCGCTTACTCAAGGAAGAATATACATCCGGTGCTCTCGGATGATGCCGCCGAGAAGATAAAGGAGTATTATGTGGATCTGCGTTCTAGTGGCGGAGAGGCTGTCAAGGCAACACCCAGGCAACTAGAGGCTTTGGTTAGATTGGCGGAGGCGTCGGCAAAAATCAGATTGAGCAATACCGTAACGGTCAGTGATGCAGAAAGAGCGATAAAACTTACAGATTTCGTCCTCAGGGAGATCGCATATGATGAATCAACCGGTCAGATAGATATCGATAGAATTGTGACAGATCATCCGAAGTCAACGAGGGACAGAATAAGGATGATCGAAACCATAATCCAAGAATTAATAAATGAATCCGGGGATGGAATGGCATCCTCCGAGGATATTATCGCAGAGGCACAATCCAGGGGCATGGACAGATTCAGGGCGGAACAAATACTAATAGAATTAAAAACAAAAGGAGTCATATATGAACCGAGACACGGCAGATACATGTTGACTGAAGGATAAGATAGAAAATGAAATACCTAAAACCCCTCCTCATAACTATAGCAATTTATCTTCTTGTACAGGGCATTGGTCTGTGGGTCACTGTGGGTGGTTTCGGTGTTGAGAAACCTATGGAGGAAAGAATCGAGGAAGAGCCGGAGTTGCAATTACCTATAGAGAATCCAGAGGATCCTTACTCTTCGCTTCAGATTTTTGCCTACGTAATAGTCTCCACGGCCATTCTTTTGCTTTTTATCAAATTAAGACTGGAGAAAATGATAAAACTTTTCATTAATGTGGCCATTCTATTTGGCTTAAATATCACTCTATCAAGCTTCATCGGTGGTATAGCAATATTACCGGCTTTACTTCTTGTTCTCCTGAGATTATGGAAAAGTGAAAATCTGCTTTTGATGAACATAGTCCTAATCTTAACGATTCCTGGAATAGGAAGCGTATTAGGCACACACCTTGGCCCTGTACCTTCGTTGATTCTCTTATTCATTCTTGCAGTCTACGACATCATTGCTGTTTTCGGAACAAAGCACATGGTAACCCTCGCAGAAAATGCCAAAGGAAAAATCCCCCTGATGGTTGCAATCCCAGTTGGAGACCGTTATCTGGGCTTAGGAACCGGTGATTTAGCAATCCCACTGGTCTTCTCCGTATCACTGCTAAGAGAATATACGATAATGAATTCTGTCATGACAAGCCTTGGCGGCTGTCTTGGCCTGATAGCTTTATTTATCTATACAACCAGAAAAAAGGATGTGGTGCTTCCGGCCCTGCCTCCGATTGCAGCTGGTTTGTTGCTGGGCTTCGGTCTGAGCCTTCTGATTATGTGAATTATTTCTTCCAGATTCTAACCTCAATAAATCCCGGTCTTACGTCCGTATAGTTAAATCTTAACGCTACCGGAATTCTCGCTATTTTTGTTGTGTTTGAAAATGAAGATCCGCAGGAGCAGAGCCTTTTCTTTTCTCTTAAATCTGTAACCGTGAGATTTAATTCATATCCACAGCTCGAGATATTCGTGCACATCCCATTCACATCCAGTAAGCGGGAATGAGTGACATTGGATGAATCTGTATAGGCCCATTCCGTTGATATCTTATCTGCGGTTATCCAGGCCATTCTATACATATTCAGCTCTGCGTTCTTAACGACGTAGCTTGTGTATATTGTATTCAGAGCGACCAAGAAGGCAGCTATCGCCAGAACTATAATTACCAGAGATATTAGATCCTCCCCAAGCATCTGTCCACATCTGGATTTCATTTATCCAAAAACCTCTAAAAGGAATTCCTTTCCTTCATTTGTCGAATCATTTCTTATCCAATAAACTACAGTTATATCATATCTTCCTGGACCAGAGATGGATTTGTTCCCCCTGTAGATGAGTTCCACATCTACTGGATAATCCTTCAAGGTTTTGTTCCCCTTTTTGATAGCGACGCTATTACTCTCGAACCCGATTCCATACCCTGCGGGTAGATTCAATCCGATCTGCTGGACGGAGCCTATATCCCCCAGAGAATGGACGGATTCAATGGCTGAGAGAATTTCCTTAGTCTCAGTTGCAATTTTTCCTAAATTCATGGACTCTTGCCATTGGTTGTAGGCCGGGGATACGACTAAGACAGTCAGGAGTAGAATGATACTGGAGAGTATCAAATAAAATGGGGTTGATTCTATACCCTTTCTCTTCAAATTTAAGGCATCATCAAACACTTTACCTACATACTCGCGTTCATGGTTTCATTTGCCTTACTTATCGCGCTCGTAATCATGTCCGTTGCCTGGTTCATAACGCCCGTTATTACTGTAATAAGCAACACCAGGATCACTGCGGCAAGGATAAAAACCAACACCCTCGTTTCGATTCCCCTTTCGTCCTCCAAAAATTCTCTGATTTTCATTTTTGTATATAACTATGGAATTCTATATATAAATAACTCTATAGTATTTTAGAAAAATATAAAATTTAGAAAAATGCCGGATCTCCTTTTTGAGAAGGGTTGCAGATTTATGAACAGGTACCTCTCCTGGGTACTAAGAGCTTTAAATCTGGAATGGGATCCGGAACTGGAGGAGGCTATTGAGTTTACGAAATTGGATGTAACGCCTTTGGAGGTCGTTACCTTTGCGTGGGTTACTGCATTATTTTCCATAGTTTTCTTTTCCGTTCTTTCCATGCTGATATTTTTTCTCGATTATGATCCCCTGCCCTGGATCTTATTCGGTTTCATTTTAGCTGCATTACTTGCATATTATATTCTAATTTATCCTAAGAGGTTGGCAAAACTCATGAAAATCAGAGCCTTGGGATACGCACCAGAGATAGTTGCCTACTTAATTATTCCATTAAAACAGAATCCCAATCTGGAAAGTGCTGTTAGGTTTGCAGCCGAACACGGGGAGGGTCAGATGGCAGAAGATTTAAGGAGAATTCTGTGGGATGTCTGGGCGGGAAAATACAGATCCGTTGGTGAGGCGTTACCGATTTTAGGTCATAAGTGGGGAAAGGATATAAAGGGATTTGAGGATGCAATGTATGCTATAAGGACATCACAGATCGAGAAATCTGAGTCAAGAAGGCTCAATACCCTGGACAGAGCTCTTGAAGTAATTCTAAGGGGTATCCAGAAGAAATTCGAGGAATTTATAAATTACCTTAGACTACCCACGATGGTTCTGTTCGCCGGCGGGGCTTTATTCCCTCTGATAATAATAATTTTGTTGCCAATAGTCTCTTTTATGGGAATAGAAATCGGAACACCAGAGAATCTTTTTATAGGATTAATGGCTCTCGTCTTCAGTATTTTTATCTTTTCCGATTATATCCTGAGTAAAAGACCCGTCGCATTTAAACCGATAAACATCCCAGATAACTATCCTGGATTACACTCTCCTGGAAAGATGATCCTATTCGGGAGAGAGGGATCTGCATGGAAGATCTCATTTGGAGCTGCTATTGCAATTTCCCTGTTAAGTCTGCCCTACCTCCTGGGGGTTTCTAATTTTATAACCGACAGATTAACTACTATACCCATTATTACAGGAATCTGTGTTGGGCTCTGGCTCTATCTCAGGGGGACCTCACTCCCGAAAAAGGAGATCAGGGATTCATTAAAAAAGACGGAGGATGATACAATCGAGGCTGCTTTTCAATTGGGAAATAGATTGATTACTGGCATGTCTGCTGAAGAGGCACTTATACGGGTGACAAATATGATGCCCACCTCAGAGGAAGTTACTAATAAATCCAAGATCTCGGAGATATTTGAGCAAGCAATCAGAAATATAAGGTACCTGAATATGGGGCTCGAAGATTCTCTGTTTGATAAGCAGAAGGGGGCCCTGAAAGACGCCTATTCCGGAATTGTGAATAGTACCCTCAGAATCTTCACAATTACGATGAGAAAGAGCATAAAGGCCGCGTCGGAGGCTCTTATAGTTGCAGCGAACCATATAAAGGAGATCAGGAGGGTAGAGAACGCATTGAAGGATAAGATCTCCTACACGACATCGATGATAAGGGTTACAGCTGTTATAATAAATCCTATTATTTGCGCGTTAGCGGTTTATATAGCAGAGGTCTTCAGGGATACCATAGCCAATACGAAAACATGTATGAGTCACTATAGTCTGGAA
>DAOVSE010000088.1 GCA_030633595.1 Candidatus Altarchaeota archaeon
AAGGTTTTACTTGAAAAGCCAGCCAAGTAAACCTTTATCTCCAAGCTCCTGCTGTGAAAGCTCCTGAAGGCGGGTCTGCTCCGGTTCAATCAACTGGGTTTGTTCATCGATAAACGCCTGGAACTCAGGATCATAGTCCTCACGGATCCGCTGCAATTGTTGCAATCGAACGCGGTTCTGGTTCAACTCCGCCTGGAGGGTAGTAGCCGCCTTCTCGTCACCGCCGAAGAGAAACCTCATGAGGCCCTTTCTGTTCTGGATCGCCCCCTCAGCCTCAACAGTCTTATTCACGGAATTATTGAAGCCACGGGCAATCTCGGAAATATTCCTGCCTATGCCGCCCGAAAAATCCCCGGCATCCCTTAAGGCA
Source organism: Candidatus Altarchaeota archaeon (assembly GCA_030633595.1). GTDB lineage: Archaea > Altiarchaeota > Altiarchaeia > IMC4 > QMZM01 > QMZJ01. Next base: position 371 of record DAOVSE010000088.1, read on the forward strand.
AGAAGCGCCATGACGGCCTCCCTCACTTTATTCTGGTTCCTGAAGATCTTCTGCTTATCCCTGTTGCTGACGTTCTCAAGCTTAGCTTCAAGAAGCTGCTTATTCTCCATGGTTTTATTCTGAAGCTGCCCCAGAACCTGAACCTTTTCCTCCTTTGACATATTCTTATGAATCTGCAGTTTCGCCGCACCAGATTTCCCGGGAGACTCGGGTTTTCCGACGGACTTATTCTCTTTAGCGGATGCAGAACTGCCCTTACCCGCATCCTGACCCTTGACTTCCTTATCACCCTTAGCTGGTGTAGTCACATTCCTCGCATTACCTCCTTTAACGGCATAGACAAAACCAGACAACAAAAAAACAAAAATCACGGACAAAACAATAAATCTTTTCATATTTCTCAACCTCCAATATTGAATGCTAAATTATTTGTAGGGTTAATATAAAAACTCAGCCTAGATTCAACCGTTTATTCTATAGGGAAATTCTTATAAATAGCGGTTTATTTTCTTTTTTTGATTAGAGAATTATCACAGCTCCTTCAGTATGTCCAACATCTTCTTATCTCTTTTAAGCATTCTTTTGATATTTTTCTTGGCTTCGGTTTCGGGTACCTTAACCTCAGTCACCCTGCCGTCTTCGTGAACTGCATACCTTGTGAAGTATTTCATTTTATTTTCTTGAGTCTAGGACATATCCAATCCACCAACTCGTTAAAGGATATATCATTATTAGCTAGTTTTAGAGATATATAAATCAGGCCATTTGGGGACGCTTCTAATTTGAAGTCGTTCAATTCGATAAACAATAACATAGATTCTGTTGCAGTCCTCTTGTTTCCATCGATAAAGGGATGATTTACTGTTATATCATGCCATAATGTTGCTGCCCCCTTCGCAATATCCCTTTTTCTGTCCCGAGACGGTCTCCGGGATTTAATCTTAGAGATAATGAAATCAAGAGCGCCTTCATTCACTGAAAAATTTTCTTCCAACTCTTTGTTAATGCCAATCATATCTTCAAGAGACGGGATTAAGACTGCCTTTTTCATTTGTTTCTTATTGATATTGGCTTACTATCAAAAAAATGATATTAGGTTCGTAGTTATTCAACCTCTTCAGCACCCGACAATAAAACTCAGCCTAAATTCAAGAACCCACCCCAATAAATAGCGATTATCGTCTACCTCATCCAGACCCAGAACACCGCCACTGTCAAATCCTTCGCATCCCGTTAAAAAGAAACATGGAACTCCGAACTTCACTTTTTTGGATTTAATCATATAATATATTGCAATGAAAGAATACAAATTCACCGCAGTAATCTGGAAGGAGGACGTGGGTTATGTCTCCAAATGCTCAGAATTGGGGGTTGCAAGTGCCGGCGATACTGTAGAAGAGGCATTAGAGAATCTGAAGGAAGCGATAGATCTTTATATAGAAAATGCAAAGGAATTGGGGATTCTGGATGACATAAGGCCAGCCATAACATCCGAGAAACTAACATCCGCTATTAGTGTCGCAATTTAGAATGATCCTCCCTGTTTTATCCGACAGAAAAATAATTAAAGCACTAAAGAAAGCTGGCTTTAGATACGCTCCAAAAAGGGGAAGGGAAGTCATACGGCACTTTACAAAATCGATGAGGGTGGACGCAAATTATTGGTTATTGTAGCAAGAAGGAAAGAGACGCCCAGAGGCACCTTGCTTGCAATTCTCGAACAGGCACATCTGAGTAAAGATGAGTTTATGGGGTTATTATGATCTCGTTTGAGAAACTTCTCAGGTTTTTAATCTCTGTTCTCCTGTACTGCCATATTATCCACGTCCAGTATATGGTCACAACCACTACCGGCATCCATATGCATTCGACTCCTTCGCATCCTGTTTTTATAAAATTCACTTGGATAAATAGCGACTTTCTTTCTGAATTTATTCCAGATAGAAAATATGTATTCATGGGGGGATTTTTGGTGTGGTTGATTGATGCCTGTTATAAATCAGAATATGTGCATTTTTTAATTTTGCACATTTTTCTCGTGAAACCTGAGGGGCCCCTAGACAGCTTCTCTGATATATTTTGCAGATATTTAAGTCTAAACTCCATTAAATAATAAAATGGAGTCTGTTTCTCTGGAGAAGGTCTATGCCAAGCTGACTGAGATGGAGAGGGAGATAAAGATAGTGAGAACTGCGCTTATTCCCGAGGAGAAAGTGAGTAAGGAAGAACTGGAGGAAATAAAGAAGATTGATCGTGAGATGCAGAAGGGTGAAAGGATTAGTCTGAATGAGTTCCTAGACAAAAAAGATGTTTGAGGTATACCTCAGTAGAAAGGCATCAAAGACCCTGAAGAGATTTGATAAGAAGACTGCTGACAAGATAAAGAGAATTCTTACATCACTCAAGACATCCCCCATCCCCATAAGGAAGCATGATATAAGGAAGGTTTCTGGCGCTCGGGATTTTTACAGGATCAGGGTTTCGGATTTCAGGATAGTCTACAGGATTTTATGGGGTATCAAAGAGATAAATGTTATTAAGATTTCCAGAAAGGACGATGAAACCTACAAGTTAAAAAGATAAACCCCCACACTACCACATCTCTGGAACAGCAAGCCGTAATCATCTCAGAAAATCCCTGAAAATTTTCAGATCTGGTTTTGAATCCATTCATTAGAATCACCCCAGATAAATAGCGATTTTATTTCCGTTTATGTAAAGAAAAAGATCAGTAAGTAAACTTTTTGTTCATATTATTTATATATAAGTTTCCTATAAGTTTACATATGGAATATGAAATCCTGTCCCATCTCCTGTTGAGCGGAGAGATGTCTGTAAAGGAAATAGCTGAGTTACTGGATATATCAGAGACCTATGCTTCCAGGCTTACGGACCGGTTGAAGAGGGAGAATCTGGTAGTAAAGGAGAGGACTGGTAAACGGGTTATTGTAAAACCAAATATAGCCGCCCCCCTGCTCAGGAATTTCTCAAGATTTGTTGTTATAGCGGGAAACTATCCACCATACACGCCAAAAGACTACCTAACACCAAGAAGTAAGCGGATAATAACTAAAACACTGATTCCACATCCAAAAAGTATACAGGAGATTAAAAGAGAAACAGGGTACTCAAGAGTTACCATAAACAAGATACTGAAATTCCTGAAAGACTCAAAGGTTGTGGGAACAGAGGGTGGAAAACCAAGAAGATACCATATAACAGACAGCCCATTAACCAGGGCACTGGTTTCAATAATAGAACATCTAGAATCAGATATGCGATTGGGGGAAATACTGAACAGAATAGCATCGGACTCCAGAACAGACGCCGTTGTTGTATACGGATCAGAGGTATGGGGTAGAAAAGACAAACTGAGTGACGTCGATGCATTTGTGGTTGTTGATTCACCCAAGGATGTGGAAGCAGTTAAGGAATACGAGCAAGAGGGTTTAGAATTAAATATATTCTCCAGAAAGGGTTTGGTTCACCTGATTAAGAGAGAACCATGGTTCTTCAGGTTGATGCTTCAGGGCAAAATTCTGACGGGAAAGGACTTCCTGAAGGGCTTATCTGAGATCCCATCAAAAGGAGATGTGGATGAATTGATTAGAGAGATAAGGGAAATGCTGCAGGCCCTGGATAAACTTACATCAACAGAAAAGGCCAGAATTATTATGTACTGCATAAGGAGTTTGGTAGTATTAAAATTACATCTGAGAGATGAACTATCATGGGAAAATTATTACGGGGAATTGGATAGAGAGTATCTCCGATACAGAGAGATCAGGAGGGCACGTCATGGTTTAAAAGAAGTCAAAGCTGAGGATATAGAATGCATTAAAGATAAATTGTTGAAGGAGATAAAACATGTCAAAAAAGAAGAAGAAGAAATCAGCAACAAGTCTTGAAGCACAGGCCAGAGCACACGAGATTCTCTATGGCGGAGATTGGTACGAAGTTGGCGTGTATAGGAAACAAGCACAGGAGATAATAAAGAAGATGAGGGTCGAACTTGATGAGGGAGAAATAGTTGAGAAAGAAAAGAGTATCCTAAGGAAGAGACTGAAAGAGTACGAGGAAGGCAAACGAGAGATAGACAGATCTCTGTTGTTTTACAAAATACTTGAAAAATTAGATAAAAAGAAGGCCATAAATCTGAATGATGACGGGGTGAGGAATAATCTACAGGTTCTTGGGGAATTTGGATATGTTAAAGATATGGGAATTACACCAAAGGGTAAAAAGATGTTGGGGAAGAAATAATTTCAGGTGAAATTAGATAGATTCGTTATTCGACTCGTTGAATTCATCCATATAGAATCACCCCAATAAATAGGGCGGTTTTACAGCTTACTTATCCTCAGCACCTGCTCTTTCTCGTCGTATTC
>DAOVSE010000077.1 GCA_030633595.1 Candidatus Altarchaeota archaeon
ATCTATAATCCATATAATCTATCCTCCGGGGCCGTAGGGTAGCTTGGCATCCTTCCAGCCCGGGGCGCTGGTAACCCGAGTTCGAATCTCGGCGGCCCCACATCCACCTTTCCTTTAGAAGCGTAAAATTCCAAAGGAATTTTAGCTACCAAAAATGCAAAGCATTTTTGAGTAAAAGAAACGTGGACGAAAGAAAAAGGAATCTGCTACGCAGATTCAACAAGGGGAGAGCAGACTTTCCATTAAAATAATAAACAATGTTCATTTATATTGTTTAAATATAATATATCGTCTATCCCAAAACGATTTATTTTTATGTAATATAAAATCTATGGGTCACAAAATGGCTGAGAAGAAGACAAAAAAGGAAAGGAAGAAAAAAACAGAGGAGAAACCCGTAAAAGAACCCACGAAAGAAGAGGAAAAACCAAAGGAAGTGGAGGTTAAATTACCGAGGCTATCCGCAAATTTCATATTTCTTGCCGTTCTATTTTTTGCTATCGGATTTTTCGTTTCCGACGCCATGGACATAAACTTTATTGGCGGAATGCCCATCGGACATGTAGTAAATTCGACCGTTACAACAACCACGAATCCATCTGCTGTTACAACTACTATAACCCCCCTGTCTTCCAAGCCATTGAATGCCATAGTTCTAAATGATAAAAGGTGCCTCGAGTGTGTTACTGTCGTGCAGTCTCTTCTGACACAGCTAGAGACGCTCTTCCCGGAAATGAACGTAGAGGAGCTGGATTATGGTTCCAATGAAGGTAAAGACCTCTACAATACCCTCAGTCTGAAATACCTCCCTGCTTTGTTATTTGATGATTCCGTAAAGGATTCGGCTAACTATAACCAAGTCGGGCCATATATGGAGAAAAAGGGTGACTACATATCTCTAAGAATTGGTGCTAATTTCGATCCAACTGCAGAGATATGCGATAATGGAATCGATGACACCGGAAATGGTAAAGTAGACTGCGAAGATGAATCCTGTAAAAATCATCCTGCATGTATGGAAACCGTATGTAATGATGGAAAGGATGATGAAGGGGATGGCTTGATCGACTGTGATGATCCCGATTGCGAACACAGTTGGGTCTGCATGCCCAAAAAGGAAAAACCGGAGGTCGAATTATTTGTTATGTCTCATTGTCCATATGGAACCCAGATGGAGAAGGGAATTCTGCCTGTTGCAGAGCTTTTAGGCGACAAGATCGATTTCACAGTTAAATTCTGCAGTTATGCGATGCATGACAAAACAGAGCTCGATGAGCAATTGAATCAGTACTGCGTCCAGAAAGAGTTTTCTGACAAATATCTGGAATACCTCCGATGCTTCCTAAAGGAGGGGAAGTCAGATGAATGCATTACAGAGGTCGGCATTGATAAGGAAAAGTTGGGTTCATGTATCCAACAGGCAGATTCGGCATATAAGATAACCGAGAATTATAATGACAAGTCAACCTGGCTGAACGGGAGATTTCCGATATTTGATATACACAAGAAGGAAAACGAGAAATACGGGATTACCGGTTCACCCGGACTTGTGATAAATGGAGTTGTGGCCAGTGTGGGCAGGGATCCAGCAAGCTTGCTCGATGCGATCTGTCTCGGCTTTAAAGAAAAGCCAGATGAATGTAACGAAAAGCTATCCTCGAGCACGCCAAATCCCGGTTTCGGGTTTTCTGGTAGCGTGAATCCAGATTCTTCAGCCGCTTCCGGGACCTGTTAAGTACCCGATGGAATTGGCTTTATTTCTTTAATCTTTCTATCCAAAGTTAAAACCCATCAATTTATCCCACGTTATCGACCGTAACCGAAAGCTTTAAACCTCAATTATATCCTCCAGATCCTCTTCTGAGACCGTGATCTGATTCTTATGAGCAAATTTCAATGCCTTTTCCGTGAAGGATTTAGATATGAAGAGCAATCTCTTTGTCTTTCTGGAGAATTCAGATCTCGTTACCTTCCCCAGAAATTTCTCAAGATCCCTGTATGTTGCGGGTTTATTTCTCCATTTGATCTCAAAAATATACCAGAGGTTATCTTTCCTTCCAACTAGGTCGAATTCTATTTCATTCCTTCTGTAATTTTTCAGTTTAATTCCAAATTTATCCTCCAATTTCGCCTTGAACTCAAATTCCTTGGCCTTTCCAAGTTCACTGGAGGCTCTGAGGTATTTCTCCTGTAGATCAGATATCATCTTCCCAATGACTTCTTTGTCGTCAAGTCGTTCAGAGGGTAAACCAAGATAAATTCTCCTGATCCAGAACCCTAACAAAGGCTCCCTGATATGATAGATATCGTTGCTCCTATATATCATATCCGTTTTTAATAGGGCCTTTAGATAGTTAAAGATCTCCCCGCTCGGTTTTGATAAATAGGAGGAGATACCTGCAAGATTTGCCGGGTATTCTGCCAGGTAAAAGAGAATTTTTTTATAGATGTCTTTATTGGAGAATCTAGCCAGGGAGACATCTAAAATGTATTCAAAGTGTTCGTTTATTGTCCCAGTTTCATCAAAGATTTCATTGAATATACAGTACCTTATTAGGTCATCATCCACCTGTTTTTGAATTGCATACTCCTGAACCACGCTCCTGCATATAGCTGTTAGATAATATGGTTGACCTCCTATAAGGTTATAGATCATCCTCTTCTGTTTTTCTGCAAGTGTAACAGGGAAGGAATCTATCAATTCATAACTACTTATCCTGTCAAGGTTTTCCAATTTAATTCTCTTGAACTGACCAAAGAAGGGATTTTTGTGATTGAACATCTCATCAAATATGGAAAAAACAGATCCAGCAACCCAGTAATTCACACACGACTGCTTTTCTGTAACCGCTCTCATTATCTTCAGGATATCTTTATGAACGTTTAGTATCTCCTGAAATTCGTCCAAGATATAGATTATCTTTACATTGTGCTTTTTTGCGAAGCTCTGGGGGAATTCAAAGAGGATATTCAAGAGATTAGCCTCGTTTATATCTCTTCGCTTATATATCTCTATGAGGGTTCTCACATATTCTTCTTCCAGATCACCAAGTCTCGATGCTAAAAGTAACAGGTCTTCCATCTCAATGGGCTTTTTTATCTTTCCATCTCTCTTTGCGAGGGTATAAATCAACTCTTTTGAGAATTGTTGAGAGATGTTTACGGGATCTGGAACGATTTTTTGCAGATTGAGGTATGGGATAATTATATCTCCTTTGTGCATCTCTTTGAACCTGAGGAGCAACTCTGTCTTTCCAGTTCTTCTCAAACCAAACAATGCTATGTTTACCCTGTGCCCTTTTTCTATTAACCCTTTGTAGGCGTTCAGAATCTTCAATTCTTTTCTTCTATTCACGAACATTTCAATCACATAATTTAATTATGCATAATTTAATTATGCATATAAGCTTATAAATGATTTCTTACTTAGGGATTCTTCGCTACGGTTTTTCCCGTATTTTTTCGGGTGAACTCTATTATCCTTCAAAAACGGATATATCCCCCCTATCGAGCAAATTTCAATGCCTTTTCTGTAAAAGATCTGGATATGAAGAACAGTCTTTTGGATTTTTCTGAAAACTCTGATCTTTTTACGAATGCCTTGCGTATCTCGAAAGAATTTTTCGCCTGATTCTACACTGCACATCTTTCTATCTGAAATATAAATCTCCTTCTCTCTATTGTCAAATATTCACTATCTTCTGTATATATTAACCGAAAGCTTTAAACTTTAGTTATATCATCCAGACCCTCTTCTGAGACCGTGATCTGGTTCTTATGAGCAAATCTCAATGCCTTTTTCGTGAAGGATTTAGATATGAAGGACAGCTTTTTAGGCCTTTCGGAGAACTTTGAAAGCTTAACCTTCTCCAGGAATTTTTCCAGATCCTTGTAGGTTGCGGGTTTATTTCTCCATTTAATCTCGAAGATGTGAATGAGGCTATTTTTCTCCCCGATGAGATCGAATTCTATCTGACCGTCTTTGCTCAGGTAATTTTTTAATCTCACCCCAAAGATATCCTCTAATTTTGCCTTTAGTTCATATTCCTTGGCCTTTCCCAATTCACTGGATGCTCTGAGGTATTTCTCCTCAAGTTCTTCGACCAGTTTCTCCAATACTCTTGATTTTATGTCACTTCCCGGTTCGATTCCTCTGTAGAAATATCTAACCCATTGCATTAAAATGGGATCCATGAATCCGTATAACCGACCTTCGTGTATGACTAAATCTACCTCCATTAATTGTTTTAATGCATTTCTTATTACACCGGTCTTTCTTTTTAGTCTCTTAGATACCTGCGTTAACGAAAGATCTTCTTTGCTTAGTGTCTGAAGTATTGCCCTGAGCAGATTACTTCCCCTGGCCCTTTCTATCGATTCATTAAAGACATAATTGCAGAATGAGTATATCTTTGAATTCGGTGTCGTTAATTCTAAAACAAAACATTTGTCAACCAATTTCTCATTAAGACCTAAATCGTAGAGTTTTACCATCTCGATTACCCTCTCCGTCAAAGAAGTTGTATAAAAGGGATGACCTTGGGTTAGTTTGTATATTCTCGAGTGTATCTCTGGTACTGCCTCAATGGAATATTGCCTAAAAATCTTTTTTGTGAGCATCCATGTGTCCTCTCTGGTGAAATTGGAGATATGCTCCTCTTTTAGATGGGTGAATAGAGCAGATTTCGCATCACCACAGATGTATTCCATTGTGCTTACAGCTGAACCAGAGATTACATAGACGACCCTGGATTGGGATTGCAGAAAAGAACGAAATTTATCTACTACTGGCTTAACCTCTTTATAATTATCCATCTCCATCATCTCCTGAAACTCATCCAAGAACATCATTACAGGCTTATCCAGTTCTTTTGCAACGATCTCTGGAAAGTTGAATGCCTTTGAGATGCAACCTGCTTTGTCCGGGAATTCCTTCTCAAGTTCCGCTTGTAGGGAGGTTATGTACGGCACAAGATTAGGTATTTTCTTACTAAGGGTGTCTATCTGCACCTTGGTATCCGTATACCTCTGGGGATCAATGCCCTCACCAAATAACCAATAGATTATATACCCTATGTAATATCTAACAAATAACTCGGGGACAAAGGAAAGTTTCTTGAAGTCGAGATATACCATCGGTATCTCTTTAAAATTTCTTCTCATAAATTCAAGGCACACCATACTTTTTCCGATCCTTCTTAGGCCAATGAATGCTACATGCTTTCTTACACCCGATTCCATGGAGGTCTTTACGAGTTCCAATAATTTGAGCCCTCTTGTTCTATTTACGAATATTCTTTGTTTATCCTGTGGGTAAAATGCATCTAGTTTTTCCATTTTGGTTATATCTCATCTGGAAAGTATCCTATATGAGATATATTTGGATTGTATGCTTAAATACCTAAGGTGAGGGACGTACGGGTACAATTACATCCCTCCAGAGCCTTCTTTATTTTGAGAAGCAAATTGATCCCAGTTCAGGTAAAGCTACTACTGATCACAACTTTTTTAGATAATCTCCTTCTATCTATTGTCAAATATCCACTCTCTTCCGTATATATCAACCGAAAGCTTTAAACCGCAAATACAGTTTCATTTGCAAGAATTTTCCTAATACCTCGACAGGAATTTTTTCCCATATCGAGGTGCCTTTAGGATCAACTCAATATCGTCCTCTTTGAATAGAAAGGGTTTTACCTGCTCAGCCAGTCTTTTAAGTTCTTTCTCAGATATTCCCGACAGATAATTCAGGATTATCCCCTTTGGTTCCTCCATGATATTATTGGCATAAAGCACTTCCCTATCAAAGGGAAATCTCTTTCTGAGCATGAACAGGACATCATAGATATACCGTCCCCTTTTTCTGCTCAAGAGCGCGGATAATTTCTCTGAGAGTAATGCCCCCTTTGACATTAAAATAGCTGAAAAATTATAGCTATAGAGGCTCATTACATG
>DAOVSE010000040.1 GCA_030633595.1 Candidatus Altarchaeota archaeon
AATGGACTCCAACCGCACTTTGTGAATAATCTTGAGTTGTCTACCCTGGCCTCTTTTTTCAGATCAATGATTGTGAGATCTGCATCGTAGCCCTCCTTTATCATTCCCTTGTTCTTTATTCGGAATATTTTTGCAGGGTTTAGGGCAATTAACCGGGATAATTCAACCAAAGTCAAATTGCCCTTATTTACCTCGTTCAATAATAGAGGTAACATTGTCTCCAGACCGGGCATTCCAGCACTCGCTAGCAATATTTCCCTCTCCTTAGATTCAGGTAGGTGTGGTGCATGATCCGTTGCTATAATATCTATAACCCCAGAATGAATTGCACCCCATAACTCTCTTTGATCCTCCCCAGATCTCAGAGGGGGATTAACCTTCGAATAATTTCCCAGCTCCGTTATATCCTTCTTAGTCAGAAAGAGGTGGTGTGGCGTTACCTCTGCGGTAACTCTGCTGTTTTTGGAATTTTTTAGGATCTCTACCTCCTCCTTTGTAGATACATGACAGAAATGGACCGAATTTCCGGCCATTTTAGATAGAAAAACCATCCGATTAAGAGCGTCGGCAGCGCATATATTCGGTCGTGAGTTCGCATAGTCCAGCGCATCAATTTTCTCTTTTTCCTTTAATTTTTCGAACCAGTATTGAACCATGTCGCGGTTTTCTGCATGCGTCGTTGTTAGGATTTTTTTATCTTTTAGTATCTTAAATTCCTCAAAGATTATCGCATCATTGTCCACCTTTAAATTTCCGGTGGTTGTGCTCATATAAAATTTAACGGAAGCAATATCATTACCCAATTTAGAGAGTTCATTTAAGTTATCTACGGATGCCCCAAAATGGAACCCATAGTCGACTATTGCCTTTGATCTGGCGATTTTCCTCTTTTCATTCAGGTGTTGAATTGTTGTCGTAGAGGGTTGTGTATTTGGCATGTCGAGGACGGTTGTAACACCACCTGCAGCAGCGGCAGAGGATCCTGTAGACCAGTCTTCCTTGGAGCTTGCCCCCGGCTCCCTGAAATGCACGTGAACATCTATTAAACCAGGGAGGACGTAATTACCCTGTGCGTCTATGACCTTGTCCGCATCCGGAAGACTTGCATCAGAAGCTATCCTCTTTATCTTCCCGTCCTCGATAACGAGTCCAGCCTTGACAATCTTGTTCGGCATAACGAGCTTGGAATTTTTTATGACTAAATCGGGCATTTTAAAGATCATTCAAGATTTTTTCTACCTGAATTTTGGCCGCAGGTATATTCTTTGTCACGATTCTCCAAACGATGCTTAAATCAACTCCAAAATAATCGTGAATAACTATATTTCTTAAGCCTATCATTCTTTTCCATGGCACATCGGGATATTGGCTTCTCACATTTTCCGGAACATTTTTGGAAGCCTCCCCAATGATCTCAAGATTCCTTATGACTGCATCTACCGCCATATCATTTTGGATAAAGTCCTCATATTCCAATCCATTGACATATTTTTCAATTCTATTCATGGAACTCAAAATATCCTCAATATACATTCTGCAGTCTCTTATTTTCACGCGTAGACCACCTCTTTCAGTATTCTATCCTTTATCTGAGGTTTTAATGCCCCGATTGTAACTAGGTCCACCCTCACATGTAAAATTGATTCAAGAAATTCCTTGAGATCTAGAAATTCCCACCCGACCGGCTCATAGAACTCCACGAGGACATCTATATCGCTTATATCCGATTGCTCACCTCGAACATAGGAGCCGAAAATTCCAATCTCCTTTACTTTGTATTTCTCTCTGAGCACAGGTTTGTACTTTCTTATTGTTCCCTCTATTTCCTCCAGCGTTTTCATATTGGCGAACCTCCCTCTTGGATAGATATTGGCGAGAGGCGTAATAAATAATGCGATAAGGAAGAAGAGTTCTAGGGGGATACTATACAATATCCTCCAGTATGTCTGGCCTATCACTTGCTATGCCATCAACACCTTTCTTCAAATAGGCCGTTACCTCTTCCGGTTTATTTATTGTCCAGACCATTACCTTCAGTCCATTATCATGAGCCTTTTGTACATTGGCCGTATGCGTAAACCGGTATAAAGGCAATAAGTATTTCGCATCCAGTTCCAGGGCTGACTTGATGGGATTCTTATGTTTGACATAGATTAAACCGGTCTCTATCTCTTTGTCTATCTTACGTGTATTTCTCAGGGCATCCTCATGGAAGGAAACAATTATAGCCCTGTCTTCTATTCCCCTGCCCTTTAACTCCTTGATTATCCTGTCTTCGTATCCGGGCTCTTTGAGCTCTATCAGCATCTTTCCCACTTTTTTATCCAGAAAGTCCAACACCTCTTGAAGTGTGGGAATTTTTTCACCATCTATGTCCAATTCTTTAATCTGTTTTAATGTAAGTTCACTTACGAGCCCCTTACCATTACTTACCCTGTCAACCGTTGGATCATGGATAATAACAAGTTTTTTATCCTTTGTCTGCCTTACATCAAATTCCACTGCATTGACACCCAGTTCTATCGCATAGAAAAAGCTCGCTAAAGTATTTTCTGGCCTGTATGCTCTTGCACCCCTGTGACCGATCTTTAGGAGCATCTTTATATCTGTAAATTATCATATCCTATCATAGATCACATCTGGATCCAGATGCATTTCTGTTATATCTCCCAAATTCCGTACCCCGTAATTCTTTAGCAGTAAATACGGGGCCGTCCTTGCAGACCCTGAGTCCTGTAGGATCAATACAACACTGTCCACAGATTCCCATACCGCACTTCATATATCTCTCCAGTGAAAGCTGACAGGGAATCTTTTCTTTCAGAGCGATATCTGCAACCCTCTTCATCATGAGTTCCGGACCACAGGAGTAGATCCGGTCAAATCTTGTTTTACCCACTAACTTTTTTAGAACATCACATACAGAACCCTTTTTACCACATGTCCCGTCATCGGTAGCTGTTAGAAGATCAATTTTCCTTGATTCAAGTCTGTCCATCCAGAGGAGCTCTTTCTCTGTTACGGCTCCGATTATTACCGTTAGGTCTCTGTTCCCCTTTAAAATCTCATCAATCAAAGGCATTAATGGAGCCAGCCCAACGCCCCCAGCAGCCACGCAGATTCTCTTCCCCTTTACCCTGAAACAGCCATCGCCATAAGGTCCCCTGAAACCTATTAAATCACCTTTCTTGAGGGAGAACAGTTTTCTTGTGAATGGACCGACCTCTTTTACCGTTATCTCTAAATTTCCATCTAGTTTACTGAAGCTAAATGGCTTTTCGTCAACCTCTGGAATCCAGAGCATAGCAAATTGTCCGGGTTTCGCCCGAATCTTTTTATTCAGTATAAACGTCTTTACTGTTGGAGTCTCTGTTCTTATTCCCAAAATCCTTACCATCTCAGGTGCGTTCATCTTCGTTCTTTACTAAAATTAGTGAGATATTATCTAAGCCACCACTCTCATTGGCGAAATGAATTAGATTATTGCACGCATCATCGAGGGTTTTGCTCTCCAACACCCTCTTCTGTTCAAGGTTTTTTAAAGCTTGATGATGGAAAATCTCGATTAAATTTTTGATCAAACTTTTTTAAAGTTTGAGCGTCAAGGTTCTTTAAAGCTTGATGATGGAAAATCTCGATTAAATTTTTGCTCGAGCTTTTCTAAAGCTCGATGCTCGAGCTTTTCTAAAGCTTGACTTAATGAGCCTTTCCGATCAACTCATTTAGTTTAGAATAACCCTCTGAATTCATAAAGTTCCTGATTTCCTCGCAGATCTCGGAAAAGATTTTGATGTCCCGCTTCATTATTCCGGTGCCTATCCCGACCGCAGCAGCTCCGGCCATCAGCATTTCAATGGCATCCCTCCCGGTCTGGATTCCGCCGATGCCGATGATCGGAATCTCTACTGTTTCATGGATTTCATAAACGCATCTAACAGCTATAGGCTTTATTGCCGGGCCACTGAGACCGCCAACCTTATTGGAGAGTACAGGGATTGCGGTTTCTATATTGATCACCATCCCGGGACCATAGGAATTAATAGCGGATATGGCATCGGCCCCTGCTGATTCAACCGCTTTTGCAATTTCTTTTATGTCGGAAACGTTTGGTGTTAACTTAACTATTAACGGAAGTTTTGTTGAATTTTTTATTCCCTCAGTAACCCTGGCCGAGGTTTCCGGTTCTGTGCCAAAGGGTTTTCCGAATTCATTCTCTATATTGGGGCAGGATATATTAGCCTCAAGAAAATCCGGTTTTACCTCTGAGATTTTTTCAGCCATCTCCCCGAATTCCTTGACGGTCCTTCCGTAAAGGCTCGCAATAACTGGAACGTCTGCTTTTCTTAGAGTGTCTTTTAACCCTCCCAGAGAGTCATCCAGTGATGGACATGCCAAACCAACTGCATTTAACATACCGCAGGGAACCTCAACTATCACGGGATTTACATACCCCTCTCTCTTTACCGGACCGATCGATTTTGTTGTTATAGCACCTGCACCGGAATTCGCGATCCGGATTAAAGAGGCGGTAGTAATTCCGAGAATGCCCGATGCAAGTATCGTTGGGTTCCTAAGTTTAACACCAGCCAGGGAGGTTGATATATCCTTCATTTTCTTTAATTTATTCTCCTTCATTAATAATAACTATGAGACCAAAAATTTTGATCGCAGACAGGATACATGATGTTGCAATAGAGGAGGCAAAGGGTTTTGCAGACGTCGATCTGGAGTTTAACCTCCCCCCTGAGGAGCTAATAGAGAAGATAGGCAAGTACGATGGATTGATCGTAAGGAGTGGAACGAAGGTTACAAAGGAGGTAATAGAGAACAGCAACCTGAAGATTATCGGTAGGGCGGGCGTTGGCTTGGATAACATAGATACTGAAGCAGCCAGAAAAAAGGGTATTAAGATCGTTAATTCACCAGAGGCAAGTACAATTTCTGTGGCAGAGTTGGTCATTGGTTCTTTGATAGCGTTAATGAGGAACATTGCACACGCACACAGGTCTATGAGAAAGGGAAAATGGGAGAGAGGTAAATTTACAGGAAATGAGCTCTTTGGTAAGTCTCTTGGGATCATTGGTCTTGGCAGGATTGGAAGAGAGGTCGCTTTAAGGGCACGAGCCTTTGGAATGGATATCATGATCTATGACCCCCGTATAACTGTAGAGGATGCAAGAGAGTATAATTGCAAATTAGTTGACCTAGATGAGCTCTTAAAAAATTCGGATGTTATTACGCTACATATACCCCTTATGGACAGCACGAGAGGCATGATTAGTAAGGAGGAATTAAATTTGATGAAGGACTCTGCAATTCTGGTGAACATTGCAAGAGGTGGTCTGGTTGATGAAGAAGCGTTGTATGAAGCACTAAAAGAAGACAAACTCAAAGGAGCAGTTCTGGATGTTTTTGAGGAAGAGCCTCCAGGGAATAGTCCAATTCTCAGCCTGGATAATGTAGTTCTGACCCCTCATATTGGGGCTTCGACCGATGAGGCGCAGATAAATGCCGGTACCGTTGTTGTGGAAAAGATAAGGAATTTCTTTAGGGGGTAGGTGGTTTCAGTGTATGCCACAGTAGATAGAGATAGGGGGGAAATCATCAAAAAATTTGCAGATCAGGGAATAGTTCTAACCTCTCATGGGTTTGAGAGGATAGTCTCTCACAATCTTAACCTAGAAGAGGTCATCTTCGCTGCAAAGAAAAAGAATGTCTGGCTCGTTGCCGATGAGTTTCTCAGAGAGTTTATAGATGAAAAGAACAGGGAGTTAGAAAGAGAAAAAGCTGAGATAACGGAGGTAGAAAAGCTACCCAAGAAAGTTCAGGTTGAGAGAAAGAAACACATATTTGCAAAAGAGATAGATTCTGAATTAAAGATTCACGAGGAAACGGATGTAACTGGAAAATCTACCTGTGAGGGCCTGTTAGAGAATTTTATGGATTATTTCAATCAGAAATACGACAGCCTGAGGGGGATATTGAAGGACAGGGAAAATCTCAAGGCTGCTGTACCCATAAAGATGGTTAGAAAATATATGGGTGAGGACAATATACACATTATTGCGATGGTCTCTTCAAAGAGGGAGAGTAAGAAGGGCTATAGATTCCTTGAGGTTGAAGATCCTACTGGCGAATTAACAGTACTTGTCCCAGGAAACAATCGTCAGTTAAATCAGATGTATGATAACATTCTGTTGGATGAGGTTATCGGGATCTCTGGCAGGCTCAATAGAGATCTATTTATTGCGGGGGAGATATACCAACCGGATCTACCGATCAATAATAAAACCAGATCTGCAGATGAGCCGATTCATATTGCATTGTTATCTGATATCCACGTTGGTAGCTATCTCTTCCTAGAGAAAGAATTCAATAGATTCATAGATTGCTTGAATCTCAAGGGTAACAATTCTGAGATCTTCGAGAAGGTTAAGTACATATTAGTGGCTGGGGATCTCGTTGA
This sequence comes from Candidatus Altarchaeota archaeon, assembly GCA_030633595.1. GTDB lineage: Archaea > Altiarchaeota > Altiarchaeia > IMC4 > QMZM01 > QMZJ01. Next base: position 6,467 of record DAOVSE010000040.1, read on the forward strand.
CGGTATTGGAATCTATCCTAATCAGGAAAAGGAGCTCTCTATTCCAGATATCTATAAACAGTATGATTTCCTTGCATCCCTTCTTGAGAAGGTTCCAGATTATATAGAGATAGTTCTCGCGATGGGTAACCACGATGCAGTGCGTAATGCGGAACCTCAGCCAAGGCTTGATAGAGATGTAGGTGCGCCCCTCTATGATCTACCCAATGTACATATGGTGGGCAATCCAGTAATGGTATCAACCCATGGGGTTAAGACGCTCATGTATCACGGTACTTCCCTTGACACGATGATAGGCAACCTTTCCAGTTGCACATATTCAAGACCGGAAACTACCATGATAGAGTATCTAAAAAGGAGATATTTAATCCCGGTTTATGGAAATGATTATATATCACCTGAGAAGAAGGATTATCTGACAATAAAGGAAATCCCGGATATATTTCATTCGGGACATATCCACACAAATGGTTATGCAAATTATAAAGGGGTTAAGGTGATAAACTCCGGAACATGGCAGGCAAGGACCAGATATCAGGAAGAGCTCGGACATCTCCCGACCCCTGGAAGAGTTCCAATAATGAATCTACAGAACCACGAGGTCTCTGTAATACACTTTTGAAATGGATCCAGAAACAGAGAGATACCTTGGGGAGATTAGGGAAAAGATTGCTTCAACATATGAGATTGCAGGTAAAGCCAGATCTAGGGGCATAGATCCATCCTCCGAGGTAGAGGCACTGCCGGCAGGGGATCTGGCGTCGAGGGTGGAGGGTCTCGTTGGCCCCGAAGGTATTGCGTCTAAAATAAAGGAACTTGGTAGGGAAAATCTACCCCGGATCATTGGTGACATCCTGGGGGATATCTCCATGATTCCAAGAAAGGAGCAAGAGCAACGAATTGACCAGGCATTGAGAACCGCCCTGGCCATAATAACAGAGGGTGTTGTTGCAGCACCCATCGAGGGAATATCCAGGATTTCAATTAAGAGCAATCCAGACGGCTCAGAATATCTATCGGTTTATTTTGCCGGGCCTATCAGGAGTGCAGGAGGTACGGCTCAGGGTTTGGCAGTATTAATTGCAGATTATCTGAGGAGGAGGGTTGGTCTGCAGGAGTATAGACCAACAAAGGATGAATTGGAACGCTATGTTGAGGAGATCAAGATCTACAATGACAGGGTCAGCAGATTGCAGTACAAGCCACCAGATGATGATATTCGTGAGATCGTTAATAACCTTCCTGTGTGTGTCGACGGCGATCCCACCGAGAAGAGGGAGGTTTCCATCCACAGGGATCTACAGAGGGTTGAGACAAACAGGATCAGGGGTGGAATGTGTCTGGTCATAGCCGAAGGTATCGCACAAAAGGCCAGAAAATTAATAGGATATAGCTCTAAATTCAAACTTGACTGGGATTGGTTACCCAAACTTGGCAAACATAAAGAAAAAACAGATGTAAAACAAAGCGCAGGCTTTATGTCAGAAATCGTTGGAGGCAGACCAATATTTGCAGCACCATCTGCCAAGGGCGCATTCAGATTAAGATACGGTAAAAGCAGATCATCGGGAATCGCGGCAAAATCCATTCACCCAGCAACGATGATCCTGTTGGATGGTTTCATCGCTACCGGGACACAGATGAAGATTGAACGTCCAGGCAAGGGTTGTATTATAACGGAATGCGACAGTATTGAAGGTCCCATAGTGAAACTGAAGGATGGAAGCGTTCTCATGGTTGAGAGTAGAGAGCAGGCAGAATTTATAAAGGATGACATAGATGAAATCCTTTTCCTGGGAGACATACTCATAACCTACGGAGACTTCTTGCAGACAAATACTGCCTTACTACCTGCAGGTTATTGCGAAGAGTGGTGGCGTCAAGAGTTAGAGAGTAAAGGTATTAAATTATCTTCAGAAATTCCGGACGCAAAAACTGCCATCGAGATATCAGAGAAATATGGTGTACCACTACATCCCCGCTATACCTACCGCTGGGATGATATAACTCTTGAAGATCTGGGGATATTGGTAGAATGGTTCTCTAAAGCAAAGATTAAAGACAAGCTCATACTTGGGAATGATAATCCAGAGGGAAAGAGAATTCTGGAGTTTTTAGGTGTCCCCCATAGGGTTGATGATAATAAGATAATAATAGAGGAATATCTACCCCTTCTCTACCCGTTGACATCGAATTTCAAGAACCTTACCACAGAGATAAATAAATTCAAGAACAATAAGGAATCTTCTGTTATTGATTTCCTAAACTCGATATCGCCCATAAGAATAAGGGCAAAATCTGGGACGTATATCGGAGCAAGAATGGGACGCCCGGAAAAGGCCAAAGAGAGGAAGATGCAACCCCCGGTCCATTCCCTGTTCCCAATTGGTGAGGCGGGGGGTTCAGAGAGAAACATAAACCGGGCATCGGAACGCAATTCTATTTCAGTCGAGGTTGCTAGATATGAATGTCCTAAATGTGGCAACATAACAATTTTCCCTATCTGTCCGAATTGCAATGAAAAAACTACTCTCAGAAAAATCTGCCCTTCATGCAAGCTCGTATGTGATTCAGATGTCTGCCCCAAATGCAGGATCAATACTCGGTTTTATGAGCGTCGCGATCTTGATCTGGGGGTGATATGGAAAAATACCATAGAGAACCTAGGGGTTTCTGCAGAGGTTAAAGGAGTAAAGGGTATGATCTCCCACTACAAGATACCTGAGCCGCTGGAGAAGGGAATCCTACGGGCCAAGAACAATGTTTTCGTCTTCAAGGATGGCACTATCAGATTTGATGCTACCGATGCACCATTAACCCATTTCAGACCCAGGGAGGTTAGTATCTCCGTTGAAAGATTGAGAGAATTGGGTTATAAAAAAGACTACCTTGGAGATGAGCTGGTTGATGAAGAGCAGATTCTGGAGCTGAAGGTGCAGGATGTAATACTCCCAACAAAGGGTGCAGATTACCTCCTAAGGGTTGCAAGATTCATTGACGAATTGCTTGAAAAATTCTATGGGCTCAGTTCCTTCTATAATGCCAGATCAAGGGAAGATCTACTAGGGCATTTAGTCGTTGGTTTAGCACCACATACATCGGCGGGGATAACCGGCAGGATAGTTGGATTCACGCAAGCATCGGTTTGCTACGCTCATCCATTCTGGCACGCCGCAAAGAGGAGAAATGCAGATGGTGACGAGGATTCGATAATGCTCATCGTGGATACGTTGATAAATTTCTCGAGGAAATATCTTCCAGAAAAGAGAGGTGGTAAGATGGACGCCCCCTTGGTTGTAACCACGGTCCTGGATCCGAACGAGATCGATGATGAGGCCCATAAGATGGAAATCGTTGATAGCTATCCATTAGAGTTCTATGAGAAGACATGGCAAAACGTAGACCCCTCCGATGTTAACATACCCATAGTAAATTCCATCCTGGACAAGAATCCATACTCTGGCATTAAATTCACACACGACAGCTCGGACGTAACCGGGTCGGTTCTCGAATCAAGATATGTAACCCTGAAAACAATGAAGGAGAAGGTTGACGCGCAATTAAAGGTTGCTGAGAGGATAAGGGCAATTGAGGAGGGACTGGTAGCAGAGTTGGTTATAAACTCTCACTTTCTCCGCGATATCTATGGAAATCTAAGGGCTTTCTCGAGACAGAAATTCAGATGTGTTAAATGCAATAAATCCTACAGGAGAGTCCCATTGATTGGAAAATGCACCAAATGCGGTGGAAAGCTCCTGTTGACCGTCTCTGAGGGAACTGTCAGGAAATATTTAGGCATATCCCTAGACCTTATCGATAAATACGGCACCTCAAGTTATCTAAAACAGAGGCTGCAGATCCTTCAAAGAGAAATCGACTCCGTTTTCACGAACGAGTTATCCAAGCAGGTAAGTCTTTCAGATTTTATGTAGACCTTCTTCAGGTAGGTATTTAAGCCGTTTTATATTCCCCCCATCCAATAATTAAATGATCATTATGACAACACTAAAGGAGTATCTTGACAGCACCGGATGTGAAGAACCCTTGAAAGATCTGATCGAGCTGATCGCGAAGCAGGCAGACCCCATAAGAAAGGCATTCATAACAAATCAGAGCTATGTGGACACAGAAAATATCTACGGAGAAACGCAGATTGCACTAGATAAGTGGTCTGACGCCCATCTTCTGAAGGTGCTTGAGAGATCAAATCTTGTAAAGGCAGCTGCCTCTGAAGAACAGCCAGATATTGTGAAATTTCCGAATGCTAAGACAGATTATACAGTAACATTAGATCCTCTCGATGGTTCATCACTTGTGCAGGTGAACCTCGCAGTGGGAACCATCATAGGTATATACGACAACGGAAAGATTATGCAAGAGGGGGAAAATCTGCGGGCTGCAATGTACCTGCTCTACGGACCCATGACTATTCTAACCCTTACTGTAAAGGAGGGTGTGCATATATTCGCACTTAATGACGAAAAGGAATATGTACTGATGGAAAAGAATGTCAGGATACCGGAAGGAAAACTCTACGCGAGCGGGGCGCTTAAAAAAGACTGGACGGCAAAGCACAGGGAAGTCATAGACCATCTGGAGAAAGAAGGCTACAAATTAAGATACTCTGGCTCTTTTGTCGCAGATGTGCACCAGTATCTCAAGTATGGGGGGGTATTCTCATACCCTGCATTCAAGGGACATAAAAATGGAAAGCTGAGGCTGCTCTTCGAGGCAAACCCTCTGGGGTTTATAGTAACAGAGGCAGGTGGCAGAATAAGTGATGGACGTAGAGACATTCTCACCATCATGCCTGAAAAGATAGACCACAGGGTTCCGATTTACATAGGCAGTAAGGGAATAATCAGGAGGATTGAGGAGATGTTTAAAGATTAAAATGGCAGATTATAAACCAATTTCAGGAAAAAGGGTGTATGATGCACTGAGAGATAAAAACTGCATCATAATGGCAGCAAACACAAGGTATATCCCTGGAATAGCGGAGGGGATATTGAGGGCTGCAAAGGATACTGACTCCCCCATACTTATAGAGATTGCAAGATCTGAGTGTGATCTAAAGGGGGGATATACGGGTTATACACCAAAGGACTTTGCCGAAAGGATTATGGGGGTGGCTGAAAGAGTAGGATGCTCAAAATGGGTTCTTCATGCAGATCATATCTCAGTGAAAGATGGAAGTGATGAGACAATCAGGGGTACGAAAGAGCTAGTGCAGGCCCAGATAGATGCAGGATTCACATCCTTTGCAATTGACGCATCGCACATCTTCAACTTCGAAGGAAAGAATGAACAAGAGGAGCTTGAAGGAAACCTGAAGGCGACGATAGAGATTGGAAAGATGATTACAGAGAGGATGAAAGAAAAGGATATGGATTCATACGGTCTTGAGGTGGAGGTTGGTGAGGTAGGTAGGAAGGATGAAAAGGGTTTTCTATTGACAACTGCAAAACAGGCCACCACATTCATAGAAGAGCTTAACAAGGCGGATATACACCCACAACTGCTTGCAATAGCAAACGGCTCAACCCATGGAAATATCTATGACGAACGAGGTGTAAAGGTCGAGCAGGTTTCAATTGATATTTCGAGAACAAAAGAGATTGCCCATGCGCTAAGGAAATTAAAACTTAAAGTAAGAATTGCACAGCACGGAATTACAGGAACGCCATTGGATCTAATAGCAACACAGTTCCCGAGGGGGGACGTGCTAAAAGGTAATGTGGGAACCTTCTGGCAGAATATCGTATGGAACGTGCTAAAGGTCTATGAGGTTGACCTCCATGAGAGAATATATAAGTGGGTTCTAGAGACGTACGCTGGAAAAGGCAGGAGTGATGAGGAAATATTCGGCAAGAATTCGAAATACGCATTTAAGCAGTTCTTTGATGAGATGCACAGCATAGATAAGAGTACAGTAAAGGCAATGGAAGCACAGGCATACGCGAGCGCTCTTATGTTCTTCAGGGCGTTTAACTCGCTTGGGAAAGGCAAGCTGATAAGGGAGTAGATGTTACTTGATAACTGCAGTCGTTTCCCTTATTATGTTTCTTGTCGTCTCTGCAGCCATGTCTGCATCCCTCGGGGTTTTTGCCCCCGTAACAATGATCTTCCCGGATCTAAAGACGAGCATTACAGTTTTCGGTTCAGCCAATCTGAAGATCAAACCCGGAAA
>DAOVSE010000019.1 GCA_030633595.1 Candidatus Altarchaeota archaeon
GCCGATACCAAGCAGGCGCTCCACCAGGCTGAGCTACGAGGGCTTTACTGAGCTAGGTTATAATTTAGAAAGTCTTCATTAAATTTCAGGCTATAATACCGGTACGATATTGCCCAAAAAGAAGGCGATTAAGGCCAAAAGCATGCCAGAAACCATTACCCCCTGGCCGAGTGATGGATGCATTGTCAATGAGATCATTAGTATGAGGTCGGAAATTAGTATAACGATGCCGTAGGCATATAAATTAAAGAATGTTAATTGGATGATAAAGGGTAAGAGGCTGAATAATACTGCGGTTAATGTGAAGATTATTGCAATGTTTTTTGCTCTCTGTGTGCCTATTCTGATTGGCAGGGTGACAGCGTATTTCTCTGTGTCACCCTTTATATCCTCGATATCTTTTATTATCTCCCTTGAGAGAGTGGTAAGGAACGCACATGCTGTAATGATTGAAATGAGTTTTATCTCCTCCGTGATATCTGCTCCATTCTGGATCGTTGACGCAACACCAAACACGAGGACTGAAGCAACCAAGAAGCTTATTGTCAGATTTGAAACAAGTAAAAGTTTTTTGGAGTACATGGCATAGACTATCAACATCAGAGAATTCAAAGCTGCTATCTTGAGACAATAATCATTTACAAATTTAGAGAATCCCAGACCCAAAAGGAAAAGAACAATAGAAAGCATAAAAGCGTCGCTCCTTGATATCCTGCCGGAGGGTATTGGTCTCTCTGGTTTGTTTATCTTGTCTATCTCAAAATCGAAATAGTCATTGAGGGCATTTCCAGCACCCACTATCAAAAAGGCTGCTAAACCGGCTATGAAAACTTTAGTCTCCAGTATTTCACCTCCGGTAGTGTAGAGAAAGGTAGCACCGACTAATACGCCAAAAAATGCGATTATGCAGTTCCTCATCCTGAGCAATTGCCAGAACGTTATAGCAGTTTTTTTAATATCCTCAAATTTCAATCCAAGCACCAATTTTATATATAGACAAGATATATTGAATACATCTAAAAATATATTAACAATGAATGATAATAAGATTACCGAGAAAATTAGGGAAAGAAAGGGGCTGGGTTTTTTGGACAAACAGCTAGGGGATGAGGATAAAATCAGGGAATTGAGAAAAAAATGTGATCTGAAACCAAGCTATAAGATGGTAGATACCTGCGCTGCTGAGTTCGATGCAGAAACGCCTTATTATTACTCAACCTATGAAACCGAGAACGAGATCGAGGTATCTGACAGAAAGAAGGTAGTGATCCTCGGTTCAGGGCCAATCAGGATTGGGCAGGGAATCGAATTCGATTGTTGTACAGTGCACGCAGTTTTTGCATTGAAGGAGATAGGGGTAGAGACAATAATAATAAACAACAATCCAGAGACGGTATCTACCGATTTCGATATCTCGGATAAGCTATATTTTGAACCTCTGACCCTCGAGGACGTTCTAAACGTTGTGGATGAGGAATCTAAAAATTTACTGGGTGTAATGGTCCAATTTGGAGGGCAGACTGCGATAAATCTGGCCATACCATTGAGGGAACATGGAGTAAAGATTCTGGGAACCAAGCCTGGAGACATAGATCTAGCAGAGAATAGAGATCATTTTGGAAAAATATTGGATAAATTAGGAATGCCCTCCGCGGAATGGGGAACCGGCCACAGTTTTAAAGAGGTAAAGGATATAGCTACCAAAATTGGTTATCCCGTCCTCGTTAGACCTAGTTATGTCCTGGGCGGTAGGGCCATGGAGATAGTTCAGGATGAATCTGAATTGGAGGAGTACATGAGAGAGGCGGTAAGGGTTTCTCCAAAACATCCGATCTTAATTGATAAATTTTTACAGGATGCTATTGAGATAGATGTTGACGCCGTCTGTGACGGGGATACTGTTTTAATAGGGGCAGTTATGGAACACATAGAGGAAGCTGGCGTTCATTCTGGCGACTCAGCATGTGTAATACCCCCACAAACCCTTGATGAAAAGACAGTAAATAGGGTAATGAAGTACACGAAGGAATTGGCATTGGAGCTAAATACCAAGGGTTTAATCAATATTCAATATGCAATCAAGGATGGTGTCATCTATACACTGGAAGCCAATCCCAGGGCTTCTAGAACAGTACCCTTCGTCAGTAAGGCAGTAGGCATATCCCTGGCTAAAATTGCCGCGAAGGTCATGGTTGGTATGAAGGTAAAAGACTTGGTTGATGATCTGGAGCCAATGAAAAAAATAAAACATGTAGCCGTTAAGGAGGTTGTTTTTCCATTCATAAAACTTCCTGGGGTTGATCCCGTGCTTTCCCCCGAGATGAAGTCAACCGGTGAGGTTATGGGAATTGATAGGGATTTTGCCATGGCCTACTATAAGGCCCAGATAGCTGCAGGAAATGAGTTACCCTTAGGAGGAACCATCTTCTTAAGTGTTAAGAAAAAGGACAAACTTGAGATCTTGGAAGTTGCAAGGAAATTCTCAGAACTAGGGTTTGAGATAATCTCCACATCCGGAACGTCAGATTATCTAAGTGAAAATGGAATAGAGAATAGGAGGATATTAAAGATCAGTGAAGGTAATCCAAATATTCTCGATCTGATGAGCGAGAAGCAGATAGATCTTATAATCAACACACCGACCATTGGAAGAAACCCTAAGAGGGATGGATACATGATAAGATGCAGCGCAGTTGATTTGGATATACCCTACATAACCACACTCGCCGGCGCACTGGCTGCTGTACATGCTATACAAAAGGTCAAAGACAGGGAAATTGAGGTAAAATCCTGGAATGAATATTTTGGCAGATAGTCAATAGCTAGCTAGTAATATCTTGTGGTATGATATACCGTTTCTCTACCCACCTTTTTCTTGTAGTAATATCCAAATAAAACTCCTGCGATCAAGCCCCCTAAATGCGCTTGCCATGCGACATTTGGGAAGAGCGAAACGAGGAAGAATATTATAGTCTCAGCCATCCACATTGGCATCGGTACGGGGAAGGGAAATATTATGACTCGCATATACGGCCTTAATATCGCTAAAGCACCACCAACAGCAAAAAGAGCCCCGGAAGCGCCCACAACTGGAATATTCATGGACGTAGAAATTGAGAAGAAAGCAAAAATGACATAAAACAATGAACCTGCAATCCCCCCAATGAAGTATACTCTTATCAGGTCCCTCTCACCAATTATACTTGTTACATACATCCCAAAGAAATACAATGCAAGCATATTCATGAAGAGGTGGCTGAAACTTCCATGTAAAAACATGCTGGTTATTATGGTCCAGGGCCTTTCTAAAACGTCAGCAGGTAGAAGTGCAAAATTTGTTATTGCAAGAGATGGATTTATCAGAGTCAGTATGAATATCAACACATTTAGGCTAATTATGACCTCTATAAACCGCATATAGGTTCCTGCAATCCTCATTTTTTACCTCTTAATTATACCCTGCATTAATCTCTACGTATTTTGGAGTTAAATCACAGCCCCAGACCATTGCCTTTTCCTTTCCGGAGTTTAGATTCACGATGATCCTGATGTCTCTTCCTTTGAGAATATCTCTCACCTTATCGAGATCAATAACTCTCCCCTTTTTGACCACGTATGCGCTCTCTCCCATTGACTCAAGGAGAATGTCCGTTTTTTCAAAGTCAAATTTTATCTTCGATCCTATAGCTGCTGTGATCCTGCCCCAATTGGGGTTTTCCCCAAACACGGCGGTTTTCACCAGGGATGATGAGACTATTGCCTTTGCTCCAGCTCTAGCATCATTAACAGTTTTAGCTCCTTGTAATTCTACCTCCAAAAATTTCGTGGCACCCTCCCCATCCCTTGCCATTAACTTCGCCATTTCTCTGGTTACATAATTCAATAGATATTGAAAATCCTTTGAATTACAAGACTTTTTTCCGTTGCTCATTAGGATGACAGTATCATTTGTGCTCATATCTCCGTCTATAACCAACAGATTAAAACTGTCATTCACCGCTCTCTCAAGGGCATTTTGTAATGTTTTCCTGTTCAAAGCTGCATTAGTCGTTAAAAAGCAGAGCATGGTCGCAAGATCTGGGGCGATCATACCTGCACCCTTCGCTATTCCGCCGATCTTTATCCCCTTGTACTCAAAAGAAATCTGCTTTAATTTCGTATCGGTTGTCATGATGGCCTTCGCCGCCCCTTTACTTCCTTCTGGAGAATCTGACAATCTTGAAGATGCTTTCTTAGTTAAATCTTTAATTTTTTCAAGATTCAATTTTCTACCAATTATTCCTGTAGACGCTACTCCAATGTGCCTTGGATCGATACTAAGTTCTCTACCCGCCATCTCACACATCTTTTTCGCATCTCTGATGCCGGATTTAACGCAGGCATTTGCATTACCAGAGTTTATGACAATGGCCTGAAAGCCATTCTCAATCTTTTTCCTATCCACCAGGATATGCGCTCCCTTAATGCTATTTGTGGTAAAAACTCCTGCAGTTTCACAGATTTTGTCATTTACAATCAGAGCAATGCCATACTTCTCTTCTTTAATTCCAGATGCCCTGAAGTTATCTATACATATGCCAGAATTTATACCCTTTATATCCATCTTTAATTATTAAATTTGGAAAGCAAATAATAATATAATGGAAGTCAAGGAGAAGTGCGCAGTATTTGGTATTTATTCTGATAAACCCGTTTTTGATCAGATATATTACGGACTTTATGCCATGCAGCATCGCGGTCAAGAATCTGCGGGAATCGCAACCTATACAGACAAAATTAACTTGCATAGGGATATGGGTCTCGTTTCTGAGGTATTCAAGGGAAAATATCTTGACGGTAATGTCGGGATTGGTCACGTCAGATATTCCACAACTGGAGAATCTGAGGTTGAAAATTCACAGCCGATAGTTATTAATTATGCAAAGGGAAGCTTTGCTATAGCCCATAATGGAAATCTGGTAAATTCGTCAGAATTGAAGTCCATAATGGAGAGACGTGGAGGCGTTTTTACAACAACTACCGATACGGAGATAATCGCCCAATTAATTGCACAAGAACATCTAAGAACGGGAAACTTTATCGAGGGAATAAAAAATGCCATGAACCATTTTAGGGGCTCTTATTCTATAACGATCCTGAAAGATGATCAGATTATAGCCGTTCGCGATCCCTGGGCCTTCCGACCCTTAGTCTTTGGTAGATCTGATGATACATTCGTCGTTGCGTCAGAGAGCTGTGCTCTGGATGCAATAGGTGCGGAGCTCATAAGAGATGTAAAAGCGGGGGAAATTCTCGTAATAGGCAATGGTATGAAGTCATATTGGACAAGAAAGGAAAGGATCTCTCATTGTATGTTTGAATATGTCTATTTTTCAAGGCCTGATACAATTATTGATGGAGTATCTATCTATAAGGTGAGGGAAAATCTGGGTGGAATTCTATATAGAAAAGCCCCAGCTGATGCAGATATGGTTATTGCAGTTCCTGACTCAGGGATTACGGCAGCTATTGGTTATTCCAGGGCTTCTGGAATTCCATACGGAGAGGGTTTAATCAAGAACAGATATTTTGGAAGAACATTCATCCTTCCAGAGCAAAAAGATAGGGAGAAGGGCGTTATGATAAAATTAAATCCCATCAAAAGCGAGATAAATGATAAAAGGTTGGTTCTGGTTGATGATTCCATTGTAAGGGGGACAACGATCAAAAGGATAATAAAACTCCTCCGTGATTTTGGAGCCTCAGAGGTACACGTCAGAATTACCTGTCCACCCATAAGGCATCCCTGTTATTATGGGATAGATATGCAAACCTATAAGGAATTTATTGCCCAGGAAAAAAGTGTTGAGGAGATAGGAAAGGAAATCGGTGCGGACTCATTGGCCTATAACAGCTTGGATAGCCTAATTGAGGCTATCGGGCTGCCTAGGGAAAAGTTATGCCTCTCTTGCCTGAATGGGGATTATGCAATAAAGGAAGAGCAGATGAAGTTGAATGTATAATAAGTTGGGTGTAGATTAAATTGCATCTCATCGTTGGGATAGATCCTGGAACAACGACTGGAATTGCTGCACTGAATTTTAATGGAAAATTAATTGATCTATTCAGTTCTAAAGACCTGGGTATGGACAGAGCTATTGAACATCTGGTCAAACTGGGGAAGGTATCAGTAATAGCTACGGATGTCACACCAACCCCTGGCTTCGTCTCGAAACTGGCGGCGCAATTAGGAGCCTTAGTACACACACCCCACGAATCAATCTCTGTAAGTGAAAAAATCGAGTTAACAAGGCCCTATAAACCGGAGGATTCTCATCAGAGGGATGCACTCGCTGCAGCCTTAACAACCCTGAATAAATTCAAGAATAAATTCCAGAAGATAGACTCTTTAAAGCTTGGGGATGATGTAAAGCATCTGGTTCTACAGGGTTACTCGATAGACGAAGCTAGTAAGATGCTGAAAGAGAGGGAAAAACCAAGGATTACCGAAAAACCGAAGCCCAGAAAAGAAATAATCCTCTCCGAAGAAGAGAGAAGGATGAGGCGGCTTGAAAAACAGAATATACTACTGAGAAAACAGCTCGATGAAAAGGGTAACGAGATAAGAGACCTGAAAAGGAAGATCTCAAGGATAAAGGGCAGTTACAGGATAAGATTAAGAAAGGAAACAGAAATCAGAGAGAGGGATCAACGTATAAAAAGCCTCGAGCTTTCATTGAATGATCTAAGAGATAAGCTCAAGGACATAGACAAACTCAGAGATCTGTGGAAAATGTTATCAAATGAGGAGATAAAACCAATAGGAATCTTTCCGGAAAGATATAATGGGCTTACTCTGATAAATAGAAAACTCAGGAAAAAGGATATTGAGGATTTAGAGCGAATAGAAGTGGCATTCTTGTCTGAATCTCTGGATTATGCTCCTTTGGTGGATAGGGGAATCCTCGTTACTGATACAAAATACGTAAAGGAAACAGCAGGTTGTTATTACATAAACGTAGATGATCTGGAAAAATTAAAGTCAAGAGGTGTCTCAGTGGAAAAGATTGTTGAGGATTACAGGAAGAAAAGACCTTCCTGATTATTCCAGACCATTAATCAGATCCATCAGAACAGCTCTTGGATCCTTTGCCTTTATAACACCAGAGGCAAGTAAAACACCGCAGGTTCCAAGCTCGATTGCCTTTTTAACATCTTCCCCTGTCGTTATTCCTGCACCGCAGAGAACCTTAACCTCAGGGTTTATCTTCCTTACTACGTCAACACTGCCTGATATGATCTCCGGCTGAGCCTGTGAAACGGATATTCCACTACCTATTAACTCTGGAGGTTCTATAGCGACGAAATCAGGATTTAAAACTGCAACAGATTTTGTTGTATTAACGTTGTTTGTGCAGATTATGGATGTCATCTTCAGTTCCTTTAATTTCCTTACATTGACCTCGATATCTGCCAATTTCAACCTGTTTTCGGAGTGATTTATCAAACTTCCTTTAGCTCCGGAGGACTTTACCGACTCAGCAAGGACATGCCCCGTATTACTCCCGTACTTTATGTTGTCAATGTGCTGTGCATAAACGGGAATTTTAATCGCATTGGAAATCCTGTAGATATCGGAAACCTGCGGAACTACTATAATGTTGGCGCCGGTCTTCCCCGCAACCTCATCGCAGATTTTCGCAAGCTTTAGTGCGTTGTCCCCCGTTGCTTCTTCATAGGTCTTGAAGTTCAGTATTATCGCGTTACTCATTTTATCACCTTCTAATGTTTATAGATGAGAAGATAAATTTAAGAATGAAATCATATATACTTAAGCGGAGATGCGTCCATAGTCTAGGAAACTTTTAAGAAAAGCTTCATCAAAAAAGAAAGAACATGATGCTCATCGAAGGGAGAGGTGGGTTGATAACATAAACATGCGTCCATAGTCTAGTCTGGTTAGGACCTTGGCCTTCCAAGAACCATTAAAAAAGGGGTTCATCCCAAAACGGAGAGAGCCAATGACCCGGGTTCAAATCCCGGTGGGCGCAAACCTTTAATAAAGGTTTATCAAAGGTGCGGCATACGTCCCCCACGGGGACTAGCCACACGAAACAAGAACTTTTCCTATGTAGCCCCGTAGGGTAGTGGACAATCCTGTCGGGCTTTGGACCCGGCGACTCAGGTTCGAATCCTGGCGGGGCTAACCCCCCTTTCTTTCAAATTTTTCAGGAGAGTTTGATCGGGAGAGTTAGGCACTACATATCCCTAAAAACGATATACAGGGGAGTTAGGCACTACATATTACTGAATTTAATCTATGGAATTAGATCACTTTACCAAAAGTTTTAAACCCCTTCTTTAAGGCGTCGCATTTGCCAGGATAATCTAAAAACATTAGTTGGTTATATTCTTTCTCTTTTACAAGATAATCTAAAAAAATAGAAAAATATCGTTGTTTCTATAAAATTCTTATTCATATCCCAACAGAAACTTTATATTCACTAAAAGTGAATAACTATTCATAAAAAGTGAATAATATGTTTTCAAAGAACACGCTTAAGGTCGTAGAATTCCTTCTTAGGAACATTGTGGAACAGTACAATATCAACCAGATAGCGAGAGAGGTTGAGATAAGTCCTGGAGGTTCGTACAAGATACTTAAAAACTTGGAGGGAAGGGGTATAGTCGCCTCAAAAAAACTCGGTAATGCCATCTATTACACTCTGGATCTTGGCAGCAAGGAAACCCAGAGCCTGTGCGAACTGGTGCTCATCGAGAACAGGAAAGAAGTGCTGGATTCAAATCCGTATGCAAAGGTATATGCGGGGGATGTGAAAGATGCTGAAAAATTTGCCAGCATACTGATTCTATTCGGCTCTATTCTCGAAACGAAAAAATTCAGGGATGTCGATGTTCTCTTCGTCGTAAAGAAAAAAGACGTGGGTAAGGTTAATGACTTCTGTCTGAAACTCTCGTCGGTAAGACCAAAGCAGATCACACCACTCATGATGACAGAGGGGGATCTGAAAAACAACATAAAAAACAAGGATAAAGTAGTTTTAGACATTCTGAGAAAGGGCGTGGTATTGCACGGCGAGGATGGGTTAATTAAGCTAATTGGGGGTGTTTGAATGGGCGTAGAGGAGATATTCAAATGGTGCCTGACAAAAGGCAGGGGGAGAAAGCATAGGGGGGTGCGGAAGATTAAACCAGATATCGAGGAAGGCAGAAACCACATCGAAAAAGCACTACACAACCTTAGAGCAATGGAACACAACATAAAGGGTGACTTCACTGACTGGGCAGTATCAGCAGCATTCTACGCTATGTATCACTCCCTTCTGGCGATTCTATACAAACTCGGTTATGAATCCAGAAACCAGAAATGCACCATAAACACGGTTGAACATTTCATCAGGAAGGGGAAGATACGACTTGACCTGAAATACATTGCGATGATAAAAAGTGCCGACGAATTAATGGGTACAAATGCAAAAACGCTGAGAGAGGAATTCCAGTACGGAACCCTGACGAAAGTCAACAAAGAAGTATTGAATGAACTGAAAAACAACGCAAAGGAGTTCGTAGAAGCAACGCAGGTTGCATTTGAAGAAATGAAGGCATAGTTCTACTTTCTTCCCAACCCTGTCCCTCCATATCTTAATCCTCTCAAGCCCTATCTTGTATCTTCTTAAAAAGTTTGTGAAGGGGGAGGTTAGGGGAGTTATTGGAAATAAGATGTAAATAAAAAAGGGTTATGGAAAAGGCAGGGTGTGGGGGCTAAACCCTTTTCTTTCAAATTTTTCAGGAGAGTTAGGCACTACAATCAAGCTTTTCTTTACAAAAGAAAACCTTGACCAAAAGAAAGGAATTCGCTTCGCGAATTCAACAAGTTAGTTTTCCAGAAGAAAGTTAGGCACTACATATCCCAAAAACCAATATATGGAGGAGTTAGACACTACATTTTTTCTGTATCTGATCTATAGAATCAATGCAATATGACTTTGAGTTTTTGCCCTTTTTTAAGTCTCTACAATCTTTTGGGAGGATCTACAGGCATGTGCCGTTTTCGCAGCCGCATGAACACCTCTCAAAAGGCGTTGGCTCGGTCAAAATAGACGCCCCGGACAATGAGACCTTCTGGATGCAGTAGGACTCCGGTGTCCCTGGTTTCATACATATCGGCGTCACAAAGCGAATGTAGACATCACCTTTATAGCAGACTCGTTCCTCGATCCGCTGCCCGCAGTCGCTGTTGATGGTGCAGGCAACAGCCAGGGTAGTTGTCGTGGTTGTAGAAGTCGTGGTTGTTGATGTCGTAGTTGATGTGGTTGATGTAGTGGTTGTCGTGGTTGTAGAGGTTGTCGAAGGGCAGTTATCTGGATTAGAAACTTGGCTTCCATCCGGACAAACATAAATGACTTTTTCGGAACCCAAACATCCAACAAACAAAGACGATAATAACACATACAGGACGATATATTTTTTCATGGTTATCTACTTCTGGTTATCCATTAGAATCAGCCCAATAAATAGCGGTTTTTAACTTATATTTACAAAAATCCAGTATGTTACCTTGTGATTGGATAAAATGGGTCTGAATGAGTTGAGGGGGCGAAGGGATTCAGGTCTGCTGTTTAATGATGATGGAGCGGATACTGAGGGGGGGAAGAGTCCTTTAAAGCTTATAGGTCTGGTTGTTCTTGTCTTCTCTCTGGTGAGTATGATTACCGTCGGCGCATTGACGTGTGTGATGTTGGATAACCATAAGAGTTCTGATGTTGGTCATGGCGGGGTGGATGTTACTTATACGACAACTACTACGACAACGACAACTACCACGACTACAAGTACAGTTCCAACGACAACAACCACCACTACAACAACGTCGACGACAACGACAACCCTCTGCGGTGGATTTTTCCAGCAAACGTGTGAGGACGGCAACTGCAGCGAGGGCTTTATTGTCGGTTCAATGGGTCTGTGCCAGCCTGTAGAATGCAACCCGTCAGTTCCAAGCGGAAAAGGAGGCTGCGGCGAATGGGCGCTGAATTTCTGCAGGTGAGAATTTCAAGTATTTATATAAGACCTGTCAATTAATTAATACAATTATTTTTCAAAGTGATAGGCGATGGTTGACGAAAACAATTATGATGAAGATCTGTACTGGGGTATAATAAATTCGATAATTCACGATAAAAAGACCTGCATTCATCCCTACCTAAGACGTGTGAGCGATGAAAAGGCATTCAGGTTGAAAGGGAATCATGACGAGGTACTGGCAGAGTGTTTTTTTCTGGAAGAATTGAAAGAAGCAATAGAAAAAGCTCCTGAGGGGGCCATTCTCTTCCATCTGGATGGCAGGAATGATTTCGCAACCTGGGTAAGGGAGTCTCTAGGGGATTTGAAACTTACAGAGGATTTACAGTATGTCAGACCATCAAGGACACCGGATGTTAAATCCGAATTGGTAGAGGTCCTGAATTCAAGAATAAGGGTCCTTAAATCTGACTCGGTTAACCTTATCTTTGATTAGGTCAATTTCACACCAACGATCTGAGACAATCCATTACTCATGGAAACACCGATTACAGATTCTGCATTTTTTATTACCTCGTCATTATGCGATATTAATAGGAATTGAGCCGTCGAATTTCTCAGGAGTTCAGCCAACCTTAATGAGTTCTCCTTATCTAGGGCTGCATCCATCTCATCTACTATGTAGAAGTATGATGGTTTGTACCTTTGTATAGCTAGGAGAAACGCAGAACTGGTAAGTACCTTTTCACCGCTTGACATGGTATCCATGTTTATGAGTTTCTTTCCTCTCGGAGAGGCCTGTATCAACAAGCCGGAATCAGATATCTCCCTTGGATTGTCTAAAATCAGAGTGCCCTCGCCCTTTACCAATTCCTTATAAATCTGTTCGAAATTATCTTTTACGACATCAAAGGTTTGCATGAAGGTCTCTCTCTTCTTTTTTTCTACCTTCTCCATGAAATCAAATATGGATTGTCTTTCATTCTTTAATGTTTCAAGTTTCTCTGTAGTTTCATCGAATTCCTTGCTAATAACCTCGTAGCTCTCTATCGCGCGTAGATTTACAGAACCAATTTCCTCAAGACCGTTGTCTATTTCCTGGATCCCTGATTCGAGCTCTTTAAAGTTTTTTTCCAAGATTTCGGCCTTATCAAAATCTGCAAATTCTTCTTTAAGATCTGCAAGCTTTGTTTCTATCATGGCCTTCTTCACCAATTCCTTATTTATCTGCTCATTTATGTTATCAAGCTCATACCCCCTTTCCCCTGTCTTTGAACTCAGATCCGTTATTTTTTCCTCGAGTTTAGACCTATTATCCATCAGTTTTTCAATCCCTTGCATTAGATCTGTACTCTCCTTCTCCACGACCACGAGCTCCTTCTCCAGTTCTGAGCGCAGCACTTGAACCTCTTTGAGATCTTTCTCACTATTATCTTTCTGTTCCCCAAGCCTTCTGAGTTCTTCATCGATCTCCCTGGTTTGTTGTCTTGAGAGCTCTCTTCTCTCTTCCAGGGTTTTCTGTTTTATCTCTAGGTCTCTGTAATCGTCCTTTAATTTTTCCAGTTCATCGATTTTTGTCTCAGACCTTTTCTTCATTAGCGTTTCTATTTTCTTTTCTTCGGATTTTATCTCATTCTCCATTAATTTTATCTTCTTTCCATTCTCAGGAATGCACCTCTTTATGTTACGGATATTATCCATAATTTCGTCAATTCTATCCTTCAGGTCGTTCCTTTTATCAGCTATGGAGTTCCTTTCCAATCTTATCTTCTCAACATCGGTCCTTCCACTGGCTACTGGAGTTTCCAATTTTGACAATTTCTCATCCATCTTTTCTTTCTTGAGTTGCAATTCCTGTCTTTCACCATCAAGCTCTATGATTCTTTTCTCAAGGGTTTTCAGTTCCTTTTCAAGTTCATCCACGCGGTTGAATCCGATCTCTATTTTTCTTCTGTAGCCGCCGGTCATGGCACCGCTCTCTGCCAACAGATCTCCATCAAGGGTTACTATACGCCATTTTCCGATTCCTATCTCCCTTGCAGTTTTCAAGTCTCTTACAAGGACGGTATTTCCGAAAACGTAGTCGAATGCTGGCTTATATATGTTGTTGGTTGTGATAAAATCCCGCGCAAACCCGATACTTCCTCGTGGAGGTTTGTTTATTCTTCCGAAACCTATCTTGTTCAATGGGAGAAATGTAGCCCTTCCAATCCTTTTCTCCCTAAGGTATTTGATACATTTTATTGCTGAGTCTTCGTTATCAACGACGATGTTATACATCCTGCCCCCTGCAGCAACCTTCATCGCCTCTTCATAGTCCTGATTTAGCACAGTACCAAGCTGGAAGATAGGACCGTGAACGCCCCTGATGACCTCCTTGAGATTGTTTATGGCTCTGATGGTTCCCTTCAAGCCGCCACTGCTCTTTTCTACTGTCTCAAGCTCTGTCTTTTTCTCTGCGAATTCCACCCGAAGGCTCTCTAAGAGTTTTTGTATCTTTGCCTGTCTTTCAGTTACCTCAGGACTCTGTTTTTTGAGTTTTTCAAATTCATCAAAGTCGGATTTATGTTTTTTGTTCCTTTCTTTAATTTTCTTTTCCAGTTCCTTTTCCCTCTTTATCAACTCATTTATTCTGTTCTCTATCTGTGTCTTCTCCCCAATCAGATCCTCAATTCCCTTCTCATTTGCCTTATTTGAATCGAAAAGTGCATTAATCTTTGATCTCAGATCAAATGTTTTTGCCTTCAGTTCGTCAATTTTTTCCTCAACCTCCAGACCCTTAGCTGTCTTGGATTTCTCCCGAATCTTGGAATTCAGAAATTCTAGCTTCTCATCAACCGCTTTAAGTTTTGATTCCAAGCCATTTATCTCCGCAATAAGCTTGTTCCTCTTTTCCTTTCTCTGTTGAATCGTCTTTTTGATATTATCCAGGTCCTTGTTCAGGCCTTCTATTCTATCCTGTCTCCTCATGAGCTCCCCCTTTATCTCGGGTATCGTTGCAAGGCCTTTTTCCCTTTCTAATCTGAGGATCTCAGAGTTAAGCTCCTTCAGCTCCTTGTTCCTTTCTGAAATATCACTCTTTATATCCTCAATATAATCTGCAAAATTACCCTTCTCCTCCTCCAGTTCATCGAGCTTTAGATCTATGTTCTCCAGCCTTTTCTCATGGCTTACGATATTTTTGTGTAGAATGCTTGCATTACATTTCTTTAATTCATCCTGCAATTTTTGATATCTAATTGCGTCGTCTCTCTCTCTTTTGAGCTGTTCCAGATACCCTTGTTTCTCACCCAGGATGATATGGGTTTCGGAAATTCTATTCTCTACCTTCTCTAACTCCTTCATTGCCTTTGCCTTTTTTTTATCATACTCACCGATTCCACATAAATCATCAAGTATTTGTCTCCTCTCCTTGGATTGCATCTCAATTACCTTTGTTACGTCATCCTGGAGGATTATGTTGTATTCATTGTCCCCGACAAGGTCTACAATCTCCTGTCTCGAGGCTCTCTTGCCGTCAATTTTATAGATGCTGTGCCCCTCACTGTCAATCTCTCTGCTTATCTTTGTCCTCTTTTTATTCCCGTCACTCAGATAGATGGAAACGTTTGCATACTCCAATGCCTTACCCCCGACTCCACCGTTACAGATTAGTTCCTTCAGATTGTTAACCCTTAAGCCTCTAGATCTACCCAAAACGAAGCAGATGGAATCAACGATATTGCTTTTCCCGGAGCCATTCGGTCCAACTATGGCGGTGAATTGATCCGGAAATTCTAGCACCGTTTTGTCCCTAAAGGACTTGAATCCTTTGATCTCTAATTTATCCAGACGCATTTTTGAGTGTATTAAATTTATAGTCGCTTCATGTTTATAATAATAATAGGTTTTGAGAATGATTTCAATAGTCTACAATGTAGAAAAATACAGAAGATTACTGAATAACGAGATAAAAAAGGGCGACATAGTGATAGAACTAGGTCCGCATCTCGGGAAGGGTACCCTCTCTTACTTAGAAAGGACCAAACTAACCATTGTAGTTGATAAGAGTTCTCAATCTGAAAACTGCTTTGAAGAAATCAAGGAGAGTTATCTGAATCTAAGATTCATTAAGGGGGATGTGCGCAGCTTCAGCACAGTTGAAAAAATCATGGAAATAACGAGAAAGTGTGATTTAATGGCAATAGATCTCGGAGGCGGTAGATTTCCCGATACAGTTTTCAAGGTATGGGCAACCTGGTCGGGCATCTTTGAACCAGAGAATTCAATTATCCGAAACAGGGGGTTGGCCGAATTCGTACAAAGAGCAGAAATCCGGGATGATTCAATAAAGAAGAAATTCGAGGATGATGGCTGGTTATCCGAGTGGGGGAGGGCAATGCCCTATAAACTGAAGAAACAGCTCGATGAATTCAGGTTCTGGGTTGATGTGGGGAAAAATTAATTATTTTTCTTTATAGAAGTGCAAACTCTTTAACCCGGATTCAGGAATAGTGTGGTCGAACTTTATGACCTCGTGCACTGGGTAGGCATTTATAGGGAAGTCATCCAATTTTGTTAGAAATTCCTCAAAGCCGTGGTGCCCTCTTGGAACGACAATCTTTGCTATTATCTTTCCATCAAAGGTTCTAAAAACCTTCCTGACCTCATCGAATCCAGATAGTTTATCCGCAATACCTTTTGACTTGGAAGGTTGGGCATCCACAACGATAAACCCGATCTGTAATCCAAGATCATGGGGATGAAGGATTGCGGAGAAATTCTTTATTATTCCCAGTTCAACCAGTCTTTCCGCTCGTGTGAACACGGTGGTATGAGGAACTCCAAGCTTCCTGCCAAGCTCCCTAAAACTTAATCGCGCATCTTCCTGTAGATGCTTTATTATGGCCAGATCAAGATTATCAATTTTCATTTTCATCTATAATATAGTTCTATATTGATAATATTGTTATATATTGATATAAATATGTAACATATTAAAGTTTGTATAATTTCTATCTAAAATTTTGAGCAGGCAGAATCTTGATAGTTCCTGTAATTGACATAAAGGACGGAAAAGCCGTGAGGCCGAGGCCCGGAAAGAGAGACGAATATGAGGAATTTGAGAGTGTTATCTGTAAATCCTCCGATCCATTTGAAATTGCAACTATTTATGAGAGACTCGGTTTCAGGGAGGTCTATATCGCAGATCTCGATGGAATTCTTTATTCCAATCCGGACCGGGAGCTGATAAATAGAATAGACAGGTTTACGAGACTCTCTGTAATGGCAGATATCGGTCTCTGGTCTTCGGAAACGCTCTTCTTGTTGGATAAGGTTAAGCCCGTAATCGCTACAGAGACCTTCTCTTCCCTAAACCTGTTGGAATTTCCCAGGGAGATTGTTCTGAGTATTGACACGAGAAAGGGTAAGCTTATCTCTGAAATATCTCTCGATTTATTTGATTTCATTGAGATCATTAAAGACAGCAAGAGGATTACAGA
The DNA here is from genome assembly GCA_030633595.1 of Candidatus Altarchaeota archaeon. GTDB lineage: Archaea > Altiarchaeota > Altiarchaeia > IMC4 > QMZM01 > QMZJ01. The sequence continues at coordinate 16,506 of DAOVSE010000019.1, forward strand.
GATTATTCTGCTGGATTTGGACAGGGTTGGAATCCTAAAGGGACCCAACCTAAATCTCTGTAAACAGGTCCTTGAGAGATTACCGGGTAAGAGAATAATCTACGGTGGGGGGATAAGGGATTTGGAGGATATAGATTCCCTCCATAGAATAGGTATCTACAAGGTTTTGGTTGGATCGGCTTTACACAGTGGGAGGATTTTCAAGGATGGACGAAAGGGAGATCATAGATAAATTAAGGCAGATGAGGGATGAGGATCAATCATATACAGATGGCAAGATTCTGTCATCAGTATCCACTAAACCACTGGATGTGGCAATTGAGGCATATAAAATATTCTCGGATACAAATGCATTGGACATTCATGTTTTCAAGAATGTTGAACGGTTAGAGAAGGAGATCATTGAATGGTTCGGTAAACTGTTAAAGAATAAAAAAACTGCGGGATATATAACAACCGGGGGAACTGAGGCCAACATAGTTGCATTATGGGTCGCAAAGAAGCTCTATCCAGGGAGAAGGAAAATTCTCGTCCCACAGTCTGCACACTACTCAATACAGAGGGCTGCAGATCTACTGGATCTGAGAATTGAATACTTACCATTAGACAGAAATTTTAAGGTAGATATCTCTGAGCTCGAGAATAGAATTGATAAGGATACACTTGCTGTAGTTGCAACCGCTGGGACCTCTGCTCTGGGTGTTGTGGATCCAATAGGAGAGATTAATAAGCTCTGCAGGAATATATTTTTCCATGTGGATGCCGCATTCGGTGGCTTTGTAATTCCCTTCCTGAATAACAAACTTAGGCTTGACTTTACCCTTGAGAATATAGATTCGATAACTATAGATCCGCATAAGATGGGTCTTGCGCCTATACCTTCCGGTGCAATTTTATTCAGAGACGAATCCTATCTCAATGAACTTAAAACCTCCCCCGATTATCTTCCCTTCCAGACATTCACCCTGAGCGGGAGCAGATCAGGAGGATCAATAGCTGCAACATGGGCCACAATAAATTATCTCGGAATGGATGGCTATAGAAAAATAGTGGAAAAATGCATGGAAAATACCGAATTTCTTTGTAATGAATTAAAAAAGATAAAGGTGGATATCGTTGTAGAGCCAGAGCTGAATGTCATGGGTATAAGGCCCCAGAATATGGAAAATGTATGGAAAGCTCTCAGGGATATGGGATGGGACATTTTGATGGATACACAGAGTAAAAGTCTAAGAATCGTTGTAATGCCGCACGTTACAGAAAAAATCATCAGAGAATTTGTTCGGGATCTGGGGGAAGTTATTTAGCTGCGTCTTTAGCCGATATCAGTGACCGTTGGGTGAAGTCTCTATTTCTGGTCGTTTATACCACCCAATTATGTCTTTATTAAATTCGAATAGATCACACTCCCCACAGCTCTTAAAGAACTTAACCAATCCCCCTTTACCAAACCAATTATCTCTCGTTTCATTTATCCCGTCATCATCGCTAAATAGAAATCTTATCAGGCGGTTGTCTATTTTTTCATACCTTGTTCTATTTGTGTCATATGGTTCACAGACGATAGTTTCTCTTTGGGTAACTATCCGCTTGAGGAAATCACTTGGATTTGGAATGTGATGTAATACATCTATTAAAACCACGACATCACAACTTAGGGGTGTAGTATTCATGTCTCCAAGAAAACAATTTCTACCCTTTTTCCTTCCGTAATTCACGAGGGCGCTATTTAGATCTATCCCTCGATAGCTACTCTCTTTTTGCGCAAATTCCTGGAGTAATCCAGTCCCACATCCCAATTCAAGAACGCGTTTTCCATTACCAATTAGCTGTCCCATGAATTCGTATCTTCCATTGCCATGCATCAGTTTAATGGAGGTTTCGTATATCCACCCATTGCGATATATCAAACTTTTCATTTCCTCAGACCCTTTACTTTTCAAATTCTTCTAATATATCATCTTTTTTATTGTCCTTGTTGGATGTATAATATCCTCCCATTTAATAATATAATATGTTCAACTTGCCCTATATACCCACCTCAGAGGGACTGGTAGACAAGGCCTTTAGACGGGGATCGAAGGTGGCAAAGGCGAAGAGGTCTACAAAGAAGCCGAGAGAAATACGTTTCAGAAAATCCGAGGAAGCAAGAGTAAAAACCATCAGTAGAGTAATCAAATCCGACCTGAAGGCCGTAATCAAGAATTTCCCGAGCTATGAGCAGTTGCCTGAATTCTATCAGAAACTCCTCGACATAAAAGTAGAGAGGGACAGATACAAGAAATCATTGGGGGCCGTACAGTGGTGTGCCAACGAAATTGAGAAAATTGAGGGGGAAGCCCTAAGGAACATCCGAACGAGCAGGGATACTAAATTTGCGAGGGAATTTCTGGGGAGATCCTCATCCATGGTAAAGCAGATCTCAGACGACCTAAATGAGCTTATAGAAATAAAGGGAACCCTGCGAGAATTTCCGGATATAGAAGAGCTACCGACCTTGGTTATTGCCGGCTACCCGAATGTGGGAAAATCGACATTCATGCATAACCTAACGGGATCGAAGGTTAAGATAGCCAGCTACCCCTTTACAACCCAACAGATTCTGATCGGGCACAGAAAGATAAAACATCAGAGATATCAGATCATAGACTCCCCTGGACTCTTGGACAGATCCATGGAGAAAAGAAACAGGATTGAACTACAGGCAATTTTAGCGATCAGTGAACTTGCAGATGTAATTCTCTTTCTCATGGATCCGACACAGGAAATCGAACCTCAGATACACCTCCTTAGAGAGATAAAGAAGAGCTTCAAAATTCCAATAACCGTTGCCATAAACAAGAAAGATATAGCAGATGCAGAGATTCTGGAAAAACTGAAAAAGAGATTGAAACTCCCTTCCGACAGGGTTATCTCCGCCAAGAACAGGGAGAAGTGTGAGGCGGTTTTTGAAGATATTATGAAATGACAAGGATCCAGATAGAAACCTACGGCTGCGCTATGAAGCAAACCCTTTAGAAAAGTGTTTGCATTCCCAAACCAGAATGACAAAGATCCAGATAGAGACATATGGCTGTGCTATGAAGCAAACCCTTTAGAAAAGTGTTTGCATTCCCAAACCAGAATGACAAAGATCC
>DAOVSE010000097.1 GCA_030633595.1 Candidatus Altarchaeota archaeon
AGAAGTCTTTTAAGCTGGAATTGAAATATCTGGGCTGCTTGGTATGCATCTGCCAGTGCGGAGTGCCTGTAGATATTTTCTAACCCATACTTTTCCATTAGTTGCTCTAAGGTCATAAAATCCCCCCTCACCCCATTCTTCTCAGATAACCATTTCTCGATCTGGATTACGTCCACCCATTCGAGTTTTATCTTTATATTACTTCTCGAGAAATGATTCTTCAGGACCTCAACATCAAAGCCCGTGTCGCAACCAACCAGGATATTATCCTTTAAAATTCCATTTATCTCCTCTGAAATCTCCTCAAAGCTTTTTGCATTTTTTATTGTAGATGGATCAATTCCGTGAATCTTTATGGATTTTGCATCAATTTTTCTCGGTTTCACAAAGCGGGAGTAATAGTTTTTTATCAGGATCTTGGTTCCAATCATCGGGATTATCCCTATCGAAACTATCTCATCCCTTTTCGTATTCAATCCAGTGGTCTCGAGGTCCAGAACGCTAAATTTTGTTTTAGACAGCATATTTCTGTTTTATAAATTTCTTAAATTCTGATACAATCTTCTCGGATTCTTTCAGCAGGATTTCATCAATTCTCTTTGTTTCGTATGCAAATTTTTTCCTTATACCTATATCCATTATCACATTATACGCCTCAATAATTTCTCTCCCCATCGGGGTTGACTTCTCTATGAGTTTACATCTCCCCTCGGTGTTTTTTATATCAAATGCTCCATATTCGAGAGATAATGCCCTCACTCCGTGGACTATCGATTTTTCAGCCCTTTCGTTTAAGCAACGAATTGCCGAGAATTTCACAGCTTTATTAACCTTGCTCTTGAGTATTTCATTGAATTCCTGATGTAACTCTTTACCCCCATAAAGAAACCTGCTATCATACAGCTCTAGCCTCTTCCCAAGTATCTTAAATTCTCTTAATCTTTCAATGTTGTAACAGTTTTTGCATTCAATTTCAAATCCAATTTCCTTAAGGGTATTGCATACGGAATCGATAAATTCGTAAATTTTTTTATTTTCTTTCTCGAGGATAATAACACTCGTTACCTCGGGAAAAACCACCTCCATTCTTCCGGATTCTCCCGTCTGTATCCAGCAATATCCCCCGGAGATTTTAAACTCCTCTTCTTTTTCAGTAAGAATCTTCTTTATTATCAGATCATACATACCACTCGCTATTCTGGATATGTCGGAAAAGTTTATCTTCACGCACATGTCCTCTATAAAGTCCAAAATTTGAGAAACCACATCCTTTAAGTCCTTTTGTTTGAGGGATACTGTCTTCCTTGATAATGACAGGAGAGATGAAAAGGACTCCAACCTTAAAAGAATATCTCTATTCGATATAACCCCTTTTATCCTACCATTACTCAGCACTACTAAATGATTTATCCCATTGGAAACCATAAGTAGATAGGCTTCCATAACGGTACTGTTCTCATCTATTTCTATAACGGGGGATGACATGTGTTTACATGTCTCTTCTTCTTGTGATGTTCCCCCTGCAATGACCCTCGTCAGATCCTTTCGTGTAAATATTCCCTGTGGTTTATCATTCTCAACTATGACTATGGATCCGACATTTTCTTCATTCATCCTTATTGCAGCATCTCTTATTTTCGTTTTTAAAGAGCAAACAACCGGCTCTTTTACTATAAGGTCTAGAACAGAAGCTGCATACAATTCCTCACATCCGTGAGAGATCTTTGATAATTTCAGAAGGGATGTCAATCTCCTCGACAGAATTTTTTCAAAGAAACCAGAGAAATCGGGATTTGAATTAAAAACATTCAAAAAGTTTTCCCTCTTTATCAGATAACAAACACTCTCCTCATCGGTCCTTGCCGTAAATCCTGGTGGATTTTTCGAGATGACCGAGGCAACGCCAAATAATTCACCCTCACCCAGAATTTCCTCATGAGTATTACTCAGTGAGATTTTGCCGTATTTCAGAAGGTAGAGATACTTGAGGGGACTTCCACCCTTTTTAAATATTATGGAGTTTTTCTCATATATCTCGGATTCAAGACCCTTTACAATCTCATCCAACTCATCCGCAGTAAGAAAGGAAAAGGGTTCGATCTTCTTTAGATAATAAACTGGTGGAAGCATATCATATATCTATTCACGGTTGCGGGGTAAATATAAAATAGGGTCAGATTAATTTATTTCCCAAATCTGACCCCTTACCCAGTTTAATGCTCTGTTATTGTCCTCGCAGCCTCTTCAGTCATCGGGACTACGTCCTTCTTCGGCATCGTAGACAGCTCTGCGCCCCACGCCATAGCCCACATCATGAACAATCCGAGGGCCCACCATACGGCCAGCCAGATCCACTGTGCAGGGACCCCGAACCAGAATCCGTTTGCGAATACTGGTGCTCCGATGAATGCTATTACCCACCAGAACGGTGCGTAGAACTTCACGAAGTTCCTCCATTTCTGACCAGACGGTGATGGATGATCCACCTCCTTAAAGTAGTCCTGTATCTCATTTCTCATCCTCCTCTCTTCTTTGCTCTGCTGGGTCATTGCACTGACGATTACCGTAACTATCATGTTAGCTAGTATACCCCAGCCACAACAGTGGATTGATAGCGGATACTGGTACTGCCCAAGGAATTCGTTGACTGCCGGGAATATATCACCGACTATCGGGAAGCTACCATAGGTCAATGTAACTCCAAGTATGCCGGCAAAGACACCGGCGGTAATACCCTTTCCGGTGAATGTATTCCTCAGATATGCCATTGCAAACAGTGCTATGAACAGTTGGAATGCATACGAAACCGCTAATCCACCGAGCATAACCATCAAGTCCGGTCTAAAGAATGCCACTGAAAACGACATCGCTACCACAACCAGCGACAATCCTCTTGCAATCCATATCTCCGTGGATTCCTTTATTGTCTTACCACCTTTCCTCAGGTAGGGTGATATTATCTCTCTGGAGAATATCGCTGCAAAGCTGCTGATGTAGGGCGCTCCCGTGGATTGCATCGCCGCCAGACCACCAACCGATACCAGAACCAGTAACGGCAATGGCAAAAAGTCCAGCATTAAT
>DAOVSE010000046.1 GCA_030633595.1 Candidatus Altarchaeota archaeon
TTACTGGCAACAATGTATCTGAGGCAGAAACTATAAAATCTCCCTCAACCAGGGATATAGCGGATTTCAGCGCATCTCCAGAGCCCAGGGGTTTTTCCTGTTTTACAAAAATGATACTCTCTTTCTTCAAATGATTTCTGATCTGTTCACCAAGATAACCAATTACGACGATAAAGTGAGTAATTTCGGCCGATCTAAGATTTTCAATTATCAGATCAATTACTGGTCTTCCGTTTATGGGAAGCATTGCCTTTGGAACATTATTCGTTAAAGGCCTCAGTCTTTTTCCCAGGCCCCCAGCAAGGATCACAGCATTCATCATTTATTTTAATGCAATCCAAGTCTTATACATGGATTTGGTAACAATATTTATTGTAACTATCGCTATTATATTGTTCATAGTTATTCCGGGTTTTTTTCTCAGTATGGCCATCTTCCCCAAGAAAGAGGATCTTGACCCGGTTGAAAGGGCTGGCTTAAGCATGATCCTTGGTTTAACCCCGGTTTTTCTCCTCTATTTCGGTGACAAGAATTTTTCCATTCCAATCACAGATTATACTACACTGGCGACATTTCTTCTGGTATCCTTGATTGGATACGCTGGATGGAAGTATCGGCTGAAAAAATAGATTTCTTTTTGGTGATGTGACGGACTTCGTCAGAGTTCGCCATTTTCTGTGAATATCCGACTTATTACTTAAAAATCAAATAAAGTAGTAGAAGCCCATATCCCGACAATGGAACCTATAAAAACAATACGTGATCCAATTCATGGGACGATAACTGTAAACGAATTAGAACTCGAATTGATAGACACGCCGCACTTTCAGAAGTTGAGGCATATCAAGCAGAACGGTTTATGTTTTCTGATATATCCTGCCATGAATTCCTCACGCTTTGAGCATTCCCTGGGTGTGATGCACCTGGCCGGTTTACTCGCGGATCACCTGGAGCTTGGGGATGACGATAAACAGGCAATCAGGGTCGCCGGTTTGTTGCATGACATAGGTCATTGTGCCTTTTCTCACACATCGGACGATATACTGGCAAAATTTAATCGTTCACACGAGGAGAATTCAACAAGGATTATAGAAAAAACGGAGATATCAGATATACTGAAGAAACATGGATTAAATCCCAGTGAAATTTCTGACTTAATTAACGGAAAGGGCAGCTTCGGTAAGATAATCTCATCTGAGATAGACATAGACAAGATGGATTACCTGATCAGAGACTCGTATTATGCAGGAGTAGCATACGGAGTTATCGATCTGGAGAGAATAATGTACGGCATGAAACTGGTAGATAATGAATTAGTTATTAAGAGGGGGAGTCTGGAGGCAGTGGAATCCCTTTTGATCAGCAGGAATCTGATGTATCAAACCGTTTACAGGCATCATACAAAGAGGATAGTCGAGGCGATGTTCAAGCGCGCACTGAACAAATTTTTAGATGACGAAGAGATGGGCTATGAAGAATTCATTCAAATGGATGATATCGATTTGGTCTTCAGATTAAGAAACTCTAAAGGTTACTCGAGGGATATAATGAAAAGAATTGATCAGAGAGAATTGTTCAAAATAGCCTTTCAGGAAAAGATAGGTTTGATCGAAGAGAACTTCAGGGAAGACATGTTACGGGATAATGTAAAGATCGAAGAGAAAATTGCAGAGGATTTTGGAATCGAAAAGGGCTATACCCTCATAGATATGCCTGAGACGAAAATGTCGGAATTTAAGACCCTGATAGAATCTGATGATGGATTGAAGTTAATTGATGAGATTTCCAGTCTCGCCAGAGCCCTTGAGAAGGCCGAGGAAGAAAAACTGACCTTCTGCATCTACCTGCCTTTAGAATTCATGGATAAACTAAAGGGCTTTAATGTTGAGGATTATATTGAGTTCTCTCAGACGCGGCTCGGGAGATTTCTGTAACCCACGAATGGAGCTAAGGAATATAGTAAGCTATCTGGGGTTGTTTTTGGAGATAAACGGAATCCTTCTACTGGTTCCTGGATTTATTGCCTTATACTATAACGAGGATATTTTTCCCTTTCTTTTCAGCTTTATTCTGTCGATGTCAATTGGGTATCTACTCACGAGATTTGAACGAAAGGAATTGGACCTTGGAGATGCAATGTTACTTTCGGTTATAACACTCCTCCTTATTTCATTCTTTGGTGCGATCCCGTTTTTTATGACTATGAAGGGAAGCTTAATAGATGTATTGGTCAACGGATATTTTGAGAGCATATCGGGGTATACAACAACTGGATTGAGTGTTATATCCAACCTCGATGAATATCCTCACAGCGTTTTATTTGTTCGTGCATTAGCACAATGGGTTGGCGGAATCGGAATAATTGTATTGTGTTTCTCTGGTTTAATGCGGGTGGACGTATCAACGATACATATCTATCGATCCGAACTGGGTTTGGATCATATACGCCCTTCCTTAAAAAGGACTGTAAGAGAGATAATCAAGATATATGTTGTTTATACCTTTATAGGTGTGCTCCTCCTCTGGATCAGTGGTGTAGATTTTATTGATTCATTAAACCAGATCCTCTGTGCGATATCAACCGGAGGGTTCGTGTTCTCTGAATCTGTACCATATACAAACTGGGTGAGTGAGATTGTGATCGTGGCGTTTATGATAATTGGGGCTACTGCCTTCCCCCTCCATTATATGCTCCTCAATGGGAGATTCAGGGAATTTCTCGATAGTACGGAGATTAAAACATTAATTGCAATACTTTCGATTGGAATCGGTTTGTTTGCAGTTATATTATATCATGACGGGATGAATGTATCTAATGCCATTGGACATTCAATATTCAACATTATATCCGCGCTAACAACAACCGGATACAGCGATATGGACTTTGGTGATGTGCATGAGTTCGGACCATTGCTCCTGATCGTTATGATGCTAATTGGTGGTGGAATAGGATCTACAGCGGGAGGATTAAAATTAATCAGGATAGCCATCCTTGCAAAATCGGTGCTCTGGATGACAAGGAAATCAACATTAAGTGAGAGGGCAATAGTCCCTTTAAAGGTCGGGGGCAGGGTTTTCGAGGAAAAGGAGATAGTCTCTATTGCTGTATTTTTCTTTATATATATCCTGATCATGATATTTGGTGCAATAGTGCTGGCTGGCTATACCTCAAGCACGGTAGATGCACTTTTTGTTTCATCATCGGCCATTGGAACGGTTGGTCTATCAACTATCGAAATCTCAGCATTGCCCATACTCGCAAAGATCGTCCTGATCATCGAGATGGTTGCCGGAAGATTGGAGATATTTCCTCTGATGGTACTGCTACAATATGCTATAAGACGGGTTGAGGGTAAGAGGGTGTAGCTGTGTTGAAAGAGAATTTCTTCATATTTATAGTAAAACCACTATAATATTACTATAAGAAAGGAAAATTTAAATGACAACATTGACACTAAAATTTGAGAAGGTATATGAACAGATTATTGATGAGATGGTGGAGTTGGGCATAGCAAAGACGAAGAGTGAATCCGTTAGAATGGCGTTGCTTAATTTTGGACTGAGTACCGGACTCATAGACAGGAAGGAGATATTAAAGTATCTGAGAAGGGAATTATCCCAAGATAGGATAACCCCCGATAAAATAGCATTGAATATTCGGCGGGCTAAGCATGAAACTATTCGTAGATAGCTCCGTAATTATCTATGGTCTGGAGGTCTGGAATTCTAACTCTGCGAGGATCCTCGACCTTATTTTCGAAGGTAAACTTGAAGCCATAATCTCTGAAAAGGTTATGGATGAGGTGAGAAACTACTTCAGGAGGAGAAAAGGTGGTGACTATGCCTTTCTCGTAACTACCCTCCTATTGAGAAATTTCAGTATTGTCTATCGGCATGACATTAAAGGGGAGATGGAGAGGTGGAAAGAAAAGATCAACAGAAAGGACCTGGAACATATAGCCACCGTTAAGATGTTGAAGTTGAAGTACCTGATAGCCTACGATAGAGATTTTGAAGGGTTCAGGGAGTATCTGACGCCGAAACAGTTTCTGAGGAAGATCGGATATAAGGTAAAGTCGACTGAGTACTGATTCAGGGTTGTTCCCTCGTCGGCTCCAGAAGTTCTATGCGAAATCTTTTTATACCTGATGGGTGTAATAGCTTATCGATGATAAATTCCGACATGATAAAATCTGCAGGACTTGCGGCAATTATAGCTGGTGTGATTCGTATCCTTATCCCTATGGAATCTTCCCCGTTTGTCATAATTTGTTGGCTATCCCACCATATCTTATTGGGTTTTCTTGCCGTGTACTTTTTTAAGAAACAGAAAGGCCAATTAACACCGACCAATTGTGTTATCATTACTATACTGGCAACTATCTTCTATGTTGCACTTCTAAGTATAGTAAGTGCCATAACTACTTCAATCGTAATGCAAATATTCCCTTTTTTCACTATAGTCCTTGCTTTATTTGGAACAATTATAGGTTTTATAATCCTTGCGAGTGAAGATGAGAAAAGATTATGGGAAAGTAACGCAGGAATTCCAGTGTCGCTCATAGCTTTTATATACTTTGTATTTCTCATCGTATTTATAATTTTCTGGCAATGTACCATATTAGGCTAAAACAGTATCGGTTCGGCGAAGAAGTGGAGTTTTCATGTTCTGGGATAACCTTGTATCCAATGAGTTTGAGATTTTTTCTTTACTGATATAACGATTACCTATACTACTGGTATTGGATATGCAACAATACTCACCAAAACACGGGCAGGATAATGGGAACAGTAGAATAACCACTACTTTTCAACCTTCTCCCGCACCGGCTCCAGAATTTCTATCAAAGCCTCAGCAACCGAATTCTTCAGATCCATAGCATGTAGCCTCTTTTCCAGATATTTCCCTTCCAATTCGAGGTAGGAATTAAAGGTTATATCACCCCCAAATTTTTCTTTGCGCTTTACTTCAAGTTTACCCAGTCTAGGAAAAATCAGATATTCGCAGATCTGTAGTATGGGATTTCCTTCCTTTTCAGGAGGACAAAAAGCGCGTGAAACCTTTTCCCTAATTTTCTCTGGCTCATCATCTACTGGAATCATGGTCTCCGGCTTGGAGCTGGACATCTTCTCTTGGGGTCCTTGTAATGAACTTAGCAGGGGTGTATGAATGCAGATGGGTTTTTTATATCCCATCTCAGGTAAAAGCTCGCGAGCTAACATGTGGATCTTTCTCTGTTCCATTCCTCCGTGGGCTATGTCCACATCGAGGTATTTCATGTCCGCAACCTGCATTAAAGGATAGATCATCTGGGAAACCCTGGCATGTTCAGGGTCTCTGGCTATTTCCTGCATGCTTCTGGATGCCCTTTTCAGTGTAGTCAACAAACCCAGATTGAGAACGTCGTGAATATAATCCTTATCAAATTCGAAGTCAATTCCGCGGATAAACTCTGCCCTTTTCAATCCAAGGGCGATGAAGGAATTTTTCCAGTATTCGACCATCTCATCGATCCATTTCTCGGATCCCTTCCTGTTCAGATAGGTGTGAACATCCGCAAATAAAACCTTAACCTTTAAGCCGGCCTTTTGAAAATCTATCTGCTTTGATATCGCAACCAGGGTTCCGAGATGGACCGGACCAGAGACCTCATAACCGCAATATGTTACCGGTGATTTTTTTTCCTTCAGGAGTAGAGAAAGCTCATCATCTGTTACAATCTCTTCTGTATTTCTTTTTATGAGATCGATATTAACCATTAGAGATTAGCCCTCCTTGATCGCCTCTAAATCGCTGATGATATCCCATAAGGCCGTTTTGGCGTGCATTGGAATATTTATATCGTTTATAACCTCATCTATCTCATAAACGGCGGTTGTAATTCTAACCGCGAAGTCCTGATCCTCCATTTTAAGCTCCTCTGATACCCTTTTCAGTGTATTCCTAACCCTTCCGGGCATGGAATAATCCTTCGATGTTTCATCTATCTTCTCTATTACCCCCTGCAGTTCCATTTTAATCTCTCTTCCATTTAGTTATAGTTGGTATCGTTGATATAGAATGAGTTAATTTCTATCACAATATAGATTTTACTTATTAAGAATCTAAATATTAAACAGGGAAGAAAATGATCATGAACTTGATTGCCAAGGGTGCAGAAGCCAATCTTTATCTTGAGGATAATAAACTGATAAAGCATAGAATAAAAAAGGATTATAGGATTAAAGAGCTTGACACAAGGCTCAGAAAATCAAGAACCCAGAGGGAGGCAAAACTCCTGAAAAACGCCAGGAGAGCCGGAATTTCCGTTCCAAGGGTTTGTAGAATTGATCTCAAGGAGAAGAAAATAGTGATGGAATTCATAGATGGGAAATTGATAAAGGATCTGATTCCTTCTTTGAATGACGATGATGTAAGGAGAATTGCAGAAAAACTAGGTAAGATGATAGCAAAGCTTCACAATTCTAATATAATCCACAACGATCTAACTACCTCAAATATGATCCTAGAGAACGATGAAGTATTCCTGATTGATTTTGGTCTGGGTGCGACCTCAACGAGGATAGAGGACAAGGCGATGGATCTGGTTGTTCTAAAAAAATCTCTGAATGCTGCACACGCCAATAAATCTGGTTTGATCTGGGGTTCCATGTTAAAGGGCTATAAGGATTTCAGGGAATACGATGAAATCCTGAAGAGAATTGCGATCATAGAGAAGAGGGCAAGGTATACCTGAAGATTAAATGACCTTTAAACCCTCGAGAGCGAAGACGATAACGCCAACTACCACACCAGCTAAAGCCATCTTTATACCGCTTTTTATCAGATTCTCCCTTCCAACTTTTCCAACAAAAACGCCCAAAAGGAACAGAATCGCCAGAACGAGGGTTATCGAGGAATAAAATGCAAGTTCAAGTTGTAAGAAGCCAAACTGGGATATCACAAAGGGGGAGATCAAAACCAATGAAATAAATAGGGGGGATAACCCATTAACTAATGCGATTAAAAAACTCATAATTTGCACTCTCCTTCCAACTCGTGTTTCTCCCAGATCTTTCAGCATATGTCTTTCTAATTCTCTCAGCGCTTTCGTTCTTTCCGCTCTTTCAGTGGCATATGCGCTCCAAACCCCCGAAACTGCCAGCGCTATTGCAGCACCAAGACAGGAGATTATAACTATTCTGGCTTCATCTATTCCAGTGAAGTACATGGCGATAACTACTCCAAGGACTACTAGAACGCCATCAAAAGAATTCATTACAAAATATCTTCTTGCTATCTCTTCCTCTTTCAATATTTTGAGATACTTTAATATTTCCATTTAAATCCTATTTTTTCTCTTCAACAAGGGGTACTTCAATGACCTTCTTTTTACCCAACACCACCTTATCCATTGAGTGTATCACTCCACCATAGTTTTCTATCAGTTCTGCAATTCTATCGAAGTTTATATTTCCCCCTTCCAAAACCATCTTGACCGATTCCGTTTTTTCGTCTACTGCATATACGGAGATGTTTGCATTTTCTACGCTCTTCTCATCGCAGATCCTTCTACCGAATTCCAGGATATTTGGCTTATGTGGCTTAAGAACATCCAAAACAAGTATCTTTACTGGAACCTCTCTCTTAGACATGGATTTTGCACCTTGCATGTAATAGAATAGGTAAAACAGGTTAAAATTCATAGCTAAAAAGATAATTTTATATAGGTCTATAATATTAATAACATTCCATGATGAAAACCAAAAAAATAAAATTAGCGGCCCTTGTATTAGTTTTCGTGTGCATTTTTTTCCCTAATCAAGCAACTGCTTGGGGTTCAGAAACACATAAATACATATGTGAAAAAGCCGTTGAAGAGATTTGGGGCAGAGATATTGTGGATGAGTGTTTACTTACAGAAAATCTTCAATTACAAAGGAGCATCTGTGATATCATCAAGGAAGTTAAAGGTGAAGAAAAATATCGTCGTTGTATTGAGAAAACATCCCAGGGGGAGTTCATCCAACCCTTCCTTATTCCCGATGTAATTTTCAATGACACGGAGCTTCATTATGATTACTCCAGATGCCCGATTCCAGAGCGTGATCGAACTCGCGGATGGTTCTGTAACGAATCTGGTAAAAATCTTGCCATTGAACAATCAGAACTCTGGTTTAAAAAGGCAAAAGGAACCTATGACAATTGTACAAGAGTTTATGAATTCTGTATAGCTTCAAATTATTTTTCGGATTCTTATATGCCGCTTTATCAGACAATGCATGTGGAAGAAGAAGACAAGAATAATATGGAGCTCAGGGTTGACAAAGCCATCCTTTCTGGGGACCCTCTATGGGGGATTGATGTAATGTGCGACTTTCAATACAAGGGAATTAGAAGTAGACAAAGGTTCGAGATCAAAATTTATGACATCGAAGAGATCATCGGTGATTTAGTGGAAGAGGGTAGAAAAATAGCTGAAGTGAAACCATACATTCCAAAGAAGGAAACCTGCGATGATGGAATAAAAAATCAGGATGAAACAGACATTGATTGCGGTGGTTCATGCAACCCTTGTGCTGACGGTATGAATTGCTTAAGTAACTCCGATTGCATCAGCAACTACTGTTACGATGATACATGCAGAACTCCCAGCTGCTTTGACGGGATAAAAAATCAGGGGGAAGAAGGAATAGATTGCGGAGATCCCTGTAAACCGTGCCCTTTACCTTCGGAGTACAAGCCAATGGATTTTATCCCCACTATCTTTTTAATTTTAGTTATATGCGTTGTAACCTTTGTTTTAATTAAGAAAATGAGGCATATATCAATGCCTAGAAAATTCGAACCGAAAGAGGAGGTATCGGAGATGGGTAAAGAGTTGATGGAGGAAAGAGAAAAGTCATCAGATGGGGATCTGAAGGGAATAAAAAAACAGTTAGATGGGATTGAGGCGAAGTTAAAGGAACTTTAATTTAATAACAGAAGAGGATAATCTCTTTTAGAATGTTCAAACTCTTAATTTTTGACTTCGATGGGGTTTTAGTAATCTCAAATGATGCCCATGTCGAAGTCTGTCAAAGGGCATTGAGAAAAGCGGGGATCGATAGGGAAATAAAATATGATAAAATCGCATACCATTTCGGCAAACCATATGGGGACGTTCTTAAGGCGGTTATGGGTAATGACTACACCCCCGAAAAACTGGAGATAGCATACAAAGAGCAGAGAAAATTGCTTTATTCCAACTGGTTTCTTGAGAATACCCAAAAGATAGATGGTGTCAGGGAATTTCTTCTGAATCTAAAGAAAAAAGGGATAAAACTCGCTATCGCTTCTGGTAATGAGAGAGCCTTTTTGGATAAAGCACTGAGATTTCTTAGTTTAAAGGGTATATTTGACCTGATTCTGTCTGCGGAGGATGTCAGTAAATCGAAGCCGGACCCGGAGATGGTTTATACTGCAATGAGAAAATTTGGCGTAAAGCCAGAGGAAACCCTATTCATCGGAGATGCTAGGAACGATATTCTGGCTGCGAAAAAGGCAAAGGTTAGATCTGCAGTTGTATTAACCGGGATTCTGGACAGTGAAGGGGCAAAGGAACTGGATCCTGATTTTATCCTGCAGAATGTTTTTGGGGTTGAATCTCTTGTTACCCAAAACATATAAATTTTTAATGGTGAATGGGGTAATATCCTATAGCAATGAAAATCCCAAAAATCATCTTCTTTATTTCAATAGCAGCGTATTTCATCCCCATCGTATCTGCTGGCGCTTCCAGTATCTCAGGCAGCATCGTAATTAATGGATCCGGAAATAACCTCACATCTATTGGCATAGATATCGGCAATTCTTCAATATTTTTCTACAATACATCTACAAGAACGGCGATTGTTAATGCCAATATATTCGTAAATGAAAACTCGGAGCTGATAATAGATAACCAGACCCTCATTTTCAATTGCTCTTCCCCGGGACAGTACCGCTTGGAGACAAATTCCAACGGAACTCATGAGATGGGTGGTAATTCCACTTTAATAATAATGAACCGATCCCATCTGACGGCATCTAACCCTGATAAGGAATTCTACATGGTAATAAGGAATAATTCGGCATTTACGATGAAGGATTCAACGCTGACAGAATGCGGTTTTAACAGCAACCATCCCGGTTTGAACATCAAAGCAAGCTACGCCAATGTAACAGATAATGTTATCTATGACGTGTATACTGGAATCTATCTGTACCACGCCGAGGGTTGTAATATATCTGGGAACGATATCTCCTCAGGGAAGGAGGGCATCTATCTATACCAAGCAGATTATTGTAGTATCTTGGGGAATAATATCTCCTCAGAGAACAAGAGTGTATACATCCACTATTCTGACAATTGTACTGTACTAGGGAATGCTATTTATGCAAAGGCTGAGGAGGGAGTCCGCTTAATGAAAGCCAATTATAGCAAGGTCTATGGAAATAATATATCCTCAAATTCGAGTAATGGGATCTATGTGTACGAATCATATTATTGTGACATCTTGGGGAATTATAATATCTCCTCAACTTGGAAGAATGGGATTGCGATATATAACTCATATAATCTTAGTATTTCAGAGAATAACATATCCTCAGAGAAGAGTAATGGCGTCTATATAGAAAACTCATATTATTGTGACATCTTGGGGAATGATATTGATACTGATCTCAGTTCGGGAGGTAAGGGCATCTGGCTAGGAAATTCTAGCTACTGCAATATATCAGGGAATGATATTTTATCAAAGTTGCAAGGCATGTATTTAGATTCGTCAAGTAACAACGCAATCTCTAATTCGCAGATACGTTCTTTGGATAGCAATTACTATGCAGTACATCTGCTTTCTTCTTCAAATAACGTTAACATAATATCCTCCGTCATAATGGGGAATACCAAGGATATTAGACTTGATAATTCACAAAATCTCAGGTTGATAAACACCAGTTATAATGACGTCAACATTGCTGATTCCACATCATACCTGCACCGCCACTGGTATCTTGACGTCTATGTTAACGACAGCGCGGGAGACCCTATTGAAGGAGCAAATGTCACAAGCTGGACGGAAGATGGAACACAAGCGTTCACTACTTTGACAGGCACAACAGGTTCCATTTCAAGGCAAACCCTGGAGCAATACAATGAA